>CAZWRT010000035.1:0-28466 GCA_964636375.1 uncultured Lachnobacterium sp. | reverse complement strand
CGGAACGGTGAGCAGGATACATAATCCAGTCCGATCTTGTGGCAGAACTCTACGGAAGACGGATCTCCGCCGTGCTCGCCGCAGATACCGATGTGAAGCTTCGGATTCACCGGCTTGCCGAGCTTGATCGCCATTTCCATCAGCTTGCCGACACCAGTCTGATCAAGCTTTGCAAACGGATCATTCTCGAAAATCTTGGTGTCATAGTAAGCGTTCAGGAACTTGCCTGCGTCGTCGCGGGAGAAACCGAAGGTCATCTGCGTCAGGTCGTTCGTACCGAAGCAGAAGAAGTCAGCTTCCTTCGCAATATCGTCAGCAGTGAGCGCCGCACGCGGGATCTCGATCATCGTTCCAACCTCGTACTCAAGCTTTACGCCTGCTGCCGCGATCTCAGCGTCAGCGGTCTCTACAACCACATTCTTAACATACTTCAGCTCTTTGACTTCGCCAACCAGCGGGATCATGATCTCCGGCTTAACGTTCCAGTCGGAATGTGCCTTCTGAACTTCGATTGCCGCACGGATTACAGCCTTGGTCTGCATCTTGGCGATCTCCGGATAGGTGACAGCCAGACGGCAGCCTCTGTGGCCCATCATCGGGTTGAACTCGTGCAGTCCTGCGATGATGTTCTTGATTGTCTCAACGGACTTGCCCTGAGCCTTCGCCAGCTTCTCAATGTCAGCTTCCTCGGTCGGAACGAACTCATGGAGAGGCGGATCCAGGAAACGAATGGTAACCGGGCATCCCTCCAGAGCCTCGTACAGTGCCTTGAAGTCTCCCTGCTGATAGGGAAGGATCTTCTCAAGGGCTGCTTCTCTCTCCTCTACTGTATCGGAGCAGATCATCTCGCGGAATGCCGCAATTCTGCTCTCCTCGAAGAACATGTGCTCGGTACGGCAGAGACCGATTCCCTCTGCGCCCAGCTCACGTGCTTTCTTTGCATCTGCCGGGGTGTCTGCGTTAGTGCGGACCTTCAGCTTGCGGTACTTGTCCGCCCAAGCCATTACGCGGCCGAACTCACCGGCGATCTTAGCGTCAACCGTAGCGATCTGTCCGTCATAAATATTTCCGGTAGTACCGTCGATGGAGATGTAATCTCCCTCGTGGAATTCCTTGCCGGCAAGTGTGAATTTCTTGTTCTCCTCGTCCATAGCGATGTCGCCGCATCCGGATACACAACAGGTTCCCATACCGCGGGCAACCACGGCTGCGTGGCTGGTCATACCGCCGCGGACAGTCAGGATACCCTGAGATACCTTCATACCGGTGATGTCTTCCGGAGAGGTCTCAAGACGAACCAATACAACCTTCTCGCCTCTTGCAGCCCACTCCTCAGCATCCTCCGCGGTAAATACGATCTTACCGCAGGCAGCTCCCGGTGAAGCGCCAAGGCCCTTGCCCATCGGAGTTGCAGCCTTGATGGCGGCAGCGTCAAACTGCGGGTGAAGCAGCGTGTCGAGGTTACGCGGATCGATCATTGCAACCGCCTCAGCCTCTGTCTTGTGTCCCTCATCTACCAGGTCGCATGCGATCTTGAGCGCCGCCTGAGCGGTTCTCTTGCCGTTGCGGCACTGTAACATGTAGAGCTTCTTGTTCTCTACGGTAAACTCCATATCCTGCATGTCATGATAGTGGTTCTCTAAGATCCCACATACCTTGACGAACTCTTCATATGCCTCCGGGAACTCCTGCTCCATCTGCGCGATGGGCATCGGAGTACGAACGCCGGCCACTACGTCCTCGCCCTGAGCGTTCTTCAGGAACTCTCCCATGAGCTTCTTCTCGCCGGTTGCCGGATCACGGGTAAACGCAACACCGGTGCCGGACTCCTCATTCAGGTTACCGAATACCATGGGCATTACGTTGACAGCGGTACCCCAGGAGTACGGGATATCGTTATCACGGCGATACACGTTTGCGCGGGGATTATCCCAAGAGCGGAACACCGCTTCGATGGCGAGCTTCAACTGCTCTACCGGATCGGACGGGAAGTCGCTGCCAAGCTGTTTCTTGTACTCTGCCTTGAACTGCTCTGCCAGCTCCTTCAGATCTGCAGCGGTCAGGTCTATATCGAACTGGACGCCCTTCTTCTCCTTCATCTGGTCAATGAGCTGCTCAAAGTACTTCTTGCCAACCTCCATAACTACATCCGAGAACATCTGGATGAATCTACGGTAAGAGTCGTACACGAATCTCTCAAACTTCGGATCGGAGTTGCCTGCGATCATTGCGGCAACTACCTCGTCATTCAGACCGAGGTTTAAGATGGTGTCCATCATACCCGGCATGGAAGCTCTCGCACCGGAACGAACGGAAACCAGAAGCGGATTCTTGAGGTCGCCGAACTTCTTGCCGTTGATCTCCTCCATCTTCTTCACGCCGTCCATAGCCTGAGCCATGATCTCATCATTGATCTTGCGGCCGTCCTCATAATACTGAGTACATGCCTCTGTCGTGATGGTAAAGCCCTGCGGTACCGGAAGACCGATGCTGGACATCTCCGCAAGGTTGGCGCCCTTGCCGCCGAGAAGGTTACGCATCGACATGTCACCTTCACTGAACATATAGACCCACTTGTTCGCCATTTTTTCAATTCCTCCTATTTTTTTATTAGTTTTGAACGAAAAATCATAGATTCTCCGCACTGTACACCACCGGTGCGGACAAGCCGCACACTATTCATTTTATCATAAAATTTGTAAATATCAACCAATTTTTAAAATGCGAATTTTTCCGCGAAGTACGCATCCAGCTCGTCAATCTTCACGCGCTCCTGCTCCATGGTATCCCGGTCGCGGACGGTCACCGCATGATCCTCCTCGGAGTCAAAGTCGTATGTTACGCAGAAAGGCGTGCCGATCTCGTCCAGACGGCGGTAGCGCTTGCCGATGGTTCCCCTGTCGTCAAATTCACAGTTGTATCTTTTAGACAGGTGGGCAAATATCTTCTCCGCACCCTCGTTCAGTTTCTTGGACAGCGGCAACACACCGATTTTCACCGGTGCGATGGCCGGGTGAAAATGGAATACGGTTCGCACGTCCGGTTTCTCAGGCGTGCCGATCTCTTCCTCGTCATAAGCGGAACACAGGAGTGCGAGCAGCATACGCTCCACCCCCAGCGACGGCTCAATGACATACGGAATATACTTCTCGTTTTTGGTGTCGTCAAAATAGCTCAGATCCTCACCGGAAGTGTTCTGGTGCTGGGTCAGGTCATAATCGGTACGGTCCGCCACGCCCCAGAGCTCACCCCAGCCGAAGGGGAACAGGAACTCAAAGTCCGTAGTCGCCTTGGAATAGAAACACAGTTCCTCCGGCGAATGGTCACGCAGGCGAATCTCCTCCTCCTTGATTCCCAGTGACAACAGCCAGTCACGGCAGAAGCCCCTCCAATACTGGAACCACTCCAGATCCGTTCCCGGCTCACAGAAAAATTCCATCTCCATCTGTTCGAATTCGCGCACACGGAAGATAAAATTGCCGGGCGTGATCTCATTTCGGAAGGATTTTCCGATCTGGCAGATGCCAAACGGAAGCTTCTTTCTTGAAGTTCTCTGAACATTCTTGAAATTGACAAAAATTCCCTGTGCTGTCTCCGGCCTTAAATAAACGGTACTTTTTGCGTCCTCTGTGACACCCTGAAAGGTCTTAAACATCAGGTTGAACTGGCGTATATCCGTAAAATTATGTTTGCCGCAGGTCGGGCAGGGGATATTGTGCTTATCAATATAGTCCACCATCTCCTCGTTCGTCCATCCATCGACGGAACCTCCAAGGTCAATGTGATTCTCCTCTGCATAATCCTCGATCAGTTTGTCCGCGCGGAAACGCTCATGGCACTCCCTGCAGTCCATCAGCGGATCGGAAAAACCGCCCAAATGACCGCTCGCCACCCAGGTCTGCGGATTCATCAGGATTGCGCAGTCCACGCCCACATTATAGGGGTTTTCCTGCACAAATTTCTGCCACCACGCCTTTTTAATATTGTTCTTGAGCTCCACACCCAGATTGCCGTAGTCCCAGGTGTTCGCCAGACCGCCGTAGATTTCTGAGCCCGGATATACGAACCCCCGCGCCTTTGCCACCTGTACGATCTTGTCCATTGTCTTTTCCATATGTATCTCCTCTCGCTCAATTCTTTACATAATAATAATGTCAAGGTCAAAAGCTGCATTTGATACAATCACATGCTGCTTTGACCTTGTGACTTTCATCGCTTTGTTTTGTAAATAATATAGGTATATCCCGTATCCTCCGCTCCGCCACGCGAATGGTCCTCGCTGTCCGGCTGAGATGCATCACCCCCGAACTCGAAGAACACCTCGGTATTCTCCTCGACAGAGAGGATATCCTCGTCGATCGCCGGCATATCGTCCTCATCCGACTGTGATTCCTCCGTATCCTGAGACTCAGTCGTTTCCTTCTCCGAATCCTTGTCCTTGTCATCCGGAGTGACCTCTGTCTTGCCCAGAAGATTTGTCCCCTCCCGGATTGCGACTGTGCTCTTGTCCTCAAAAGAGGTATTCTGCGCCGACAGATACACAATCGTTCCCGGGACACTGACATTGATATCCGTCCCCCGGATGATCGCGACCTGATAGTTGCTCCCGATGAAATCACTGACACGGCATTCCACAGGACTCCCGTTTCTCACGTCCGCAAATTCTGCGTCAAAAGAATAACCGTCCGAGAGCGCATTCGACACCAGCCCGGTGTAGAGCTCTACTCCGTTGAACGCCGCATAGTGCGCCGCGGAAGCATAGGCGAGCACAAGCGTAGCCTTTCCCTCTGCGACCGTGAGGTTCTCCAAATGGACAAGTTCGTCACCCGACTGGTTATAGGCTGCAATCGCGTTTTCAACATAGCGCCTTAATCCATCTTCATCATATGTATTTACATCAAAATCCTCCACGTCCGTAGAGATGACCGTTCCATCCTTTCGTATGAACACCGTGCTGTGTTCTGTCTCGTAGGTCGTCTTTCCACACCCGGACAACAGTCCTGCGCACAACAGCAGTACAAGCGTCATTTTTATCGCTTTTCGCATGGTGGATACTCCCCTCCTCTCTTTTTGTCCAAAATATTATACACTGTCCGTATGTCAATTTCAACCATTTTTCCCGACATCTGTAAGACAGACGGAAAGTGATTTGAACTCGTGATGCAGATAGCAGCTCATATACTCTTTCACAAGCATGGTGAGTTCATGCAGCACCTCCTCTGTCAGGGAAAAGGTGTACAGTCTCTCCACCGGTGTCGAAATAATAAACTGCATGGCATAGCGGGCGGAATCAGAAATCCTGCGCCCCGGCACATCCGCCTCGCAGCTGCTGCAGAACATTCCGCCCCTTCGCACCGAGAACAGTGTGAGATTTTCTTTTCCAGAGCACTTCATGCAGGAAAAAACGTTCGGCCCCTCTCCGCTGATTGCCATAGCGCGCAGCTCGAATACGGCGCGCACCAGCGCCCTCTCAAACCGCGGGCTTTCCAGTGCCCGCATAGACTGGTAGAGAAGCTTCAGCATCTCCCGCTCATCGCTGTTCTCCTGGCACAGGTAATCCGCGAATTCCATGAAATAAAAGCCGAGGGTCATGGCCTCCAGATCAGCCACCAGCTCACGGAAATAGTTCTGAATGCTGGCCCGGGTCACATTGTAGGAGCTGCGCCCCTCGAACAGCTCAAACTCCCCGAAAGAAAAGGGATCGGTCGCCGCCATGAGCTGGCTGCCGGGCCTTCTGGCCCCGCGCGCAAAGGCAGTGATCTTCCCCCGTTCTCTCGTAAGTATCGTTATTCTCTTGTCATAATCACCGATGGACATAGCTGAAAGTACTATGCCCATCACTTTCACCGGCTGTCCCATTGTCATCGTTTTCCCTGTTCGTTTCCTCCCGATCCGCCAACGCGTTTCGGTAGCTCAGATAATCCGTAACTTTTCCGGACGCCCAGAAATCGTCCCAGCTTTTCTCCATTGCAGCTCCCCCTCACTGTCATCAGTCTGATGTTCCTCACAGTCATTAGAATCTGCAATGCTCCCCGGAACTATTCCCGAGAAAAAATGGAAAAGACAGCACATTACTCGCGATATCCGAAATTTTTAAGCATCAGTTCACTGTCCCGCCAGTCCTTTCTCACCTTCACCCAAAGCTTTAAGTTCACCCGCGCTCCGAGCATTTTTTCCATCTCACAGCGGGCGTTTGTACCGATTTTTTTGAGCATGCTGCCGCTCTTTCCTATGATGATTCCTTTGTGGGAGTCCCGCTCACAGACAATGCTCGCATCGATGTCAAACATACCGTCATCCCGCTCACTCATCCGCTCGATCACCACAGCGATGCCATGCGGCACCTCGTCCGAGAGCGCGTGCAATGCCTTCTCGCGGACGATCTCCGCGCAGATGGCGCGCTGGGGCTCGTCCGTCACGGTGTCCTCATCGTAAAACTGGGGTCCGTACGGCATATAGTTAAATATAGAATTAATAATTTCATCCATATTTTTGCCGCGCAGCGCCGAGGTGGGGATAATTTCCGCGAAATCATAGATTTTGCGGTAGGCATCCATACACTCCAGAGCCTTATCCTTCTGCACCGTATCCATCTTATTAATAATCAGGATCACCGGCGTTTTCACCTTTTTCAACCGTTCGGCGATATGCTGCTCCCCCGCCCCGATGAACGTGTCCGGCTCCACCAGCCAGAGGATCAGATCCACCTCGCCCAGCGTATGCTCCGCCACGTTCACCATATACTCGCCCAGTTTGTTTTTCGCCCTGTGGATGCCCGGCGTATCTACAAACACGATCTGCCCTTTCCCCGGCTCCGTGTACACAGTCTGGATGCGGTTTCTGGTAGTCTGCGGCTTGTTGGAAGTGATCGCGATTTTCTGCCCGATCAGGCGGTTCATCAGTGTGGATTTCCCGACGTTCGGACGCCCGATGATTGTCACAAAGCCGGATTTCAATTGTTCTTCCATAATAAACTCCTCTGTCTGCTACAGTAATCCGCGGATTTCCCCAAACATCGCGGACTCCGCCGTGATCGCGTTCTCATTGCCGATCACGCACAGACATCCGTCCGAGAGCACGGAGGCTATCAGATCCGCGAGTGCACGGATATCCTTCGGCTCCGCCGCAAGAATTTCCTCCCTCTCCTTCTGGATATCCTCATAGGTCAGCTCCTCCAGGAGTGCAGCCATGGAGCGTGCCCCCTTTGCCTCCGGATTCAGCGGAGTATCCAGCGCGCCGAAGGTTCCGATGATATATTTTGCCATATCGCGCTCATCCGCGTCAAAGGAACGGATATATTCCGGAAGGTTCTCATACACCTCGTTCGTCTTTGCAAGATTCGGGTCCCGGTACGAGGCAAAATAGCCCTCTCCCGTCCTGAGAAAGTTGCTCCCGCATCCGTAGGCCCCTCCGACCACACGAATATTTGTCCATAGATAGTCATAATTTAAAACTACTTTTAATATTTTCAGCATTCCCGTATAGGAAAAACCGTGTTTTTTGAAATCGCCGGCGCGCGCAACGTACTGGATCTGCGAGGCATCGGTAAAGCCCTCGTTTTTCTTGCTCAGCACCAGCTCTGCCCGGCCGGACGCAGCCTCGCCCTGCGGCAGTCTGCCAAGGTATTCTCCAAGCATCGGCCCGGTCTCCCTATATGCCTGCTCCTCCCCGGTGTAACTCACCGTAAGCCTTGCGCGGGTAAAAATCCGTCCGATCATTTCACTCAGCTTGCGCTCCACACGCTCCGGTTCTGTCCGCATCCGCTCATCCAGCTCCCGGATCAGACGGTAAAAGGCAATGCCCGATGTGGCGTCCTGATAAAAGGCATAGGCAGACTGGTAAGACAGTGCCCGCATCGAAGCGACGGAATTGCCGCTGCTGCTCAGATTCACCTGAAGTCTGGACTTCACCTGCGCGATAATTTCTCCGATGCGCTTGTGGTCCGTCAGTTTTGAGGTTCTCAGAATCTCGTCCGTCAGCTTGACGGCCTGCCCGATCTGACTGTGCAGTACCTTCACCTTCACTTCAAAGCACACCGCCATCTGCCCCTCATGTTTCACGCTCGGATAGACATTGACGGCACAGTTGATCCCGCCGGTATAGATATTTACTGCGTTCGCCAGCCCTGTATAATCATGCTCCGCGGTGTCCACATAGCCCAGAATGCTCCTGAGCAGCCCCAGATACGGCACATCCTCCTGAGGGATATCCGCCACATCAAAGAGAAGCGTGATATAATCGATCCCGCTGGTCTCGATCTCATGGCGCACCACCGCGATATCGCTGAGGGTTTCTTCAATATTGGAAAATGGCATCGCCTCGCGCTTCATATCCTCGCGCTTCAACATCGGAATCTTCCGGAGATCCTCCTCCGAGGACGGCTCCTCCTGATACTCATGCAGATGCTTCGTCTCTTGAATGAGCGCCTGCTTTTCCTCCGCGCTCATACCCGCAAGCTGTTTTTCAAGGCGCTCCTCCAGCGCTTTCTCATTCTTTTTGTTCAGCCCGCGCTCCGGGTAGACGGTCACTACCGCGCCGTGCGCGTTGTCCAGCAGACAGGTCTGCACCAGCTTCTCAAAATATCCGGTTCCGATCTGCTCTCGCAGAAATGCCAGTGTATCCAGGCACTCCAGATGCAGAAACGGCTGCTTTTCATCAAATACCCAGCTCTCCATACACTGCAAGCCATAGAGAAGCCCCTTGGGAAAACGCCCGTAATCCGACTCGCGGAACCGAAACTCCGCACTGTTGATCGCGGCGAGGAGCGCGTCCTTGTCCAGACCGTTCTTCACCAGAGCACGCAGGGTATCCTCAATAATGGAAACAAACCTCGCCTCATCCTCGCGCTGCGCGTTTTTCGCGACGAAGGAGAAGATGGACTGCCTCATCCCGTCCATGTAGGAGCCGTAGACATCCTCACCGATGCCCGCATCGATCAATGCCTTTTTCACCGGAGCGCCCGGCGCGCTCACCAGCACATAGTCCAGAACATCAAGCGCCTGATACAGTTCACGGTCTAAAACAGCTTCGACAACCTTGCTGTAAGACAGGTAGGTGTTGTGTTCCAGCGGCTCATCGTCCATGATCGGATAACTCTTTTCACGGTATACCATCCGCTCAAATGGTTTCTGCAGCAGGATCTCGGAGTTAACCTCCATGCTTTCATACTTGCTCAGATACTCCCGATCCATCCATGCCAGCCGCTCCTCAATGTCCATATCCCCATACAGATAGATGTAGGAATTCGACGGATGGTAATATTTGTGGTAAAAATTAAGGTACGCCTCGTAGGTCAGCTCCGGGATGTGATCCGGATTGCCGCCGGAGTCCTTACTGTAGGTATTGTCCGGAAACAGAGTCTGCTGGATGGCAGTCGAGAGAACCTCATCCGGCGATGAGTACGCTCCCTTCATCTCGTTGTAGACCACGCCGTTGATTGTCAGCGGCCCCTCCTCTGATTCAAGCTCGTAATGCCAGCCCTCCTGCATAAAGATTTCGCGGTACTTCGTAATGTTCGGATGGAACACGGCGTCCATATACACAGCCATCAGATTCCGATAGTCCTGATCATTGTAGCTCGCCACCGGATAGAGCGTGCGCTCCGGGTAGGTCATCGCGTTCAAAAATGTGTTGAGTGATCCCTTTACCAGTTCGATAAATGGATCTTTCACCGGGTAGTGCTCTGATCCACACAGTGTCGTGTGCTCAATGATATGCGGCACTCCGGTTTCGTCCTCCGGCGGCGTGCGAAAGCCGATGAAAAACACCTTGTTGTCATCCCCGTTGGAAATGATGCACACTCTCGCGCCGCTCTTTTTATGGCGCAGAATATATCCTGTGGAGGAGATATCCTGCAGGCTGCGCTCCTCTAATAATTCATATCCCGGTATCTGTAATCTGCTCATATGCTTCCTTTCTGTCATGCTGAATTTTCGCCATTAGAAGTCTTCGACTGAAAAAGACTATCACACATCAGTGATAGTCTTTCTGGTTTTATGGAATCTATACAATTCTAAGCAAGGCGTGTAACATTCGCAGCCTGCGGACCCTTCTCGCCGCTTGTGACTTCAAACTCCACTTTCTCGCCATCCTTCAATTCCTTGAATCCGTCCATCTTCAAAGCCGAAAAATGAACGAATACCTCGCTGCCGTCATCCGCTGTGATGAATCCGTAGCCCTTCTTTGCATTAAACCACTTAACTGTTCCCTGCATAACTAAATTTCCTCCGATTTCTCTAAAACTGTGGCACCTCTTAAAGTGCCGGTAACATGAAAATATTCATATTTGTCACAATACCATACCATTTTAAAATTGTCAATCACTTTTCACTTGATTTGTAAGAATAAGAGTGATATCGTGATGATACAAGGGTCACAATCCCCCGCTTACCTGTGCTTGCACAAAGGCAGGCGAGGGATTGCGGGAGCTGCAATCCGTTGTATCATGAAGCTAAGGAGAAAAACCATCATGGATCAAAAAGCACTGCAATGCCACAGGGAATGGAACGGTAAACTGGAAACCGTCGCCAAGTCAAAAGTCAATTCAAGAGAGGATCTCGCGATCGCCTACACTCCCGGGGTCGCAGAGCCCTGCAAAGTCATCGCGGAGGATGCGTCTGCCGCATACACTTACACATGGAAAGCAAACACTGTCGCCGTGGTGTCGGACGGAAGCGCCGTCCTCGGCCTCGGCAACATCGGTCCCTACGCCGCCATGCCCGTCATGGAGGGGAAATGTGTACTTTTCAAGGAATTCGGCAATGTGAACGCCGTCCCCATCTGTCTCGACACACAGGACACCGAGGAGATCATTCAGGCAGTTAAGAATATCGCCCCCGGTTTCGGCGGGATCAATCTGGAGGACATCTCCGCCCCCCGCTGCTTTGAAATTGAGGAGCGCTTAAAGGAAATGCTGGATATTCCGGTCTTCCACGACGACCAGCACGGCACCGCAATCGTTGTGCTCGCGGGCATCATCAACGGGCTGCGCCTGACCGGAAAGAAAAAGGAGGACTGCCGCGTTGTCGTGAACGGAGCCGGCTCCGCAGGCGTGGCGATCACCCGCCTGCTCCTTACCTACGGATTTGTCCATGTGACCATGTGTGACCGGGAGGGTATTATCGGGCCGGACTATCCAAACCTGAACTGGATGCAGAAAAAGATGACAGAGGTCACCAATCTGGAACACGCAAAGGGCACTCTCGCCGACGCACTGAAAAACGCGGACATCTTCGTCGGCGTCTCCGCTCCCAACATTGTAACGCCGGAGATGGTCGCCTCCATGAATAAGGACTCCATCCTCTTTGCAATGGCAAACCCCGTGCCGGAGATCATGCCGGACGCGGCGAAGGCTGCCGGCGCCCGAATCGTCGGAACCGGGCGAAGCGACTTCCCGAATCAGGTCAACAACGTGATCGCCTTTCCGGGCATCTTCAAGGGCGCGCTGGAGGGACATGCCTCCCAGATCACAGAGGAGATGAAACTTGCCGCGGCAAATGCTTTAGCGTATCTTGTGTCTGACGAAGAATTAAATGATGATTTTATTATGCCGGAGGCATTTGACCCGAGAGTTGCCGAAGTTGTTAGCGCAGCTGTTAAATCTAACATTAAGAAATAGTTTCAGAGCAGGAGATTCCGCATTATGGCAGCACCTTTTACCATTTATAAACTCACAATTTTATATATACTGAGCAAGGCGGAATTTCCTCTCACGAATTTTCAAATTGTAAATTTTTTTATGCAGCTTGAATACACCTACTACTATTTCCGCGTGGAGGAGGCGCTCTGGGATCTGGAGGATGCCGCTCTGATTGTCTCCCAGTCCACTCGCACCGACACCCGTTACTCGATCACCCCAAAAGGCCGTGTGACGCTGGAGGCCCTCAGCGATAAGATCAACGAAGGAATCCGCGAGGATGTAAACAAATACTTTTTCGACAACAAACAAGAGCTGCGCAAAGAAAATCTGGCACTGGCGGACTATTACATGACCACAAACCACGAGTACGCCGTCCACGCCCGCATGCTCTCTGAAAATCACTACCCCATTATCGACCTTACCCTGTCCGTCCACTCCAAAGCACAAGCCGAGGCGATCTGCGACAACTGGAAAAAGCAAAAAGAAGAGGTGTACGCCTATCTGATGGATCTACTGATGCAGTGAGAGAATCTCCGGGTTCTCCCGGACGATCTCCGCAATCAGCTCTCTCTCGTCCATGTGGTATTTCACCCCCCGAATCTCCTGATAGTCCTCATGTCCTTTCCCCGCCAGTACAATAATATCGCCGTCTCTGGCTTGGTCCATACAGTAGCGGATCGCCTCTTTTCTGTCCGGAACAGTCACATACGCGCCATCCGCGCGCTTTACTCCCTCCAGAATATCACTGATAATGTCCATCGGCTCCTCATCCCTTGGATTGTCGGAAGTCACCACGGTGATATCCGCCAGCCTTGATGAGACTTCTCCCATCTCATAGCGGCGGGATTTCGCCCGGTTCCCTCCACAGCCAAACATACATACCAGACGTCCCGGCTCATAGGCTCTCAGCGTCGTGAGCAGGCTTTCCAGCGCCATCGCGTTGTGCGCGTAATCGATCATCAGCGTATAGCGGTTCGTCAGCGGGACAATCTCAATCCGCCCCTTGACCCTGACGGATTTCAGCGCCGACTGCATAAGCTCCTCATCAACGCCGAACTCGTGGCAGACCGCGATGGCCGTCAGCGAATTGTACACGGAAAACTCCCCCGGCACATTCACCTCCACATCCATATTCACGAGCCCCCTCACATGATAGCGCACGCCGAGCGCCCCGTGGTCCTTCTTGAGCTCGACGCCCTCCGCAATCAGGTCGTTGTCCTTCCCGTGCCCAAACGTCTCCACCTCGCAGGTGTGCCCCGCGAGAATCCCTTCCAGATGCTCGCTGTCGCCGTTGAATATGCCTTTTTTACACTGCTGGAACAGCAGGCTCTTACAGTGCATGTAATCCGCAAAATCCTTGTGCTCATTGCCCCCGATATGATCCGGCTCCAGATTTGTGAATACGCCGAGATCGAAGGTAAAGCCGGAAACCCGGTGCAGCATCAGTGCCTGTGAGGAGGCCTCCATGACGACCGCCTCCATTCCCGCCTCAATCATCTCCGCAAAGAGTTCCTGCACCCGGTAGGACTCCGGCGTCGTATTGGCAGACGGAATCCGCCGATCCCCTACGATCGACTCGATCGTACCGATCAGCCCGGTGCGTATCCCCGATGCCTCCAGCATGGAGCGCACCATATAGGCGGTCGTTGTCTTGCCCTTAGTTCCCGTAATACCTATGGTTTTCAGTTTCTGCGCCGGATAGCCGAAATACGCTGCCGACATGCATGCCAGCGCAAGGCGGCTGTTATTTACCTTCAGATATGTAATTCCGGGAATAGGCTCCACATCCCGCTCGACAATGATTGCACTCACTCCCTTTTCTGCCACCTCGGGGATGAAATCATGTGCATCCCTTACCGTCCCCGAAATGCAGACAAATACCGCTCCCGCCCCCGCTTTGCGGGAATCGTACACCAGCGCCGTGACCTCTGTGTCCACAGATCCCGCCAAAACCTCATACTCGAAATCCCTTACCATCTGCCCTAGCTTCATACTTCCTCCAATCATTATAACACGATTCAACTTTTAAGTTTCATCTCTGTGTTATATTTCCTTTTTATATTATATCTCAATTTAATTTTATCCAATTCAACAGAATATACATCCCTGTAAAATCTCAAATCCCACCAGCCGTTTCTTCTGAATAATTTCCCTCAAACACTTCTGTCGCCGGTCCGGTCATAAAAATGTGATTGCTTTCCGGATCATACGCGATCGTCAGATCCCCGCCGCGCAGATGCACCAGTACCTGATTGTCGGTGAGCCCGTTCAGTATGCATGCCATCACAGTGGCACAGGTGCCGGTTCCGCAGGCCAGAGTCTCCCCGGAGCCGCGCTCCCACACCCGCATGGACGCCTCCGTCCGGGAATGAACCTGAACAAACTCAGTGTTCGTCCGCTCAGGAAAGCGCTCATGTCTCTCAAAGAATGGGCCGTATTTTTCAAGCTCAAACTCCGCCACATTCTCCACAAAAATTACCGCGTGGGGATTGCCCATGGACACACAGGTCATATGCCACTCACGACATGCCGCAAAAATCGGTTCATCCACAACCCTTTCCCCTTCTGCCTTAACCGGAATCTGCTCCGGCGCAAGGATCGGTTCCCCCATATCCACGCGCACGGCAGACACCTTCCCGTCCTGTATGTCGAGGTTCAGGTACTTGACGCCGGCGCCGGTCTCCACCGAGATCTCGGTCTTATCGGTCATATGATGATCGTACACATACTTCGCCACACAGCGGATGCCGTTGCCGCACATCCCCGCCTCGGAACCGTCCGCATTGTACATTCTCATGCGAAAATCCGCCACAGACGAGCGTCCAATCGTGATCAGTCCGTCCGAACCAATGCCGAAATGACGGTCACTCACCGCAACGGCCAATTTTTCCGGATCGGTAATGGACTCCTCAAACAAATTCACATAGACATAATCATTTCCGCAGCCTTGCATTTTCGTAAACTTCATGTGCGATCCCCTTCCTCTCTTTTCTATATGCCTATCTTACACTTTATGCAGATCGGTGTCTCTATATTTCTGCCATTGCATTCACCAGTGCCGGAATCAGCTGCTTTTTACGCGAGACCACATGCTCAAGCATGAGTCCCGCCTCGTTCACCGGCATATGGAAAGCATTCGCGGCGATCTGCGCCGCATTCTCTCCCGCGTAGGTCAGATACGTGGACTCATGCAGAATATCGGTCAACATGATATACAGCATATCCAGCTTCTTCTCTCCCAGCATCCAATCCAGCTTCGGCTCCACACGCTTCTGCACCTTGTCCAGCTCCGCTCTTCCCATCGCGCTGATCTGTACCACACCGAAATTGATGTCTCCTGAGCAGAATATTTTAAAATCCTGATTTAATATTTCTTCTTCAGTTTTATTATTGTAATTACTGCCTGCCTCGAACATGGACAACGCCAGCTCCTCGGCCTCCACACCTGCGATCCTTGCCAGATGCAGAGCTGCCTCCCTGTCCACCGGCGTGCAGGTCGGAGAGCGAAACATCAGCGTATCAGAAAGGATCGCCGAGCACATCAGTCCCGCGATCTCAGGAGCAATTTCTATCCCTTTTTCCTGATACATCTGATAGATAATCGTGGAGGTGCAGCCCAGGGGCTGATTCCGAAAATATACGGGTGCCATCGTCTCCATGCTTCCCAACCGGTGATGGTCTATAATCTCCAGGATCTCCGCTTCCTCGATATTGTTGACCGCCTGCGATTTTTCATTGTGATCGACCAGTATCAGCTGCTTTTTCTGCACATTCATAAGATTTCGCCGCGAAAACATCCCCACGTAATTCTGGTTTTCATCCAGAATCGGGAAATCCCGGTGCCGGATATTGCTCATCGTATCGCGAACTTCATCCACATAGTCATCCATATGAAAATGTACGATATCCTTTTTTGTCATAAAGGATTTAACCGGAATGCTCTGATTGATCAGCCTCGCAGCCGTAAACATGTCATAAGGTGTGCTGATCAGCACCACATCCCGTTCTTTTGCGGCGTTCACCACCTCCGGACTGATGTCATAGCCGTTGGTGACGATCATGCAGCTGCAATTCCTGGCAATTGTCAAAAGCTGCGACTCCTCCCGGTCCCCGATCAGCACCAGGTCATCGCTGTCCATGATATCCGCCGCATTTTCAGAGTTTCCCAGCCCGATGACCACCTTTCCTGTGACAAAATATGCGTGTTCATTGCCGGTCAGAAGCCGTCCTCCCAGCGTCTCCACAATATTTTTATACTGTGTTCTCGAGAGAGAAAGAATATTGTTGTCGTGCACATCCATGTAAGACTGCGCAATATCGCTGGTCACGATCAGTCCTTCCAGCTTATTCCGCTCATTGACTACCGGAAGTGTGACCACATTTAAGCTTTTCATCATCTCCCACGCCCGTTTCATGGAGATATGACTGCTGATGCCCTCTGTCTTTCGAATCTGTATGTCACGTATCTGCGTACCCACATCCGTAATCAACTCCGGCAGCGGTATTCCAAACCGCTCCAGCACATAGGCCGTCTCCGCGCTGACAGTGCCCGCGCGCTTGGGAATGTATCTCACCTTTTCCTGCGTACCGGCCCCCTCCTCTGCCCTGTTTTTCAAATTTGCATATGCAACTGCTGCACAGATGGAATCCGTATCCGGGTTTTTGTGCCCGACAATCCAGACCTTTTTTTCGTTCATTCGCATGCTCCCCCAACTATCATGCTATACGAAAAAATGCAACGCCCGAAACGGAAATTGCATTTTAACTACATTCACTATATACTAAGTATTCCCATACTCGCAAGTAATACTCCAATGATTCCCACCAGATTCACAATCGCGAGGATCATGGCGATCAGCCCGAACTGTTTGGAGCCCTTCACCGATTCCTCGACATCGTTTAACTGGTTAATCCGGTCCAGACGCTCGTCCATCCCCTTGTAAAGCTCCTTAATATTGCGGTAACAGTTCACGGTCTCCGAGTGCACCTTATCGGAAATCTCACTCTTTGCAGTATCCAGCTGACTTTGAATCTGTGTGAGTGCCTCTTTCATCTCTCTGGTCTGATCCATCGCCTGCTGTCTGGAAGCACGCAGGTTCTCAGTCAAATCAGCCTTGACCGTCGCCTCCAGCTGTTCCAGCTGGGCGCCGACAACATCGTTGCCTGCCATCATTCCAAGGCGGTCAATCTTGGCGCCAACATCATTCCTCAGTGATGATTCCAGACGGTCCATCTGTGCCCCGACATCATTTTTGATCGAGGACTCGATCTGTTCCAGCCGCACCGCAACCTTCTGAATCAGAGCGTCAATATGCCGCTCCACCTCCTGAGAAACCCCGTCGGCCTGCTCCTGGCGCTCCTTAAGGATCTGATCCAGTGCCTGAGCTTTTTCCTGACGCTCGTCCACCAGAGACTGCAGCTCTTCTGCCTGAGACTCCCGCGAATCAAGCATGTCCTGCAGCTGCTGCGCCCGCTCACGAAACTCATCAATTTGTTTTAATAAGATATCATCTTTGCTCACGATACTCAGATTCCTTTCGTATATAAATTTGATAGCCTCCAGATCCGGTTCCCGGTCAATGACCACAGCATCGGCATTTGAACGGGCATTTTTCTGATTTGCTGTCTTAGATGTCTTCGGTCCGTTATTGTTCGCATTTTTGCGACGATTATTCCGTATCTGCCTGCGCAGCTCCAGCAACAAACCCGCCATACTGTTTCTCCCGGTATTTTCTTATCCGTACACTTTAACATTTTTATTGTATCATTTCATATATTTTTTGTAAATGGGTAAAAGGAAAAAAAATACAAGATAAGCGAATTTTGTCACAAAACCAATCAAGATATTGGTGTTTTCTGCAGAAAATATTTCGATATCTGTCAGATCATACAAAAAACAGGGGCAGCCATTGTGATGGCTGCCCTTGTTGTCGGTTATGCTATTGTAACCGGAACTTCTTCACAATTTCTTTGAGTGCATCGATTGACGCGCGGCTCTCCTGCAGTGTCTGGTATCCCTCCTGCGGGTTCTGTGCAGTCTCCGTGGACTTCTGGGCGATCACGGTAATTCCGTCGGAAGACTCGCTCACCATACCGCTGATATCCTGTACCGCGTCAGAGATGCTGCCGACAGCCCCCATCTCTTCCAGTGCTACAGCCTCTTCACTATTCCTCGCAACAGATTATATCGCGAAAAGGGACCGCCCTCAGACGGTCCCTCCCATTTACTGTATCAATGTCTTTTATTCGCCGGCGTACAGAGTCACAAGTTTCTTTAAGTGCTCATAGCGCGCCTTTGCATTCTTCTCGGAAGCCTCGAACAGTTCTGCTGCTCTTGCCGGGTTGAACTTAGCAAGAGATGCATAGCGGTTCTCGCCCTTTAAGAACTCCTGATAATCTCCGGTCGGCTCCTTGGAATCCAGAGTAAACGCATTCTTTCCGGCCACTGCAAGCTCCGGATTATAGCGGAAGTTGAACCAGTAACCGGACTCAACAGCCAGCTTTTCCTCGGTCTGAGCCTTGCTCATGCCCTTCTTGATGCCGTGGTTGATACACGGAGCATATGCGATGATCAGTGACGGTCCCGGATAAGCCTCAGCCTCGGCAATTGCCTTCACACACTGGTTCATGTCAGCGCCCATAGAAATGTGAGCCACATACACATAACCATAGCTCATGGCGATACCCGCGAGATCCTTCTTCTTGGTCTCCTTGCCGCCCGCCGCAAACTGAGCGATCGCGCCGACCGGAGTAGCCTTGGAGGACTGTCCGCCGGTGTTGGAGTATACCTCGGTATCGAATACCATGATATTGATATCCTTTCCGGATGCCAGCACATGGTCCACACCGCCGAAGCCGATGTCATATGCCCATCCGTCACCACCGAAGATCCACTGAGACTTCTTAGCGAGGTAATCCTTCTCCTTTAAGATATTCTTGGAGGCATCACATCCGCAGGACTCCAGCGCAGCCACCAGTTTCTCGGTCGCCGGACCGTTCTCGATGCCGGAAGCAAAGGTGTCGTTCCACTCTTTGATTGCCGCCTTAATATCCGCCTTGTCGGTCTTCTCTGCCAGATCATCCAGCTCGCTCTTTAAGCGGTCGCGGATGGCTCTCTGCGCAAGCAGCATACCATAACCAAACTCAGCCGCATCCTCGAACAGAGAGTTGGACCATGCCGGACCCTGTCCCGCCTTGTTCACCGTGTAAGGTGTGGACGGTGAGGAGTTGCCCCAGATTGAAGAGCATCCGGTCGCATTTGCAATGTACATACGCTCTCCGAAGAGCTGAGTGATCAGCTTCGCATACGGAGTCTCGCCGCATCCGCCGCAGGCACCAGAGAACTCTAAGAGCGGCTGACGGAACTGAGAACCCTTCACAGAGTTAATCTTGAATTTATCGATGACATCCTCCTTGTCCGGAAGAGTCACTGCATAGTCAAAGAACTTCTGCTCGCTCTCATTTTCCTCAAAGGATGCCATGGAAATTGCGCGGCCCATCTTGGTCTCCGGGCACACATTCGCGCAGGAACCGCAGCCCGTGCAGTCATAAGCAGATACTACGATCGCAAACTTGTAGCCCGGCATCTGGTTCATATCCTTCATCGTCATGCCGGCGGGAGCCGCAGCTGCCTCAGCCTCTGTCATGGCAACCGGACGGATACATGCGTGCGGACACACATAAGAGCACTGGTTACACTGGATACATTTTTCTACATCCCATACCGGAACATCTGTCGCCACACCGCGCTTCTCGTATGCTGCAGTGCCGACGGGCGTCCATCCGGTCTCGTACTTCATGGTCACGGATACCGGAATTGTGTTACCCATCTGTGCGTTGACCTTGGACTGGATATCGCGGACGAAGTCGATTACTTCCTCTCTTCCCTCGCCGAGTGCCTTCTCATTGTCAGAGTCTGCACAGTTCTTCCAGCTCTCCGGAACCTCTACCTTCACGTAAGCGGTAGCGCCCGCGTCGATAGCGTCATGGTTCATCTTCACCACATCATCGCCCTTCTTCGCGTAGGACTTGGTCGCTGCATCCTTCATGAGCTTGATAACTTCCTCCTCAGGAATCAGCTTGGTCAGCGAGAAGAATGCGGACTGGAGCACCGTGTTGATACGGTTGCCAAGGCCGATCTCCTTACCGATCTTCACACCGTCGATGATATAGAAGTTGATATTATTCTCAGCAATATAGCGTTTTACCTGACCCGGCAGCTTCTCATCCAGCTCATCCACCGTCCACTGGGTGTTGAACAGGAATGTTCCTCCCGGCACAAGATCCTGCACCATATTGTACTTATAAATATATGCAGTACAGTGGCAGGCCACGAAATCTGCCTGAGAGATCAGGTAGGTAGAACGAATCGGAGTATGTCCGAAACGCAGGTGGGAAATGGTCACACCACCGGACTTCTTGGAGTCATAATCAAAGTATGCCTGCGCATACATGTCGGTGTTGTCACCGATGATCTTGATGGAGTTCTTGTTGGCACCTACCGTACCGTCGGCGCCCAGACCCCAGAACTTGCAGTTTGTAGTCCCCTGCGGAGTTGTCACCGGATTCTCCTTGATATCCAGAGACAGATGAGTCACATCGTCATTGATACCGATGGTAAATCTCTGTTTCTCTGTGTTGTTGTATACTGCGATGATCTGTCCCGGAGTGGTGTCCTTGGAACCTAAGCCGTAACGTCCGCTGGTGATCGGAACCTGATCAAACTTAGAACCCTTGAGCGCTGCAACAACATCCAGGTACAGCGGCTCGCCTAAGGAGCCCGGCTCCTTGGTTCTGTCTAACACCGCGATGTGCTTAACAGTGTCCGGAATTGCCTCAATGAGGGCTTCCTTGACGAACGGGCGGTACAGGCGTACCTTGACCACGCCGACCTTCTCGCCGCGTGCCATCATGAAATCGATGGTCTCGTCGATCGTCTCGCATACAGAGCCCATAGCGATAATGATACGGTCAGCATCCGGAGCGCCGTAGTAGTTGAACAGCTTGTAATCGGTGCCGATCTTAGCGTTCACCTTGTCCATGTACTCCTGGACAATGCCCGGAAGATTGTCGTATGTAGTGTTGCATGCCTCTCTGGACTGGAAGAAGATATCCGGATTCTGTGCGGAACCCAGCTCCACCGGATGATTCGGATTCAGAGCGCTCTTGCGGAATGCATCCACCGCATCCATGTCCACCATGTCCTTCAGATCCTCGTAATCCCAGGTCTCGATCTTCTGAATCTCATGGGAAGTACGGAATCCGTCAAAGAAATTGATAAACGGCACTCTTCCCTTAATTGCTGCACAGTGTGCAACCGGAGTTAAATCCATAACCTCCTGCACGGAAGAATCGCACAGCATTGCCACACCGGTCTGACGGCAGGCATACACATCGGAGTGATCGCCGAAAATATTCAGCGCATGACTGGCTACGCAGCGCGCAGATACATTGAACACGCCCGGAAGTCTCTCGCCGGCAACCTTGTACAGGTTCGGGATCATCAGAAGAAGACCCTGGGATGCCGTGTAAGTGGTGGTCAGGGCACCTGCTGTCAGAGAGCCGTGAACCGTACCGGCTGCACCGGCCTCGGACTGCATCTCAGTAACCTGAACGGTCTGCCCGAAAATGTTCTTGCGTCCCGCGGTAGCCCACTCATCTGTGGCCTCAGCCATGACAGATGAAGGAGTGATCGGATAGATTGCAGCCACGTCGGTGAATGCATAAGAAGCATGTGCGGCAGCATGATTTCCATCCATAGTTTTCATTGAACGTTTCATGTTTCATCCTCCTATTTGATTTTTGTTCAGACGTATAACTCAGACATCAAACCAAAACGTCTCTAATACAATAATATAAGATGCTTTTTGTCAAAAATCAAGCGTTCCCATCATCATTTTTGTACTTTTTAAAATGCACGGACAGATTAACTTTGCTAAATCTGACAGATCGAGGAAATTCCGCGGCAGATCTTGCAAGGCTGTGTCAAATGATGTATGATGGAGAAAATTTTGACGAAAGGAAGCTATGTAAAATGTTAAATTTTTGGTTATATCCTGCCATTTTAATTTATATGGAACTGCTGTATCATTTTGGCTGCTTCGGCCTTCAGGGGATCAATCCTCTGTTTCTGCTGGGCATGGTCTTTATCGTTTCCTCCATTCAGACCCTGATTGGCGGATGTTTCTCCAAAAGAGGGGCAAAGCGCGCTTTCCTTATCATGATGATCCCGCAGTGGCTCGCCTATGCCGTGCAGATTGTCTACTACAAAATTTTCCGTCAGCCGCTTCGCCTTGCCGCCGTTTTCATCACCGGCGGGGATGCCCTGACCGATTTCTGGCGTGTCGCTCTGGACGGAATCTTACACTCAATTCCCCTGCTGATCCTTCTGACACTGCCTCTGGTCGCAGTACCGATTTTGGGGAAAAAAGGCATCTGGAAGCCCAAAAGACATTACGCGAAAGAGCGTCTGCTGCTGGCTCTCACCACCGGAGGCGGACTCGCCCTGTGCCTGATCTTTCTCCTCATCGGCAATCTGCGGGACAGTGAAAATGCAGACAAATACCTCTCCTTCTATGACCCGCTGTCCGTTTCGCGGGAAATGGGACTGCTCCCCATGATCCAGCGCGATGTCTGGGGAGAAATTTCCGGACTGTTTGACAAAGCGAAGGATATGCCCCCGATCTTTCGGGATCCTGTGTCCGCACAGAACACACAGGGCAGCACATCCGATACCGAGACAACGGAACCCGGTGACTCTCAGTCTACCGAAATCACAGAGCCAAAGCGCACGCACAACGGCTGGGACCTGGACTTGAATCGACTTGCGGAGAATTCTTCCGGAAACAACGAGATGAAGTGGCTGGCCGAGTACATTGCAAGCGAAACTCCAACCAACTGCAACGAGTACACCGGCATGTTTGCCGACTACAATCTGATTTACCTGACCGCAGAAGGCTTTTCCCCGTATGCGATCCATAAAGAGCTGACCCCCACACTCTACAAGATGGTCAACTCCTCCTTCGTGTTCAACAACTACTATGTGCCGCTTGGGCAGACAAGCACAAGCGACGGCGAATACTTTAACTGCACCGGCCTGATCCCAGACGGCCAGTTCAGCATGCGCACCAGCAGCTCAAAGGACATGGCATACACACTTCCCCGCTTTTTTGCGGAGGAGGGCGTAAAGTCCCGCGCATACCACAACAATTCACTCAGCTACTACGAACGCCACAAGACGCATCCCAATCTCGGGTACGATTTTAAAGCATCCCTTCTGGGCAAGCTGCCTGCCGATCCATGGGAGAGCCAGATCTTTCCTATGGAACACCCGAATCAGTGGCCGGGCTCGGATCTTGAGATGATGCAGGGGACCGTCCCAGAGTACATCGGCGAAGACCGTTTCCACACCTATTACATGACCGTGTCCGGACATGCCGTTTACACGTTTATGGGCAACTCTATGTCGAGTAAAAACCGCGAGGCCGTATCCGATCTTAACATGTCCGAAAACGCAAAAGCCTACATTGCCTGCAATATTGAATTAGACAAAGCTCTGGAATATCTGATTGATCAGTTAGAACAGGCTGGCAAGCTGGAAAACACGGTCATCTGCCTCTCCGCCGACCACTATCCTTACGTAATGTCCAACGCGGAGTATGAGGAGCTCGCAGGCAAGGATCTCTCAGGCGGCATGGATCTCTACCGCAACAGCCTGATCCTCTGGAATGCCGGAATGACGCAGAATGTCACTGTAGACAAGGCTTGCTGCTCCGTGGATATCCTTCCAACGCTCCTTAACCTGTTCGGTTTTGATTACGATTCCAGAATGTACGCCGGAAGGGATATCTTCTCCGACACGGAAGGGTTTGTGATCTTCCTCGACAAGAGCTTCGTCACAGACACCGTCATCTACAACCGCAAGAATCACCAGACCACATGGTTAAAGGACCTCTCAGAGGATGAGAAGGAAGAATATCTGACATGGGCCAAGGCGGAGTTAGAACGCCGCTACAAATTCAGCGCCTACGTCCTGCGCAATGATTACTACAGGGTCGTGCGCACTGCCCGATGAAAATCATGATTGAAAAATTCTTTTAATTATGTATAATGGAAATGTGTGCTAGATGCCGCAAATATTGAACAATCGAGGTTTTATCATGATCAGTGCCAACAATATCACCCTGCGTCTCGGCAAGAAGGCCTTGTTTGAGGATGTCAATATCAAATTTACCGAGGGAAACTGCTACGGACTCATCGGCGCCAACGGCGCCGGTAAGTCCACCTTTTTAAAAATTCTCTCCGGACAACTCGAGCCCACCAGCGGCGAAATTGCAATCACGCCTGGACAGCGGCTCTCCTTTCTGCAGCAGGATCACTTTAAATACGATGAGTACAACGTTCTCGACACTGTCATCATGGGCAACAAACGCCTGTATGACATTATAAAGGAGAAGGATGCCATCTACATGAAGGAAGATTTTTCCGATGCGGACGGCATAAGAGCCAGCGAGCTGGAAGCGGAATTTGCCGATATGGACGGCTGGAATGCGGAATCCGATGCCGCGACGCTCTTGAACGGACTCGGAATTCCCTCCGAGGACCACTACCAGATCATGGCGGACCTGCCCGGATCGGTGAAGGTCAAAGTCCTGCTCGCGCAGGCACTTTTCGGCAATCCGGACATCCTGCTCCTGGACGAGCCGACCAACCACCTGGATCTCGACGCAATCGCGTGGCTGGAAGAATTTTTGATCAACTTTGAAAACACCGTTATTGTGGTCTCCCACGACCGCTATTTTCTGAACAAAGTCTGCACCAGCATCGCGGACATGGACTACGGCAAGATTCAGCTCTACGCGGGCAACTACGATTTTTGGTATGAGTCAAGCCAGCTCATAGTCCGCCAGATGAAGGAAGCAAACAAGAAAAAAGAAGAAAAAATTAAGGAGCTGCAGGAATTCATCTCCCGTTTCTCCGCAAACGCCAGTAAATCCAAGCAGGCGACAAGCCGCAAGCGCGCGCTCGAAAAAATTCAGCTCGACGAGATCAAGCCCAGCAGCCGCAAGTATCCCTACATCGATTTTCGCCCGAACCGCGAAATCGGAAACGAGGTGCTGACCGTCGAAGGCATCTCCAAGACCATCGACGGTGTCAAGGTGCTGGACAATACCTCCTTTATCGTGGGACACGATGACAAAATTGCCTTTGTGGGCGGCAACGAACTGGCCAAGACCACGCTCTTTAAAATACTTGCAGGAGAGCTGGAGCCGGACGAGGGCAGTTTCAAGTGGGGAGTGACCACCAGCCAATCCTACTTCCCGAAAGACAACACCGCGATTTTTGACACCGACGATGTGATTGTGGACTGGCTCACCCAGTATTCCGAGATTAAGGATGCCACCTACGTCCGGGGGTTCCTCGGGCGCATGCTCTTCGCAGGCGAGGACGGCGTCAAGAAAATGCGGGTGCTCTCCGGAGGCGAGAAGGTCCGGGTCCTGCTCTCCCGCATGATGATTATGGGCAGCAACATTTTGCTCTTCGACGAACCCACCGACCACCTCGACATGGAGGCGATCACCGCGTTAAACAACGGTATGATCAAATTCCCGGGCGTCATCTTATTCGCCTGCCGCGACCATCAGGTCGTGCAGACTACCGCCAACCGGATCATTGAATTTCTGCCGGACGGCACAATGATCGACAAGGTATCTACTTACGACGAGTACTTAGAGAACGACGTCATGGCGAGAAAGCGTCAGGTGTACAGCACCACGGCCGCCGAGGAAGAGGACGATTAATCTTCCTTTTGTGAAGTTCGTAGAACTTTCCTATATAGCAAAGGATGCGAATCCTCCAGTTCAATCTCTGGCTGATTCGCATCCTAATTATTTCTATCATTTTATAAATCAATTAATTACACGGAAGAAGCATAACGGGTACTGCCCTGTACATTATATGTTGCATCCGCTGTATAACTGTTGGCAGCACTTGCCTGCGTAGTCAAATAGTAATCTACAAGTGAAGCATTGGAGGCAATAGAAGAGCCATAGTCCTTAAAGAACTTCTGTACCTTGGACATATCTGACTTCTTAAATGTATCTCCGTCAATATTCAATCTGCCCTTATTGTCGACACTGATTCCAAACTCCTTAAGCGCATCCGCATTTTTTGCCGTCTTCCCTCTGATGTATGACAAATTGGCTACTACGCCGGAATTTGAACTCGATTCTGCACTGTTGAACATCTTGTTGTAATTACTTACAAAGCTCTTCGCCGTAGCAAAAATTTTGTCAACATCGTAATCCTCGTTGCCATCCTTATCTTTTACCTTGGCATATAACTCATCCGATGCAAGTGTATTGCCGTCAGCCTTAAGACCAGCCGCGCCGGAAGTTACCTTGGTGCTTGTGTCAGTGCTGTCTGCAGAGGATGTGCTTTTCGTAGAAGTTGTACTGCCGACACTTGCAAAATGAAGACGCGATGCAACCGTAGAGCCGTAGCTCATGTAGTTATCCTTCGAAAACAGATCCTTAACTTTAGAGGTATCCGTTGCCTTCAGTTTCGCTTCGTTCAGAGTAAGCGTTCCATTTGCATTGACCTTGACACCGATCTCTGCAAGCTTATCCGCATTTGCAGCCGTGCTGCTCATCATATTGGCCACGTAGGATGTCTTACTCGTCAATGTGGAACCCTTTGCCGCGGTAACAAGATTATTATAATTTGTCACATAATCTTTGACCGCAGAAAAAGTCTTATCCGCCGCACTCGTGCCATTGTCCGAGTCCGTATAGGTTTTTTCATTCTGTAATGTCGAAAGAGAACCCTTCAGACCTGAAATCCCCGTCGTCAGGTTGGCGTTTGCTTCCTGCACCTCTTTGGAAACCTTCGGGTTCTTCTTCTCTTCCAAAAGTTTGTCTAAAATATTGTACGAACTTCTTGTGCTGCCGGATGAAGATGAACCTGAACTCTTCGCTTTGCCGTAATAGCTCTTCATCAGTCTGCCGTAACTGCCGTTCTTAATGCTGGCATAATCTGAGAAGAAATTCGAGTTTCCGCTGCTGCCCGATGAAAAACCCTGAAACAGATTTGAATTATTCATTCCGAAACTCATAATCATCACCCCTTCTTAATAAAATATGGACTTCTGCGCTCTTACGCTCAATATCTGTAGTATATCATTACACAGATCTCTATAGTTAAACTCAGTATAGCATCCCCATTCTGGAATTGCAAGATAAAATTGCCAAAAAATTATAAAAATATACAGTTTAAATATCCTCAATCTGCCAGTCAACCGGCGTGATCCCATGACTCTCCAGAAAGGCGTTTGCTTTGCTGAAATGCCGGCATCCGAAAAAACCGCGATACGCAGACAGGGGACTCGGATGCGGTGCCGTCAGAATCAGATGGTTCGGGTTGGTCAGCATCGGAACCTTACTCTGCGCCGGCCGTCCCCACAGCAGGTACACTATCGGTCGTTCCTGCGCGTTCACCGCCTGGATAATCGCATCCGTGAACAGCTCCCAGCCGCGCCCCTGATGCGAATTTGCCTGATTGGCGCGCACCGTGAGCACAGTGTTTAAGAGCAGAACCCCCTGATCCACCCACTTTTTCAAATAGCCATTATTCGGAATCCGCAGTCCCAGATCATCGTGCAGCTCCTGATAAATATTCTGCAGGGACGGAGGGATGTCCTTCTGCGTCGGAGGCACCGAAAACGCCAGCCCATGCGCCTGATTCACATTGTGATACGGATCCTGCCCGAGAATCAGTACCTTGACATCTGCAAGCGGTGTGAAATGCATTGCATTAAAGATCTCATCCGCCGGAGGATAGATCACCGCCCGGCTATATTCTTCCTTCACAAACTCATAGAGCTTGCGGTAGTAGCTTTTTTTAAACTCCGGGGCAAGCACCTGCGCCCAGTCATTCGTCAACATGCTCATCTTCTCACCGACACTCCCCGCTTAGCAAGGTAATCCTTGAGATCCATAATATCGACTTCTTTGTAGTGAAACAGAGATGCGGCAAGTGCCGCATCGGCATGCCCCTCAGTCAACACATCATAAAAGTGCTCCATCGTCCCCGCGCCCCCGGAGGCAATCACCGGGATCGAAACATTGTCCGCAATCAGCCGTGTAAGCTCCATATCATACCCGGCTTTCGTGCCGTCACAGTCCATACTGGTCAAAAGGATTTCCCCCGCACCGAGTCGATTTGCCTTCATCGCCCACTCGACCGCATCCAGCCCTGTGTCGATCCGGCCTCCGTTCTTAAATATATTCCAGCCGCTGCCGTCCTCCCGGCGCCTCGCGTCGATGGCTACGACCACACACTGACTTCCGAATTTGTCCGCCGCATTTCCGATAAGCTCGGGTGTATTGATTGCCGCAGAATTAATGGCAATCTTATCCGCACCCTCCCGGAGAATCTCCTTGAAATCGTCCACTGTACGGATTCCTCCGCCCACCGTAAAGGGAATAAACACCTTCTCTGCCACGGCACGCACCATGTCAACCACCGTCTTACGGCTGTCGCTGGAAGCGGTAATGTCCAAAAAAACCACCTCGTCCGCTCCCGCCTGATCATAGACAGCAGCCACCTCAACCGGGTCACCGGCATCCCTGAGATTCACAAAATTGACACCCTTTACCACACGGCCGTTATTCACATCCAGACAGGGAATAATTCTCTTCGTATACACTGATCAGCCTCCTACAGGTTTGCGAAATTTGCAACTATTCAGTACCTTCATAGTTACGAGCATCAAGCCATGCAAAAACTGTGATAAGGTGCCGAGAAACGGCAGATTCCTTATCGCGTGGAA
>CAZWRT010000034.1:0-28699 GCA_964636375.1 uncultured Lachnobacterium sp. | reverse complement strand
CCTTAGATCCGGAGAAGATGTTTGAGTCCATTGCTGGAGACACGAATGGCACGATCATGCCGGGCTGGGAGCCGGAGCGCATGGCGCGCGTCAAGGAGCTCTTTGCGATGTACGAGAAGATTGACGACGAGAAGCTCTTCGAGAATTTAAAATATTTTCTTGAGCGCATTATGCCGGTGTGCGATGAGTATGATATCAATATGGCAATTCATCCGGACGATCCGGCGTGGAGCGTGTTCGGACTGCCGCGAATTATCATCAACAAGGAGAATATCCTGCGCATGATGAAAATGGTGGATAATCCGCACAACGGCGTAACGTTCTGCTCCGGTTCTTACGGAACAAATTTAAAAAATGATCTGCCGGATATGATCCGCTCCCTCAAGGGAAGGATTCACTTTGCCCACGTGCGAAACCTGAAATTTAACTCGCCGACTGATTTCGAGGAGTCGGCGCACCTCTCCAGCGACGGAACCTTCGACATGTATGAGATCATGAAGGCGCTCTATGAGACCGGATTTACAGGTCCGATCCGCCCGGACCACGGACGAATGATCTGGGACGAGGTGGCGATGCCGGGATACGGGCTTTATGACCGTGCGCTTGGCGCAGCGTATCTGAACGGTTTGTGGGAAGCGATCGACAAGGGGGCGAAGAGAGGATGAAGATCAATCAGGAAGGTTTAAAGGACCGAGCTCAGTGGGAGGCAAAGGGGTATCAGCTCCCGGCGTTTGACCGTGCGGCGGTGCTTGCTGACACGAAGAAAAAACCGTTCTGGATTCACTTCGGTGCGGGAAATCTGTTCCGCGCGTTCCACGCCAACGTGGTACAGCGGCTTTTAAATGAGGGTGTCCTCGACAGGGGACTCATTGTGGCGGAAGGCTTTGACTATGAGATTGTGGAGAAGATGAACCGCCCGCATGACGATTACAATCTTCTCGTGACCTTAAAGGCCGACGGCTCGGTGGAAAAGACCGTGGTGGGCTCCGTCATGGAATCGCTGGCGCTCGACTCGGACAATGAGGCGGAGTTCGGGCGGCTGAAGGAGATTTTTGCGGCGGATTCCCTGCAGATGGCGACATTCACGATCACAGAGAAGGGCTATCAGCTTGTGGACGGTAAGGGAACAGAGCTCCCGGCGGTGACGGCTGACTTTGCGTCGGGACCCGAAAAGCCTGCCAGCTACATTGGCAAGGTGGCGGCGCTCCTTTATGTCCGGTATCAGGCTGGCAGGAAGCCGATTGCGCTGGTGAGCACGGACAACTGCTCCCACAACGGGGATAAACTGTACGCCGCGATCCATGCGTTCGCACAGGCGTGGGTGAAAACAGGCAAGGCAGATCCGGGGTTTGAGGACTATGTCAATGACAAAACCAAGGTTTCCTTCCCGTGGAGTATGATTGACAAGATTACGCCGCGTCCAGACGCCTCGGTGGAGGAGATATTGTTGAACGACGGCGTGGAGGAGCTGGAACCGATCATTACCTCCAAGAATACTTACGTGGCGCCCTTTGTGAATGCAGAGGAGACCGAGTATCTGGTGATCGAGGATGCTTTTCCCAACGGGAGGCCGGAGCTGGAGAAGGGCGGTCTGATCTTCACGGACCGAGAGACGGTGGACAAGGTGGAGAAGATGAAGGTCTGTACCTGCCTCAATCCGCTGCACACGGCGCTGGCGGTGTATGGATGCCTGCTGGGTTACACGAAGATATCGGATGAGATGAAGGACCCGGAGCTTGTGGAGCTGGTGAAGACGATCGGGTACAAGGAAGGACTTCCCGTGGTGGTAAATCCGGGGATTCTGGATCCGAAGGAGTTTATCGACACGGTGCTCAACGTGCGCGTGCCGAATCCGTTTATGCCTGACACGCCGCAGCGGATTGCAACCGACACATCGCAGAAGCTTCCGATTCGTTTCGGTGAGACGATCAAGGCATACCTTGCGGCGCCGGATAAGAATGTGGACGACTTGAAATTGATTCCGCTGGTGTATGCCGGATGGATCCGCTATCTCATGGCGGTTGACGACGAAGGAAAAGCGTTTGAACCGAGCTCCGACCCGCTTTTGGATACGGTGTGCCCCTATGCGAAAAAGCTGGCTCTTATGCCGGGGCAGGATGTGGAGGCGGCGGTCGGACCGCTGCTTAGGATGAAGGAGATTTTTGGAGTGGATCTCTATGAGGCAGGACTTGCGGACAGAGTGTGCACCTATCTCGCGGAGCTTGCAGCAGGAGCGGGCGCGGTTCGAGCGACTCTGAAGAAATATGTGCGGGAGGGACTATGAAAGCATTCATGGATCAGGACTTTTTGCTTGAGTCCGACACGGCGAAGACGCTCTATCACAATTATGCGGCAAAAATGCCAATTTTGGATTATCACTGCCATATCAGCCCGATGGAGATCGCACAGGACCGGCATTTTTCCAATATCACGCAGGTATGGCTGGGCGGCGATCACTACAAGTGGCGGCAGATGCGCTCAAACGGAGTGGAAGAGAAATATATTACAGGGGATGCGGACGACCGCGAAAAATTCCAAAAATGGGCCGAGACGCTGGAAAAGGCAATCGGGAATCCACTGTACCACTGGAGTCATCTGGAGCTGCAGCGCTATTTCGGTTATCACGGCGTGTTAAATTCCGACACTGCGGAGGAGGTGTGGCAGCTCTGCAATGCAAAGCTGCAGGAACCCGGAATGAGCGCGAGGAATCTGATCAAAAATTCGAATGTCACGCTTCTTTGCACCACGGACGATCCTGCGGATGACCTGCGTTATCATAAAATGATCCGCGAGGATGACAGCTTTGGCGTGCAGGTACTTCCTGCGTGGAGGCCGGAGAATGCGATGAAGATTGCCTCGCCGGGATTTGGGGAATATATGCGGCGTCTGCAGGAAGCCGCAGGTATAGAAATCAAGAGTTTTGCAGACCTTAAAAAGGCATTGGTGAAGCGTCTTGCGTTCTTTGATGAGATGGGCTGCAGGGCGAGCGATCACAGTCTGGATTATGCCATGTATGTGCCGGCCGGTGAGCAGGAGATTGAGGATATTTTTGCGCGCGCGCTGGCGGGTACTCCGGTGAGCTACGAGGAGGACCTAAAGTACAAGACGGCATTTTTACTGTTTATCGCCAAGGAGTATAAGCGCCTTGGCTGGGCAATGCAGCTTCACTACGGCGTCAAGCGGGACAACGATAAAGCGCGTTTTCGCACGCTGGGGCCGGACACCGGCTTCGACTGCATTGACAACCACACGCCGTCCGCACAGCTTGCGGATCTGCTGAATGCGCTCGCGGAGGAGGACGCTTTGCCGAAGACAATCCTCTACAGCTTGAATCCGACGGACAATGCGTCGATCGGAACGGTGCTCGGATGTTTTCAGGACAGTGAATGCATGGGAAAAATCCAGCAGGGCAGCGCATGGTGGTTCAACGATAACAAGCAGGGGATGATCGACCAGATGACCAGCCTCGCAAATCTGGGTCTGCTCGCAAATTTCATCGGAATGCTGACGGATTCCAGAAGCTTTCTCTCCTACACGAGGCATGAGTACTTCCGCAGAATCCTGTGTAATTTGATCGGTGCATGGGTGGAGAACGGAGAGTACCCGTGGGACGAGAAACGCCTCGGACGGATGGTGGGAGATATCGCATACCGCAACGCTGTGAAATATTTCGGGTTTCATCTGACCTGTCCTGAGATATAATTTTAAATTTAAAGGAAATTACGAGTGATGAGAGAGACGAGAGAACAAAAACAGCACGCCGGAAAAGCACCCAGAGTCATGCTGCTGTTGATCTATGACACCATGGCGGTGTGCCTGGCAGAATTTCTGGCATTGTGGACGCGATTTGAATTTTCATTTGACAAAATAGATGCGCCTTTTGTGGAAACCGCAAGCCACTATGTGCTGCTCAATGTTTTTGTGACCGTCCTGATCTTTGCCCTTTTTAAGCTTTACAACAGCCTGTGGCAGTATGCCAGCGTGCAGGAGATGCTCAGTGTGGTGGGCGCGTGTGTGATGGCGGCAGCTTCCCAGTGCGTGGGGATGTCCATGCTCCAGTGGCATATGCCCCGCTCCTACTATGTGCTGTACGGTTTCTTTCTGCTGCTGCTGATCTGCCTGAGCCGCTTTTTTTACCGCGGAGTGCGCGTGGTGCGCAATACCCTGACGGTAAGCAGGGGCCAAGGTGTGATCAATACGATGATCATCGGCGCGGGAAGTACGGCGGCATCTCTGATCAAGGATATGAAAAACAGCAGTCACATCAGCAATCAGGCAGTGTGTGTCATTGATGCGGACCCAAGAAAGATCGGAAGCCGGATCCTCGGCGTGCCGGTCGTGGGGAACGATTACAGGATTGCCTGGGCGGTCGATAAATTTGATGTGCAGGAGATCTTTATCGCGCTGACGAATGTGTCTGCCGCGCGCAAAAAAGAAATTCTAGATATCTGTAAGGATACGGGCTGTAAGCTGCGAATTCTGCCGAGTATGACACAGATTGTCAACGACGAAGTGACGGTGTCCCTGTTTCGCGAGGTTGAGCTGGAAGACCTGCTGGGGAGAGAGCCGGTGCACACAAATCTGGACGAGGTAATGGGATTTCTGACCGGAAAGTGCGTGCTGGTGACCGGAGGCGGCGGATCGATCGGCAGTGAGCTGTGCCGTCAGATTGCGCAGCATGAGCCGAGCCGCCTGATTATTTTGGATATTTATGAAAATACCACCTATGATCTGCAGCGGGAGCTTAAGCAGCAATATCCGGAGCTCAAGCTGTCTGTGCTGATCGGGTCGGTGAGAAACACGGACCGTGTGAACGCTATTTTTGAAAAATATCATCCGGATGTCGTCTTCCATGCTGCCGCGCACAAGCATGTGCCCCTTATGGAGGACAGCCCCAACGAGGCGATCAAGAACAATGTGTTTGGAACCTTGAATGTGGCGCGTGCAGCGGGCGAAAACGGCTCTGCGACCATGGTGCTGATCTCCACGGACAAAGCGGTGAATCCGACCAATATCATGGGAGCTTCCAAGCGCATCTGTGAGATGATTATCCAGGGGATGAACCGTCGGTACTCGGACACGCGCTATGTAGCGGTGCGTTTTGGAAATGTGCTGGGCAGCAACGGCTCCGTGATTCCCATTTTTAAAAAGCAGATTGCGGAGGGCGGCCCGGTGACAGTGACGGACAAAAATATTATCCGCTATTTCATGACCATTCCGGAGGCGGTTTCGCTGGTTCTGCAGGCGGGGGCCTACGCCAGAGGCGGAGAGATCTTTGTCCTGGATATGGGGGAGCCGGTTCGGATCGACGATATGGCGCGGAGTCTGATCAGGCTCTCCGGCTATGAGCCTGATGTGGACATTCCGATTGTCTATACCGGTCTGCGCCCGGGCGAGAAAATGTTTGAGGAGTGTCTGAAAGAGGAGGAAGGATTGCAGAAGACTGCGAATGACCGAATCTTCATCGGAAAACCTTTGGAGTATGATGACGAAAAATTCTTTGCTGATCTGGTGAGGCTGAAGGAAGTGGCTTACAAGGAGGGCTCCGACATGAAACGGGAAGTGAAGGCGATTGTGCCTTCTTATCAGTATCAGGAAAAATCGAAAGCAAAAAAGAAGTGAGGAAGGAATATAAGGAAGGAATATTAGATAGAAGGGAAAGATTATGGAAAAGCTGCGAATACCCAATAATTATTCATCGGAATTAAGTCTTCATGATACCCAGGTGGGAATCAAAATGGTCAAGGATTTCTTTCAGGGCATGCTGGCACAGCGGCTGAATCTGCAGAGAGTCTCCGCGCCGCTGTTTGTCGATCCGGACACCGGATTGAACGACAACCTAAACGGCTATGAGCGCCCGGTGGCCTTCGGCATCCGGGAGCAGGAGGAAAAGACGGCGGAGGTGGTACACTCGCTTGCAAAGTGGAAGCGCTATGCGTTGAAAAAGTATGGTTTCTCTGAGGGAGAGGGTCTGTACACAGACATGAACGCCATCCGCAGGGACGAGGATACGGACAACATTCATTCGATTTTCGTGGACCAGTGGGACTGGGAGAAAATTATCCGAAGAGAGGACCGCACTCTTGAATACCTGAAGGAAGTAGTGCGCACCGTGTACAAGTGCCTGCGAAAGACCGAGCAGTATGTGGCGATCCAGTATGACCATGTGGATCTGATTCTGCCGAAGGACATCTTTTTTGTGACGACGGCGGAGCTGGAGGAGATGTTCCCCGACAACACGCCGAAGGAGCGCGAGTACTACATAGCAAAGGCGAAGGGCGCAGTGTGCGTGATGCAGATCGGAGGCCCTCTGGGGGATGGAAAGCCTCATGACGGGCGCGCGCCGGATTATGACGACTGGAGTCTCAATGCGGATATCATTGTGTACTATCCGGTTCTGGATATCGAACTGGAATTGTCCTCCATGGGAATCCGTGTGGACAAAGATTCTCTGCTCTCCCAGCTGGAGCAGGCAGGCTGCCCGGAGCGGGCGAAGCTGCCGTTTCAGAAGGCTGTTTTGGATGAAGAGCTGCCGTATACGATCGGCGGCGGAATCGGGCAGTCCCGCATCTGTATGTTTTTCCTTCGGAAAGCACACATCGGGGAGGTACAGTGCTCACTCTGGCCCGAGGAGACGGTCCGTGCCTGCGAGGAGCACGGAATTGCGCTCCTGTAACGCTGAGAAAGAGTTACCAAAACAATAGGCAGGGAGTGTGACTGGAAAGGAGTCCTGGCATGAATATTACGATTACCGGCAATCTGGGAGCCGGAAAGACAACTGTCCGCGATGAACTGAAAAAACTCGGATACGATACGTTGTCCGGGGGGGATATTTTCCGCAGGGTGGCGGAGCAGAGGGGAGTTTCCGTGGTCGAACTCAACGAGATGGTCAAGGGCGATCCTGCCATCGATGACGAGATTGACGGCATGACGGCAAAGCTCGGAAAAGAAGTGGACAACACCGTGTTTGATTTCCGTCTGGGCTGGCATTTTGTTCCGGATTCTTTCAAGGTGTTTCTCCTCATCGATCCGGACGTGGCGGCGGAGCGTGTCTTTGGCGGTGCCGCGCGCAGCGCGGAAAATTACCAAAGCATTGAGGACACGAAAGCCGCCTTAAAAAAACGCGCGCAAATCGAGAGCGAGCGCTTTGCGGATCTATATGGCATCAACTACTATAACGCCGGAAATTATGACCTCATCATCGAGTCCTCTTACGCGGCTCCGGAGCAGATTACACAGGAGATTGTGCGCTGCTGCAAACTCTATGAGTCCGGTGATACCAGGCGAAGGATCGAACTCGGAATACCGGGGCTATATCCTGCAAAACCGTTTTCGGACTTTGATTTCGGGCGGATGCAGGAATACCGGGAGTCGGAGAAGCGTTTTGAGGGATTGTGTGTGTCTTGCACTGTTCCGGTCACGGTAAAAGACGGGTACTGCTGTCTGGTGGAGGGGTATCACAGGATCCTTGCAGGGCTGTCTGCCGGAAAATGTTTTGCCGACGTGCAGTTTGATTTTTCGGATGCTGCAAAACAGTTAGTTTCATTCGCACCCAGAGACGGTTTCCTCCTGAATTTCTAACTCACTATTGTATTTTAGAAAATATGATTTATAATAAAGGTATACAAGGCTGGTGTTGGTTTTTTTCAAAAGGGGGCGATTATATGAAACTTAGGGACAAGGTTGAAGAATCTGGAATGTTAAACGGCATCAGTATGGAGGAGGTTGTGCCTGTATTTGAGGCGGTGTTGGAGGCGTATCCGATGATTATGCTTGTAAACCTGACTCAAAATACTTACACAATGATCAAAGAGGATGGATTTCTGGCAGACGAGCTCCCGAGGAGCGGGGTGTACGACAATATCGTTGACTATGCGGTACAGAACGTTCATCCGAATTATCAGAGACTATTGGTAGACAGCTTTTCCAGAGAGCACCTGCTCAAAATTTTTGCTCAGGGAAAGAAAGAATCCTTCGCAAAGGTTTATCAGAAGGGCAGGGGAAAAGATTATCAGTGGGTGTCAGTCAATGTGATCCGCGTGCAGGATAAGGACGGGGACATCCGGGAGGTCTGCATGAACAAAATTTTAGGACCGGAGCAGGGAATTGAATTTGAGCGTATGAGCGGCGGTCCGGTGGCGGTGTAAGCGGTTTAGTGCTTCGGCTGGGACGGATCGTTGCCGCCGGTCTTGCGGGAACTGCGGTTGTGGAAGCGGTAAACGAACAGCCCGATAATATACAGAACAATCAGTGCTGCAAACACGGCCACGGCGGTTCCATAGTTGGCACTGCCGAGCGCACTTCCGCTCAGGGCAGATAGGAAGATGGCGGGAAACCGGCCTACAGCACAGATAAAGATCCAGTGGGATACCTTCATATCGGAGAGTCCTACCAGATACGACAACAGATCTTTAGGGGTTCCGGGAATCAAAAAGAGCAGAAACAGGATGCTCTCTGATTTCCCGGAGCTTTTTAATATGTGGACGGATTCGATCTGTTCCCGGCTCACAAACAGTTCGACAAATTTGACGCCGAAACGGCGCACAAACAGAAACACAAGCAGGCTTGCAACCGTGGTGGCGAGATCGCAGATCAGAGTGCCCTTGACCACACCGAAGGCATAGCCTGCCCCGATTTCAAAGGGGCCGCCGGGAATGATCGCAAGAAATACCTGAACGATCACCATTCCCATAAAAGCGAGCACGCCCCAAATGCCCCTGGCTTCGACCCACACCCGGAACTGCTCCGGCTCCGAGACAAAGCTGACCAGAGGGCGTCCGATAAAATAGGCGATGACACAGATGAAAACGACAGCTGCCAATGACAGGATAATTTGGACCCACTGGCGGCCGTTACGTTTATTTTCGGATTGTTTTCGATTGGAATTCATACTATCAGTATATAGGTATTGCCGGGGTTTGTCAATTTCCCATGGACTTTTCATGGGCAATTGAGTAGAATAGATAGTTGAAGAGCATAAGACCCACAGGAGGGATGAAAGATGGATATTACAGGCAGAAAGCTGTTCGTTAAGGCTCTGGCGGAAGAGGGGGTTGACACGATTTTCGGCTATCCGGGAGGCACAGTCACGGACCTGTTTGACGAATTGTATAAGACCGACAGCATTAATCTTGTCCTGCCCCGGCATGAGCAGGGCCTAATCCATGAGGCAGAGGGGTATGCCAGATCCACCGGCAAGGTGGGAGTGTGTCTGGTGACCAGCGGCCCGGGGGCGACAAACATCATCACAGGACTTGCGGATGCGCTCTATGACAGTGTTCCGCTGGTCTGTTTCACTGGGCAGGTACCCCTGAATCTGATCGGAAATGACGCCTTTCAGGAGGTGGACATCGTCGGGATGACGCGCAGTATCACAAAGTACGGAGTTACGGTCAGAAACCGCGCGGATCTCGGGAAAATCATCAAGATGGCGTTTTACATTGCAGCCACCGGCAGGCGCGGTCCTGTGCTGGTCGATATCCCGAAGGATATCCAGACTGCCGCAGGCTCCTCAGAGTATCCGCAAAAAGTTGATATCCGGGGTTACAAGCCCAATACGGGAGTGCATGTGGGCCAGCTGAAGAAGGCATACAAGCTTTTGACCTCTGCAAAACGTCCGCTGATCCTCGCGGGCGGAGGGATCAATATCGCGGGAGCGAACGACAAGCTGCTGCAGTTTGCCGAGCGGGAGGATGTGCCGGTGGTGACGACAATCATGGGAAAGGGCGCGATTCCCACCTCCCATGCGCTGTATGTCGGAAACTGCGGGATGCACGGCAAATATGCTTCCAATAAGGCTGTCAGCGAGTGTGATCTGCTTTTTTCCGTCGGAACCCGTTTTAACGACCGGATTACCGGGGACTTAAACGAGTTTGCGCCGAAGGCGAAAATCGTGCACATCGACACCGATACGGCGTCCATTTCCAGAAATGTGGTGGTGGATGTGCCGGTTGTGTCGGACGCGAATCTGGCGCTGGAGAAGCTGCTGGAATGGAGCGTGGCATCCGCAAAGAAGGAGGGGAAGAACCGGGCGTGGCAGAACCAGATCCGGATCTGGGAGAATGAGAATCCCCTGACGATGCGGAGGGACAAAGGGATGACTCCGCAGATGATTATGGAGCACATCCACAGGAATTATCCGAAGAGTATCTATGTCACGGATGTGGGGCAGCATCAGATGTGGGCGACCCAGTATCTTGAGCTGGATGACGGCAGCCGGCTGATCACCTCCGGGGGATTGGGCACGATGGGGTTTGGCCTTCCGGCAGCCATCGGCGCGAAAATCGGCAATCCGAACCGTGAGGTCGTGTGCATCACCGGGGACGGCGGCCTGCAGATGAATATTCAGGAGCTGGCGACGGCGGTGACACAGGGGACGGCTGTCACGATCTGCCTGTTAAATAATCAGTCGCTCGGCATGGTGCGGCAGATGCAGAGTCTTTTTTACGGAAAGCGTTACAGCGCTACCTGTCTGAGAAAGCGCCCGAACTGTCCGGGAGACTGCAAGGGGCCGAATGCGCAGTGCCCGAAATACACGCCGGATTTCGTGAAATTGGCTGAGAGCTACGGAGCATACGGCCTTCGCGTCGAGCGTGAGGAGGAGATTGACGCGGCATTCGCCGAGGCGAAATCACACGGGGACGCGCCGACGATTATTGAGTTTATGATCTCGGCGGATGAGTTGGTGCTCCCGATGGTGAAGAGCGGGAACCCCATGAGTGAGATGATTCTGAAATAGGATCGGGAGGAGTACAAATATGTCGGACATGAAAAATCGGTGGATTGCGCTGTATGTGGAGAATCAGGTGGGTGTCCTTGCCAAGGTGTCAGGGCTCTTCTCAGCGAAGTCGTACAATTTACAGTCGCTGACGGTCGGAACCACAGAGGATGAGAGTGTGTCGCGGATGACGATCTGCGTCACCAGCAATGATATCACCTTTGAGCAGATCAAAAAACAGCTGAACCGCATGGTCGAAGTCATCAAGGTGATCGACCTGACGGATGTGCCGCTGCACATGAAGGAGATTTTGTTTGCCAGGGTTACGGGGCTGGACTCCGAGGGGCGGATCAAGCTTTTTCAGATTGCGGAGGTGTTCAATGCAGGCTCCGGCAGCATCAAGCCGGTGGATATGAACAGCGACAGTGTCATTTTAGAGAGCACGCTGACGGAACACCGCAATAACGATCTCATTGCGCTGCTCAAGGCAAACTTTAAGCAGGTATCGATCGTGCGCGGCGGAGCGGTCGCCATCGAATCGATCAGCACAGGCTGCAGATAGGAAAAGGGGGATTTGACGGGACGCAACCTGCAGTTGCAGAAATTCCAAGAATACTTGGTAGATATTTTCTTCTTTGTTGCGGAGTTTTTCTTTGACAACAAATGTCTTGCTATCATGAATGAGGACAATCTGCCGGGACATCACTATGTGGACGGCGATCACAAATTTGTGCTGAATTTCTGGGTGGAAGATTTGGAGAGGGAGTACCGGAGGATACGGAACAAAGGAGGATGCGCAATGAATAATCCCCTGGAGAACCATGTGCTGGAAAGCACTGGATTCCAGGGGATATTTTTATGGCTTGGGAAGAAACTCAAAATTCGGTATTATCCGGCAGCGCCATTTTGGTGTCCTACCGTGCTACCGTATCAATGATTTCTCCGACATACATGGTGTGCATATCGTGATCTTTGTACCATTTGTCCGTGATCCGAGGGTCGATAAAGTGCTCCTCCTTAAGAGGGACTGCCGCCATTTTCTGGCAGAGAAAGACCAGATTGGATTCGTCCGGGTAAGGGATACTGATCCGGAACGCGGGGGTCAGGCCAGCCTTATGAAATTTGTCATCGTCCCGGCCGCTGTGGGATCCGCAGTAGTTTAATGCTTCACGGTACTGCTCACCCAGGAAGGAGACAGAGAAGAATTCGTGAGAGTCTAAAATCTCCTTCGTGTACCGCGAATCACGGATAAAAATGTATAGAACCTTTTTGCCCCACAGAACTCCCATGCCGCCCCAGCTCACGGTCATGGTGTTCAGCTTTGCCTTATCGCCTGCGGTTATCAGAGCCCATTCATTTCCGATTTTGGTGAAGGGGTTGAGCTCGAGCATATCAAGTGGATATGGTTGAAAGGTATGCATCTTATGTTCCTCCTGTTTTTTCTGTTACTATTCACAGCCACTCCACACACATCATGCGCAAAAGCAGCCAGCAAAGCTGTCTGACGCTGCGTTGCAGCTCAACCTTTTGCTTATGTGGGTGGAGTGACTGATTCCAGTCACACGAAAACCATCCAACAGCTTCTTGCAAGCAAGCTTGGCGAAGCTGTTCGCTGATTTTCATGTGGCTGTGAATAGTAACTTTTTTCTTTCATTATACGCAAAAAAGTCCTTTAACGCAACTCCGCAATTCGCGAAACGCCCACATAAATATCGGAAATTTTATACCAGGTCGGATAGTCTACAATTCCGGTGGCGGGAAGGCCGAAGACCGACTGGAATTTTTGTACGGCCTCCTTTGTGCGGCTGCCGAAGATTCCGTCTGCGGTAACTGTCGGGATCGCCGGATAGGACTGGGAAATCCGGGCGAGCTGTTCCTGCATCTGGCGGACTTTGTCCCCGGTGGAGCCGAGCTGTAAGTCGTAGCCGGGCCAGGAGGAGGGGACGCCGGAGACTGCCTGTGCGGTGTTAATATAGATGCTGCTGCCGTAATAGTTGCGCAGAATCTCGATTGCCGAGTAGCCCTGGTCGCCCAGATATTTGCTGCCCCACTGGGTCATCCAGTTCGGGCAGGTCACCCGCTGGCCGTCACAGTACTGGGTCAGAATCGGCTGGCGCACATTCGGGCGGGACAAATAATTCTCGAACATTTCATCTACCACCGTAGAAATACTCTGAAAGAAATTGCGGCCGTACATAAATTTATGGTCATAGGCAGTGGATGAGGTAATCGTGAAATTGTAGCCTTTGCCGCGATACCATTCCGTGTATACCCGGTTCAGTGTAAAGGACATAATGGCGAGCACATTGGCGCGTATGGTAGCATCAGGCCAGGTGGCATAGATCTCGCTGGAAGCAACGTTCTTGATGTAGTCGCGGTAGCGGATGTAGTAGTTGGTTGCAGTAGTGTCACCCGGTGAACCGTCGTGCACTACGATATACTCCGGAATGACGACGCGGCTTAAAACGATCTCACCGGTTTCGGAGACAGGCTTGATTTCATCTTCCGGGATCTTTGGGGGATACTCCGCAAAAAGTGTGTGGGGCTGGATCACGATATCTTCATACTGGTTGCCGGGAGCATCCTGCGCCTCCATCTCTACTTCTTGAATAGCTTTTTCGCCAGGCAGGACATCGATCGCTGAAATCGTAATGTCCCGATATCCCGGGGCCTGCACTTGAATGGTGTACTCCGCGTATGGCTGGTTTTCGTTCGGCTCCATGGAATATTCCAGCGGCGGAGTGTCAAGCGTAATCGTTTCTGTGTTTCCAGAATCATCGGTAGTCACCTCCTCCAGTGTCTGTGACGGATTGCCGGTGTAAGAGAGAACGATTTTTGCACCTTCTATGGGATTGCCGTTGGACTGGTTGAACAGATGTACCTGAAGCGTTCCTTTATCGATATTGTCGTTCCTGTTTGGTTGCTGATCCATACGAATTCCTTTTTTAGCTCTCACGTTATCATATGCACCTGGCTTTGCATTGTTTCCAAAATACTGGTTCATAAGAGATAAAATCTGTGTTATACTGGATATACGTTAATGGATTGCGAAAGAGGAGCGGGAGTGCGTATGGCACAGTGGATGGTGAAAAGCAAAAGAGCGGATTTTAAGCAGATCGGGGAGAGTCTCGGAATCGATCAGGTCACGGCCCGCCTGCTCGTGAACCGCGGGCTGACCGACGAAGAGGGCATGCGAAGCTTCCTCTCAGGCGGGACGGCGGATCTATGCAACCCGCACCTTTTTAAGGACGGAGATAAGCTCGTGGATATTCTGGCCGAGAAAATCGCGCATAAAGAGAAGATCCGCGTGATTGGCGATTATGACATTGACGGCGTCATGTCGAGTTTCATCCTGTTTCGGGGGCTCTCCCGGTGCGGGGCAGAGGTCAGTGTCGCGATCCCGAACCGCATTACAGACGGGTATGGCCTTAATATCCATCTGATCGAGGTGGCGCTGGAGGATGGAGTGGACACCATCCTGACCTGTGACAACGGAATTGCCGCCATTGATGAGATTGCCTATGCGAAACGCCATGGCATGACCGTGCTGGTGACAGATCACCACGAGCTCCCGTTCGATGAGCGGGAGGGGGAAAAGCATTATCTGGCGAGTGAGGCGGATGCGGTCGTAAATCCACATCAGGAGGAGTGCGGGTATCCGTACAAAAATCTGTGCGGCGCGGCAGTGGCGTGGAAGATGATCGTTCTTCTGTACGAGAAATTTCAGCTTCCCGAAGAGAGTGCGATGGAGTTTCTGGAAAATGTGGCGTTTGCAACGGTCGGAGACATTATGCCGCTGACAGGGGAGAACCGCATTCTGGTGAAGGAGGGGCTTGCGCGGATTCACCGCACGAAAAGTATTGGGATGCGTGCGCTCATAGCGCAGTGCGGGCTCGCGCCGGAGCAGATTGACTGCTATCACTTTGGGTTTGTGCTGGGACCATGCATCAATGCGGCGGGGCGCCTGGATACGGCGAGACGTGCGCTGGAGCTTTTTCTGACGGACGATGAGCGGACGGCGGTGGAAATCGTCGGGGAGCTTGTGACGCTGAACTCGGAGCGGAAAGAGCTGACGAGGCTGGGGGTGGAGAAGGCGAAGGAGCTTGTGGACGGGAAAGAAGGCAAAAGCGACCCGGTGCTGGTGCTTTTTTTGCCTGAAGTACATGAGAGCATTGCAGGAATTATTGCCGGACGTATTCGGGAGCACTATTACCGCCCGACATTTATCCTGACAAGGGCGGGCGCCGAGGAGACATGGGACGCATGTGGTGCGCAGAAAATGGTAAAGGGCAGCGGGCGCTCGATCGACGGTTACTCGATGTACGAAGAGCTGTGCTTATGTAAGGATCTTCTGCATAAATTTGGGGGACATCCCATGGCGGCGGGAGTGACACTGCCACAGGAGTGTGTCGGAGAGCTCCGGCGGCGGCTCAACGAACAGTGTACGCTCACCGAGGAACAGCTCGAGGAAAAGATACATATCGATGTGCCGATGCCGACGGACTATGTGACCTGCGATCTGGTGCGGGAATTTGAGCTTCTTGCGCCCTTTGGCAGGGATAATCCCAAGCCGCTGTTTGCGGATCGGAATCTCTCGGTCAGCCGGATGTGGCTGCTCGGGAAAAATCAGAACGTCCTGCGCCTGTCTCTCGTGTCGGAGCATGGGACGCCGGTGCCCGGCATCTATTTCGGAGATATTCCCGTTTTTATGGATTACCTGCGGGAACAGTTTGGAGCCGATGCTGTGGAGCATGCGCTGTGCGGGAGGGAAAACGGAATCCGCCTCTCTGTCGTGTATTCGCCGCAGATCAATTTCTATGGGGGGCGCGAGTCACTGCAGCTAGAGATAAAATACTATCGTTGACAGTTGTAGTTTTGGAAATTTTTGTGTATACTTAAGGTGTTAGTTTTTTTGTTGGGAGGGATATTCGTGTTTGGTAAGGGCAAAGTCAATCAGGAGGAGATTGAGAGACTGAAGGTTCAAGTGGAGCTTGATGACAGTTTTTTTTCTCAGCTTGAGGAGAAGAAAGACGTTTATGCAGCGGATGTGGCGGAGATCGACGCGTCCTATCGTCAGGTAGATGCTGATGTGCAGCAGGTCAGGGAGAACATGAAAAATGCCGTCGCGCTTGCGGAGGGGTGTGCCAACGTGGAGGCGGAGCTCATCCGTCAGCTGAACGAGTATCGGGACCTCATCAGGCAGAACGAAGAGTGGCAGTTTGCGATCAGCAAAGAGATCCGGAGTTTCTCGAAGGAGCTGGCGGTGCTTGTGGAGGAGAATAAGCATTTTACCTCTCCGTCCAAACGCCTGAGTGATTGCTCCGCCAATCTCAAGGGGCAGAATCAGTCCTTTGTCCAGAGTCTGGATGAGATGGCGGATGCCTCGAAGCAGATGGGGGTGTTGGCACTCGGTGCGGCGATTGAGGCCGGGAGGATGGGAGATCCCGGGAGGCAGTTTGTGTCGGCCGCGGAGGAGATACGGGCGCTCGCCTCGAATTACGACAAAGCGGTGTTGAATCTGCGCACAAAGCTGGAACAGTCGCAGAATCGGATCAATGAGCTGGAGGAACAGGTTCATCTTGTGGTGCGCCTTCTCCGCGAAAACAATGTGACGGCCGCCAAGGTCATGAAATCATGTGATGCGCTTGCAAGAAAAACAGAAAAAGAGCGGGCAAACGGGCTTGCTGATCAAACGGTCAACCTGAAAAACCAGGTGATGATTTTAAAGAATGCGGATGAGGAGATCATAAAGTCCGGAGAGCGCAACCGAATGCAGATGGATGACCTGATTGGGGAGTTCACTGCGCAGCAGAAGAATCAGAAAGAGCTGTACGAAATGATGGATTTGATATTCCGTCATGCGATTGAGCGGAAAGCGGAAAAAGAAGAACCGTAACCATGCAGAATATGCATAGTTACGGCTCTTTACCACAATCTGGTTCTTTACCGCAGAAACAGCCAGTTCTTAGGCGGCTGTGATGCTGGTGCATGAGACCAGTTGCGACGGTAGACAATCCGGTACATAATAAACGACAGGATCAGCGCCGTTGTCACATCAAACACGGAGTGCTGCTTGATGCACATGGTCGCAAGGACAATGCTGGCCATGAGAAGGAAGGACAGCATCTGGATGGTTTTGTTGCTTTTGAGCTCGCGGTTCTGCATCACCGCGAGGTGAATTCCGATGGAGTTGTACACATGGATACTCGGGAACAGATTCGTCGGAGTATCGCTGGAGTACAGGGCCCCGCAGAGCGTAGTAAATAAGTTGTGGTGTGCGAAATACTGCGGGCGCAGATAATGTCCGTTCGGGTAAACCGTGGATATGATCAAAAATATGGTCATGCCGGTGAAAAGGAACGCACACAGCTTGTAATAGTCGGCTTTATTGTTCTTTGCCATGTAGATAATGCCCCATGCCACATAGAAAAACCACAGCAGGTAGGGGATCACGAAATACTCGCAGAAGGGGATGTAATCATCTGCCATGACGTGTATGACGTGAAAATGAGTGGTGATCTTTTTTTCCAGATAGCCAAACCAGAGCAGATACACCGGGAAATACAGTAAAAGCAACAGATGTTTGTAATTTTCATATACCCGGAGCAGGCCGGATTTAAACTGACCGTACAGACGGATCATTACAATTCTCCTTTCATGGCAGTTTTATGCCTCTTTTCGAAACCGATTATAGCACTACCACATTTTTACGGCAATACTTCTCATTAAATGTTAATGAAATTTATGAATTTCTTAATAATTTCCCCCGTAACATCCAATTCTTTTGTTGATATTTTTATGTATAAGACAAACCTTTACAAGTGAGGAAAGGTACTGTAAAATGGTACAGAGATGGAAAAATGCTTCTGCAAAGAGGAAAGGTTGGTGCTATATGATACAGTTTGACGACAGTATTTTGAAGGATACAGAGAGGTTTGCGCAGAACCGTCTGCCTGCCCGCTCCTCCCATCTGTGCTGTGCCACAGAGGAGGAAATGCTGCTGAGAGAGAGCAGTTACCGCATGAGTCTGGATGGAATCTGGAAATTTTCCTATGCCGTCAACACCGCGCAGGCGGTGGAGGGCTTTGAGAGGGAAGAATATGACTGCAGGCCGTGGGGAGAGATCCGTGTACCGGCCCATATCCAGATGGAAGGCTGGGGAGTGCCGCACTATACGAATGTGACCTACCCGTGGGACGGTACCGAGCGGTTAACCCCCGGGGAGGTGCCCGAGAAGTTTAATCCGGTGGCAAGCTATGTCAAATATTTCACGCTGCCTGAGCGCATGCGCGGAAAGAGGATCGTCATCTCCTTCCAGGGCGTGGAGAGCGCCTTTGCGTTGTGGCTGAACGGCAACTATGTCGGATACAGTGAGAACTCCTTTGACCCGGCGGAATTTGAGCTTACGCCGTATTTGAAGGAGGGGGAGAATAAGCTGGCTGTGCGGGTATGGAAATGGACGGCGGGAAGCTGGTGTGAGGATCAGGACTTTTTCCGCTTTTCCGGTATCTATCGCAGCGTGTACCTCATGGCGCTGCCGGAGGTTCATGTGTGGGATGTGAGCCTTGTCCCGACACTCAGCGATTCGTTTGCCGAGGGCAGACTTGATGTGAAGCTTCTGGTTACCGGAACGGGCAGTGCGGAGTGTGTGCTCTTCCGGAACGAGGAGGAGGTTGTCTCCCTATGCCAGGAATTTTCTGCGGGAGAGGAGCCGGTACCGGTGTCCGGAACCTGTACGGTTTTGAATCCGGACCTCTGGAGCGCGGAGGAGCCCAATCTCTATGATCTGCTGATCCGTTTGAAGAACGCCGCAGGGGAAGTGATTGAGGTGGTCCGCGAGCGTATCGGGTTCCGCCGTTTTGAGATGAAGGACGGAATCATGTGCATAAACGGCAGGCGCATTGTCTTTAAGGGCGTCAACCGGCACGAATTTTCCTCCCGCACCGGACGTGTTCCGAACCGCGAGGAAGTGATAAAAGATGTTGTAACCATGAAACAGAACAATATTAACGCGATCCGCACCAGCCACTATCCGGACGACACGCTGCTCTATGAGCTGTGTGATGAGTGCGGACTCTATCTGATCGCGGAGAACAATATGGAGACTCACGGCACATGGGACGGCATCTGGAGAGGAGTCACCGGAGAAGATTACATCGTGCCGAAAAACAATAAGAAATGGCAGCCGCTGCTGCTCGACCGCGTGAACTCCTGCTATCAGAGGGACAAGAACCATCCGTCGATTCTGATCTGGTCCTGTGGAAACGAGTCCAACGGCGGCAGTGTCATCCATGAGATGTCCCGCCTGTTCCATGAGCTTGACCCGCATCGGCTGGTGCACTACGAGGGAATCTGCCACGACCGGAGCTATCCGGACACCAGCGACATGGAGAGTCAGATGTACACTCCCGTGGCGGGGATCGAGCAGTTTTTAAAGGATCATAAGGAAAAACCGTTCATCTGCTGTGAGTACACACACGCCATGGGCAACTCCTGCGGCGGTATGCACAAGTACACAGACTTAACCGATCGTGAGCCGCGTTATCAGGGTGGTTTTATCTGGGATTATATCGATCAGTCCATCTATAAAAAGAACCGTTACGGCGAGTGGTTTTTGGCTTATGGAGGGGATTTCGGAGACCGCCCCACCGACGGCGATTTCAGCGGCAACGGCATTGCCTACGGCGGAGAGCGCCTGCCCTCTCCGAAAATGCAGGAGGTCAAGTTCAACTATCAGAATATTTCGGTGGAATTTGAGGATGGAAAATACCGTGTCATCAACAAAAATCTGTTCCGGAACACGGAGGACTATGATGCGCACATAATTTTGCTTGCAGACGGCGAAGAGGTGTTCAGACAGTGTAAAAAGCTGTCTGTGGAGCCACTGTCCGACGCGTGGTTTGACCTGCCGGATGAGCTGGAGCAGACCATGCTCTCCCTGCAGGAGGGGGCAAGGTCGCTCGGCAGACAGGAGTACGAGTTTTCGGTGATCGTTTCCTTCGTGCTCGCGGAGGATGAGCTTTGGGCGAAGGCGGGACATGAAGTAGCGTTCGGGCAGCAGATCTATAAGCGCGAGGTGAAGCCCTATTGCTGCGGCGGAGCGCCGGTCGTGGTGCGGGGGATCAACAACATCGGAGTTTCCGGCGACAATTTCCGCGCGATGTTCTCCGCGTTCGGGGGCGGCATGATCTCTTACGTGTACGGCGGGAAAGAGATGCTTGTGAACCGTCCAATGCCCAATTTCTGGAGGGCTCCGGTGAGCAATGACAGGGGAAACCGCATGCCGCAGCGATATGCGCAGTGGAAGATTGCGAGCCTGTATCTCACATCGGGCGGAGAGCATTTTGCGCCGGAAATCGAGGAGCTTGCGGACAGCGTGCGCCTGACCTACAGCTATGTGATGCCCACCACGCCGGAGGGCACCTGCAGCGTGAGCTACCGCGTTTTTGCGGACGGTACGGTGGAGGTGACATTGAGCTATGATCCGGTGAAGGAGCTCGGCGATATGCCGGAGTTTGGCATGATGTTCAAAATGGATGCGGATTATGACAATCTGGAGTGGTACGGGCTCGGCGCGGCGGAGACCTACGAGGATCGCAGGAGGGGCGGAAAAATCGGCATTTACCGCAACAAGGTGAGCGACAATCTGGCGGAATATCTCGTTCCGCAGGAGTGCGGCAACAAGTGCGGGGTGCGCTATGCGAAGGTTATGGATTTAAAGGGCAGGGGCATGATCTTTTTCGGGGATGAGATGTCTGTAAATGTGCAGCATTACACGCCCCATGAAATCGAGAGCGCAGAGCATGCTTTCGAGCTGCCGTCGGTGCACTACACGGTGGCTCGGATTGCACAGCAGCAGATGGGTGTCTCCGGAGATGACAGCTGGGGAGCAAGAGTCCACCCGGAATATCTTCTGGACGTGACGGAGAAAAAAGTGTTTACATTCTGTTTTTGCGGAGTGTAAGGATTGAGAAAAAGGAGAGATAATATGATAGAGCATGAGGTATCGGAGAAATTCAAAGAAATTTTCGGGGGAGAGGGGGACATCCGGTATTATTTCGCGCCGGGGCGGGTGAACCTGATCGGGGAGCACACGGACTACAACGGCGGCCACGTCTTCCCCTGCGCGCTGACGATCGGAACCTACGGGGCGGCGAGAAAGCGAGCGGACAAAAAGCTGCGCTTTTATTCCATGAATTTCGATACGCTCGGCGTGATCGAGTCCTCAGTGGAAAATTTAAAGCCTGAAAAGGATGCGGACTGGACAAACTATCCAAAGGGAGTGATGTGGGCGTTCGGCGAGAAGGGCATGCAGGTGGACTATGGCATGGATCTCCTGCTGTTTGGCAATATTCCGAACGGTTCGGGGCTATCTTCCTCCGCGTCGGTGGAGGTGCTGACCGGATTTATTCTGAGGGATCTGTTCAGCTTTGAGGTGACGAATCAGGAGCTGGCGCTGATAGGCCAGTTTTCGGAAAACAAATTCAACGGCGTGAACTGTGGGATCATGGATCAGTTTGCGATCGCCATGGGAAAGAAGGATCACGCCATTTTCCTGGATACTGCGACGCTGGATTACCAGTACACGCCGATTCGGCTGGAAAATGCCAAGATCGTGATTTCCTGCAGCAATAAGAAGCGCGGACTCGGCGATTCCAAGTATAATGAGCGCCGCAGCGAGTGTGAGACAGCGCTTGCGGAGATTCAGGAGGTGTGCGGGATTCAGACACTTGGTGATCTCACGGAGCAGCAGTTTGAGCAGTGTAAAAATTCCGTCAAAGACGAAGTGCGCCAGAGGCGCGCGAAACACGCGGTGTATGAGAACCGGAGGACGATCCAGGCAGTGGAGGCGCTGAAAAACGATGATTTGAAGCTTTTCGGAGAGCTGATGAACGCGTCCCACGCGTCGCTGCGGGATGACTATGAAGTCACGGGCATTGAACTGGATACGCTGGTGGAGGAGGCATGGAAAATAGACGGTGTCATCGGCTCGCGCATGACCGGCGCCGGGTTCGGGGGCTGCACGGTCAGCATTGTGAAGGATGAGGCTGTGGATGTCTTTATCCGGCAGGTCGGCTCTGCCTACGAGAAAAAGATCGGCTATGCGGCAGACTTTTACGTGGTAGAGGTCGGCGACGGCCCGAAGAGGCTGGATCTGCAGGGGTGAAATTCATGATTGAAAACAGATAGAAACAATGATAGAATGGAAAGGCAAAAAAGCCTTATAAAATAAGGAGTTTGACAGATATGGAGCGTTATAAAGAGGAATTCATCGAGTTCATGGTAGAGAGCGATGTGCTCAAATTCGGTGATTTTACATTGAAGAGCGGCAGGAAATCCCCGTTTTTTATGAATGCAGGCGCCTATGTGACCGGAGCTCAGCTCATGAGGCTGGGAGAGTACTACGCGAAGGCAATCCACGAGAATTTCGGGGATGATTTTGACGTGCTGTTCGGACCGGCGTACAAGGGGATTCCCCTGTCGGTGGCATGCGTGATTGCCTATGCAAAGCTGTACGGAAAGGAGATCCGGTACTGCAGCAACCGCAAAGAAGAGAAGGATCACGGAGATGTGGGAATTCTGCTGGGGAGTAAGTTAAAGGACGGCGACAGGGTAGTTATCATTGAGGATGTGACGACCTCCGGCAAGTCGATTGAGGAGACCTTCCCGATTTTAAAGGCGCAGGGCAGTGTGGAGATCGTGGGGCTGATGGTGTCCTTAAACCGCATGGAAGTCGGCCTTGGCGGGGAGATGAGTGCGCTGGATGAAATCCGCGTGAAGTACGGTTTTGAAACGCGGGCAATCGTCACAATGCAGGAAGTGACGGAGCATTTATATAATCGTGAATGTCAGGGCAGAGTGGTCATCGACGATGCGATCAAGACTGCAATCGACGAGTATTACCGGCAGTATGGCTGCTGATGAGAAAAAACATAAGATCCTCTGGTATGTACTGTTCGCGGCGTATCTGATCCTTTTGTTTTATTTTCTGTTTTTTTCGGAGTCCCTGCACCGGACAGAGATCAAGGACGGATATCGCTATAATTTGACACTTTTTCGCGAGATCAGGCGGTTTGTAGAATACCGTAAAGCGCTGGGGGCGAAGGCTGTGTTTTTGAATTTGATGGGAAATGTGCTGGCGTTTATGCCCTTCGGATTCTGTTGGCCGCTTTTGCATAAGGATCGTCCGAACTGGCTTGCGACGACGGTGACTGTATTGGCGTTCAGTTTCCTGGTGGAAACGGTGCAGCTGATATTCAAGCTGGGCAGCTTTGACGTGGACGATATTCTGCTCAATACCGTCGGAGGCATCCTCGGTTATCTGCTGCTGCAGGGGTGGCTGGCGAAAATGAAAGATTTCTTTCGGCGAAAGTCGGGGGAAAATTAAAAAGGATTTAGAGAATAAAAAGTGAGACGAAAACGACAAAGAGGTTACAAGTTTACAGAGAAGACACATTCCAAGCGGGGAATTGCGGCCACGGTACTGTCTGTGGTTCTGCTGGGGATGCTGGTGGCTTTTTTATATCTCTCCTGTGTGGGAGAAGGAAAACTGTCCGCGTATTACGGCAGTGCGGGGGTGTTTGCGATCCTGCTTGCGGTACTTGCGGTGCTTTTGGCGGGGAAGAGTCTCACGGAGGAGGATTCCTTTCAGGGATTCCCGAGAATGGGACTTTTCCTGTCGCTTTTGAATGCGGCCTGCTGGATCGGCCTTTATGTTTTGGGCTACCAGCAGGGATTATGATGGAAAAGGAGAATCTTCAGGATTGGGTATGAGTGACAGAGAATTGTTGGAGGAGCGGCTTTTGCTCGTGACGGAGCGGATTGCGGAGCTCGTGGATCAAAGCGCGGCATCCGTGCCGCAGGAATACCGGGAATATTTTGTGCATAGCGGAAGGCTGCTGCTTTTGCAGGCGGAGATTGTAAAGAAGGCAGAGAATGCGCTTGCCGGAATGTCGGGGGAGACGGGGCAGGATTACAATCGGTGTCTGTTTTCCGATATTCAGGGTGAGGGGTATCACATGAGTTATGCGAATCCCTCTTACGCGGAAAAACAGCTTGGAGGGGAGTATGGACCGATCCTGTGCGCGCTGAATGCAAAAATCCATGATATCAGCCGATATGCGTTCGAGGGAGATTCCCGTTATGTCTGTATTTACGCGGAATTGTTTGTGGAAATATACAACTGCTTTGAGGCGGAGGAGGGGACGGATGCAAAGGAAATTGCGTCGATCCTTTACTCCTTTATGCATGATTATACGGAAATTTTTAACGAGGACCGGATCACTCGCATGATCTGTCCGGAGAGTGGCGGGATTGCGGATCTCGTGATGCGGGCAGACTTGTCCGATTCCGCCTATCTGTACCGCTACGGACTGCCCGTCGGGGAGGACGAGCATAAGATCAGCCGTTATCTGGCAGACCTTGGGGAGGCGGACATACAGGCGATGGCGGATACCTTCACCGAGGGCTTTCGCATGGGCTTTGTCGCCACAGGAAAGGATCTGAGCATAAAATCGGTCGTGCAGATCCGGTATCCGATCGGGTTTGAGCGAATGGTGAGGGCTGCAGTGCAGAACTTTAAAAAGCTGGGGTTGGATTCGGTCATGACGCCACGCTCGATCTCAGCCGATCGCCAATATGCGTACGATCACAAGGAGGACCGCGCACTCTGGCTGGACAAGGCGATGGTGGAGAGGGGACTTGAGGTGGATCGGACGACATGGGAACACTATCGCGGGCAGGCACCCAAATATGCGGGACCTGCGGTCATCGAGACCTTCGGTATGGAGCCGTTTGCACCGGAACAGAAACCGGCGCGTCCCCATTACAGTGAGCGGCAGCAGGAGCTGGATGTGTACGAGACCGGCGAGGTCAGCCGCATGGTCAATCAGGCCATCCACGGTGAGGAGCGGAGCTTTACGATCATTGCTTACCCAGTGCCCTCCATAGGGAACGATTTTGAAAAAATATTTGATGAGACGGTGAAGATCAATACGCTGGATTACAATCTGTATCAGGGGATGCAGCAGAAATTGATCGACCTTCTGGATACGGCGGACCGCGTGCATATTGTAGGCTGCAACGGAAACCGCACGGATCTCTGTGTCAAGATCCGGGAGCTCGCCGACCCGGAGAGGGAAACGGCGTTTGAGAACTGTGTCGCAGATGTCAATATTCCGGTGGGAGAGGTGTTTACTTCTCCGGTGTTAAAAGGTACGTCCGGAAAACTGCACGTTACGCAGGTCTATCTGAACGATCTGAACTTTTTGAATCTGGAGCTGGACTTTGCAGACGGGATGATCACGGACTATACCTGCACGAATTTTGACGCGGATGAAAAAAACAGAAAATATATCGAGGACAATGTGCTGTTTCATCACAGGACGCTTCCGCTGGGAGAGTTTGCGATCGGCACAAACACAACAGCCTACCGCATGGCGCGCGTGTATGGGATTGCGGACAAGCTCCCCATTCTGATTGCGGAGAAGACCGGTCCCCACTTCGCCGTGGGCGATACCTGTTACACCTACGATGAGGACAATATGACCTACAATCCGGACGGGAAGGCGATCGTTGCGCGCGAGAATGAGATCTCCGCACTGCGGAAGGAGGATCGGAGCAAGGCGTACTTCAACTGCCATACGGACATCACAATCCCTTACGATGAGCTGGGGCGCATCACCGTCATCCGAAAGGACGGAACCGAGGAGGATGTCATCGTGGACGGGCACTTCGTTGTGCCGGGCACTGAGATATTAAATGAACCGTTGGACAAGCTGTGCCATACAACATAAGGAGGAAACAATGCCACAAGTAGGAATTATTATGGGCAGTGACTCAGACTTAAAGGTCATGAGCGCAGCCGCTAAATTTTTAGAAGAATTCGGAATCGAGTACGAAATGGTCATCATCTCCGCACACCGCGATCCGGCCGCCCTCACCGAGTGGGCGTCTACTGCCGTCTCGCGCGGAATAAAGGTCATCATTGCAGGGGCGGGAATGGCGGCGGCCCTGCCGGGGATGTGTGCCGCATTGAGTGTGCTTCCGGTTATCGGAGTACCGCTCTCAGGCAAAAATCTTCAGGGGATGGATGCGGTATTTTCCATCATGCAGATGCCGCCCGGAGTCCCGGTGGCGACTGTGGCGATTGACGGTGCAAAAAATGCCGCGATTTTAGCTGCAAAGATACTGGCGACGGCGGACCCGGCGCTCATGGCAAAATTGGAGCAGTTTACCGCGGACCAGAAAGCGCAGGTGGCGGCAAAAAATGCGAGACTTCAGGAAGTCGGATACGAAGGGTACTAGATAACAGGGAGGAAATGAAACAATGGATTACAAGAATTCAGGTGTGGACATCGAGGCGGGATACCGGTCGGTTGAGCTGATGAAACAGTACGTGAAGGGGACGATGCGCCCCGAGGTGCTCGGGGGACTCGGCGGCTTTTCCGGAGCGTTCTCCATGAAGGGGATCAAATCCATGGAAAACCCAGTGCTGCTGTCCGGCACGGACGGCGTCGGGACGAAGATCAAGCTCGCGTTTCTTCTGGACAAGCATGACACGATCGGGATTGACTGTGTGGCGATGTGCGTGAACGATGTGGCGTGTGCCGGCGGAGAGCCGCTGTTTTTCCTCGACTATATTGCGTGCGGAAAAAATTATCCGGAGAAGATCGCCACGATTGTGAGCGGTGTGGCAGAGGGCTGCAGGCAGGCGGGCTGTGCGCTGATCGGCGGCGAGACGGCGGAGCATCCGGGTCTGATGCCGGAGGATGAGTATGATCTGGCGGGATTTGCGGTTGGCGTTGTCGATGAGAAGGACATCATCACCGGCGCGGATTTGAAGGCGGGCGATGTGCTGATCGGCATGGCGAGTTCCGGCGTCCACTCCAACGGATTTTCGCTCGTGCGCAAAATTTTCCGCATGACGGAGCAGACGCTGCGCACGCACATTAACGAGCTGGGAACCACGCTGGGCGAGGCGCTTTTGGTTCCGACCCGGATTTATGTGAAGGCGCTGCGCTCGATCCGGGAGGCGGGGGTGCGCGTCAAGGCGTGCAGCCACATTACGGGCGGCGGATTTTATGAGAATATCCCGCGGATGCTCCCGGAGGGAAAGCATGCCGTGATTGAGAAGAACAGCTATCCGATCCCTGCGATTTTCCCCATGATGGCGAGAGAGGGCCAGGTGGAGGAGCAGATGATGTACAATACATACAACATGGGGCTTGGCATGGTGCTGGCTGTGGATGAGGCAGATGTTGACAAAACACTTGCGGCGATCCGGGAGGCGGGCGATATCCCCTATGTGGTGGGCAAAATCACAGACGGTGAGAAAGGCGTGACATTATGCTGAAAATAGCGGTGTGTGTCTCCGGCGGGGGGACGAACCTTCAGGCGATTATGGACGCCATTGACTGCGGGAAGATCGAGGATGCCTCCATCGAGGCGGTGATCAGCAACAAGCGCGACGCCTATGCGCTGGAGCGCGCGAAATTGCACGGAATTCCGGCGGTGTGCATCAGCCCGAAGGACTATGAGAGCAGGGCTGCGTTCAACGAGGCCTTTCTGGAAAAGCTGGATTCCTATGCGGTGGATCTGGTGGTGCTGGCCGGCTTTCTGGTGGTGCTGCCGGAGGAAATGATCTGCAAGTACCGAAATCGGATTATCAACATCCATCCCTCGCTCATTCCCTCGTTCTGCGGAACCGGATTCTACGGTCTCAAGGTACATGAGGCTGTGCTGGCGAGAGGGGTGAAGGTCACTGGTGCGACGGTTCATTTTGTCGATGAGGGCACGGACACCGGCCCGATCATTTTCCAGAAGGCAGTGGAGGTTCAGGAGGGCGATACGCCCGAGGTGCTGCAGCGCAGGGTAATGGAACAGGCCGAGTGGGTACTTCTGCCGTGGGCGATCGACCTGATTGCAAAAGGCAGAATATCCGTGGTGGACGGGCTGGTGAAGATTGATGGATAAGGAGACGGGTTATGAAGGTATTAGTGGTTGGCAGTGGCGGCAGGGAGCACGCCATTGTGACGAGCGCGGCAAAGAGCGCTAAGGTGGACAAAATCTATTGCGCGCCGGGAAATGCGGGCATTGCTGCACTTGCGGAGTGCGTGCCGATCGGTGCGATGGAGTTCGACAAGCTGGTGGCGTTTGCGAAGGAGAAGGAGATCGATTTCGCCATTATCGGAATGGACGACCCGCTGGTGGGCGGGATTGTGGATGTGTTTGAGGCATCAGGAATCCGCGTGTTCGGACCGCGGAAAAATGCGGCGATCCTCGAGGGCTCCAAGGCATTTTCCAAGGACCTTATGAAGAAGTACCACATTCCCACCGCAGCTTACGAGAATTTTACGGACCCGAAGGAGGCGCTGCGCTATCTGGAGACGGTAAAAATGCCGATCGTCTTAAAGGCGGACGGACTGGCGCTGGGCAAGGGAGTGCTGATCTGCAACACGCTGGAGGAGGCGCGCGCGGGCGTCGCGGAGATCATGGAGGCCAAGAAGTTCGGCGACGCCGGAAACACCATGGTCATCGAGGAGTTTATGACGGGACCGGAGGTATCTGTGCTCTCCTTTGTGGACGGGAAGAATATCAGGATCATGACCTCCGCGCAGGACCACAAGCGTGCGAAGGACGGGGACGAGGGCTTAAATACCGGCGGCATGGGGACCTTTTCTCCGAGTCCGTTTTACACGAAGGAGATCGACGAATTGTGCTGGAAAACGATCTATCAGCCGACCGTGGATGCGATGGCGGCGGAGGGCAGACCGTTTGTCGGCGTCATTTTCTTCGGGCTGATGCTGACGGCGGAGGGACCGAAGGTGCTTGAGTACAATGCGCGGTTCGGCGACCCGGAGACACAGGTGGTTCTGCCGCGGATGAAGAACGATATGATTGAAGTGATGGAGGCATGCGTAGACGGAACGCTGGACACCGTTGACCTGCAGTTTGAGGACAATGCCGCGGTGTGCGTGGTGC
>CAZWRT010000033.1:0-29041 GCA_964636375.1 uncultured Lachnobacterium sp. | reverse complement strand
AAGTAAATTAGCGGATTCCGAATGTTTGCAGGATTGCGGGAATTGCGTAGCAATGAAGCAATCCGCAGGTATCAATAAATTAAAATCAATTTAGGAGGAAAGCGAGATGAATCGAATCGAACAGACGCTCGCCGCATTGCGTGAGCGGCAGGAAAAGGCGTTTATTACCTATATGACAGCGGGACTTCCCGACTATGAAAAGACCAAATCTATCATCCGCGCACAGGAGAAGGCCGGAACCGACATCATTGAGCTCGGAATCCCGTTCTCCGACCCGGTGGCGGACGGCCCGGTGATTCAGTCGGCGTCCTGCGATGCCATTCGGGCGGGGGCGAATCTGTCAAAAACCTTCGCCTGCATGGAGGAGCTCCGCAAAGAGGGCGTACATATACCGATCATTTTCATGATGTACTACAATACGGTGCTCCACTGCGGAATTGAACCGTTTGTAAAAAAGTGTGCCCAGTGCGGCGTGGACGGTCTGATTATTCCGGATCTGCCCTTCGAGGAGCAGGGAGAGCTGCAGAGTGCGCTTGAGAAGGAGGATTCCACCATTTTGATCCAGCTTGCGTCGCCGGTGTCGAAGGAGCGCGTGCCCATGATCCTGGAACACGCGAGAGGTTTCGTCTACTGTGTCTCCTCCATGGGCGTGACCGGTCAGGCGGGCTCCTTCCACAAAGAGATAAAAGACTACCTCTCTTACGTGAAATCCGTGTCCAAAATTCCGGTCATGATGGGGTTTGGCATTCAGACGGCGGCAGATGTGGATGCAGTAAAGGACGTGATCGACGGAGCGATCGTCGGAAGCCATCTGATCACATTGATGAGAGAGAACAATTTCAGCGAGCAGGCAGTACAGGAGTATTGCAGCACATTCAAAAGAGAGTTGAACCAATGAAATATCTCTGAAGAGACATTTATTTACAGAAAGGAGTATCTAATGAAAAAAGCAATTGCGGCATTGGCAGAAGGAAAAGATTTGACACGCGCGGAGGCGGAGAGAGTGGCGGAGCTGGTATTGTCCGGGCAGGCATCGGAGGCGCAGATCGCGTCGATGCTCACCGCCCTGCGCATGAAGGGGGAGACAGTGGATGAGATTCTGGGCTTTGCCTCCGTTCTGCGGGGCAAGGCGAACACGATCGCCCCGAAGGCTGAGAACTATGTGGACTTTGTCGGAACGGGAGGCGACTGCACGTACACCTTCAACGTCTCCACCACATCGTCCTTCGTTGTAGCGGCGGCAGGAGTCCCAGTGGCAAAGCACGGCAACCGCTCCATCTCTTCCAGAAGCGGCGCGGGAGACGTCTTAGAGGCGCTCGGCGTAAATATTGCGGCCGATCCGGGCTTAGTGGAGCGCTGCGTGGATACCGTGGGAATCGGTTTCATGTTTGCCCCTGCGTTCAACCCCTGCATGAAGTACGTGGGCTCCGTGCGGCAGGACCTCGGCATTCGTACCGTGTTCAACATTTTAGGACCTCTCTCCAATCCGTCACGCGCGAAAAGAATGGTGGTCGGCGTCTACAGCCCGATGCTGGTGGACACGATCGCAAAGGTGCTGGCACAGCTTGGCGTGGAGCGCGGCTTTGTGGTGAGCGGAGAGGATAATATGGATGAAATCACACTGACCGGAAGAACCTATCTGGTTGAAATCAGGGACGGAGAGATCAGCAAGCAGACCATTACGCCGGAACAGTTCGGGCTGGAGCGCTGCACCCTGATGGAGCTGCAGGGCGGAGATGCCGGCGTCAACGCGCGGATTACAAAGGATATTCTCTCGGGAGTCGAGCGGGGAGCAAAGCGCGATATTGTGCTTCTGAACGCGGGCGGTACCCTCTACATCGGCGGAGCGGCGGACAGTATCGAGGACGGAATCCGGCTTGCGGCGGAGACCATCGACTCCGGAAAGGCGATGGAGACATTAAATGCGATGGTTCAGGCAACCACCGTATAATAGTAAACCATAAAAATAAATAGGTTGACAATTGGCGCGAACAGATATAAACTGTCCTAAGGGTAGTCAGAAGCTGACCCGTTACTCAGAACCTTAGGAAAGGAGCTTTCATCCATGAAACTATCTGTTCGCGCCCTTTGTCTTACCGGACTGTTTGCCGCTGTCATCGCGGTGCTTTCCCTCTTTAGCATTCCCACGCCCTGGGGAATGCCCTTCACCCTGCAGACCTTTGCCGTAGCACTTGCCGGGTATGTGCTCGGTGCCCGCTGCGGATGTCTGGCAACGCTGCTCTATATTTTGCTCGGCGTGTGCGGCCTTCCGATATTTTCAGGCATGCATGCGGGGCTCGGTGTGCTGGCCGGACCTACCGGCGGATATCTCTTTGGCTTTTTCGCCCTCGCGCTGCTGTGCGGTCTTGGCATGTATGTAAGCGACCGCATCGGAGGTAAAAAAAGGATAATCCCGCCGATCTTATTGGGCATACTTGGGCTTGTGTTATGCCACATTCCGGGGATTATCCAGTTTCGGTTCGTGATGAATGGCATGGGCAGCGCCTACAGCTTTACAGGGGCGGCACTGGTGGCGTCGATCCCGTATCTGCCCAAGGACATTCTCTCGGTTGCCGGCGCCTGCCTTGTCGCGATGGCGGTGCGCAGGTCGCTGAGACTTGTCAGTCAGTAAAGCGGTTGATATAGTTCGTCTTAAACTTAGAGTACAAAATTTTCTGGCTTCTGTAGAGCCCGAAATAACCGGAAAGCATGTAACTGAATGCGATCGCAAGCAGAAAATACGGCATCCCTTCATAGCCGAACAGCTCAAAGCTGATGAGAAGGGAGGAAATCGGGCAGTTGGTCACGCCGCAAAACATGGAGCTCATGCCGACCGCCGTACATAAGGTCGGTGAAAAGCCGAGCACATTGCCGAACAGGCAGCCGAAGGCCGCCCCCGTGAAAAACGTGGGCACGATCTCGCCTCCCTTGTAGCCGGCGCCGAGCGTGAGCGCGGTAAAAAGCATCTTGAGAAGGAACGCCTCCGGCCGAACCGTGCCGTCGATGCACCGTTCGATGATCGCGATTCCGGTTCCGTTGTATGTCTGATTCCCGACTAAAAACGTCAGCAAAACAACGATACAGCCGCCAGCTGCCACGCGCAGGTAAGGATTTTTAAAGAAATGCCGGTAGCCCTCCTCCGTCTTGTGGAGCATAATGCAGAAGAGTATGCTGACAAGGGCACAGAGCACCGCGAGAACCGAGATCTTGACAGCCGTGAGAACGGTAAATTTCGGGATCGATGTGACGAGAAACATTTCATTCGCCACGCCGAAGGCATCCGCGATTCCGCGCGCGACCAGCGAGCTGATCACGCAGGGCACAAGCGCCATGTAGTACATGACGCCGACACTGACCACCTCGAGCGGAAAGATGGCGGCGGCCATCGGCGTGCCAAAGAGCGCCGAAAACGCAGCACTCATCCCGCACATGATCATCACGTGCCGGTCCTTCTCGTCAAAACGGAAGATTCTGCCGAGCGTATTTCCGAGACTGCCTCCCATCTGTAGGGCGGCTCCCTCGCGTCCGGCAGAGCCGCCGAGCAGATGCGTGATCAGCGTTGATAAAAAAATCAGCGGCGTCATGCGAAAGGGCAGATGGTCGTCCGAGTGGATTGCAGAGATCACGAGGTTGGTTCCCGTGTCATTCTGATCGTGCAGCAGATAGTAGAGCCCGACAATGATCAGGCCGCCTGCGGGCAGGAAAAGAATGAGCCACGGATACTGTATTCGCATGTCGGTCACGAACGTCAGGAGAATCGAGAACATGGTACCGCAAAGACCGACCGCCGCGCCGACAATGACCGCAAAGAACACCCACTTGGCCGAATCCGCTAGCTCGCGGAGGCCGTGCTTTATTGTTTCTTTCATTTCTTTTTTCATAATTGATTTATCCTTTGTTCCCTGGAATTTACAGAATGTTACCAACGGATTGCAGATCCCGCAATCCTGCAGACTTGATTATAGCATACAATTTTAACCTTGTAAAAAGGATTTCCCAGTGATAAGATAAATAGGTACAGAATTACGATTCATGAGAGGAAGAACACATGAGAACAAGTGGTGTTTTAATGCCGATTTTTTCCCTGCCGTCGCCGTATGGCATCGGGACGATGGGGAAGGCAGCCAGAAAATTCGTCGATTTTCTGGTCCGTGGCGGACAGAAATACTGGCAGATCCTTCCCATCAGCCCCACAAGCTACGGGGATTCTCCCTACCAGTCCTTCTCCAGCTTTGCCGGGAATCCGTATTTCATTGACCTTGATGAGCTCTGCGATGCGGGTCTCTTAAAAGAGGAAGAGTGCACGGCCTATGACTGGGGCAGCCGTGCCGACTGCGTGGACTACAGCGCACTCTACACCGGGCGCTACGCGCTGCTCAAAAAGGCATACGGGCGTTTTGCGGAGCATCTGCCGGTCGATTACACGGCCTTCTGCAAGGAAAACGAGGACTGGCTGAACGACTACGCGCTATTTATGGCGCTGAAGGATTCACATGACGGAAAATCGTGGCTTGAGTGGGAGAAGCCCCTGCGTTTCCGCGAGGAGGAGGCGCTTGCCGCGGCGAGGGAGCAGTGTGCGGAGGACATCGAGTTTTATCGGATGCTCCAGTACCTGTTCTTCGGGCAGTGGCGCGCACTGAAGGAATATGCGAACCAGAAGGGGATTGAGATCATCGGCGACGTGCCGATCTATGTCGCGCTGGACAGTGCGGACGTCTGGGCGAACCCCAGACAGTTCTATCTGGGCCGGAATTTAAAGCCGATCGAAGTTGCGGGCTGTCCGCCGGATGCGTTCTCCGAGGACGGCCAGCTCTGGGGAAATCCGCTGTTTCGCTGGAATGTGATGAAGGCTGACGGCTACAGCTGGTGGACAAAGCGGATTCGCGCGATGTCCGCGCTCTATGACATTGTGCGCATCGATCATTTCCGCGGCTTTGACTCCTATTACGCGATCCCCGCCGCTGACGATACCGCCAGAAACGGCAAGTGGAAGAAGGGACCGGGCATGGATCTCTTCCGCACCCTCGAGGAAAAGCTGGGCAGGCTGCCGATCATCGTCGAGGATCTGGGATTTTTGACCCCATCGGTATTAAAGCTCTTAAAAGACTCCGGTTTCCCCGGGATGAAAGTCATACAGTTCGCGTTTGACAGCCGGGAGGGCAGCGATTACCTGCCGCACAACTATCCCGTAAACTGCGTGGTCTACACGGGCACGCACGACAATGACACGTCGATCGGCTGGATGAAAACTGCGCCGAAGGCGTCCGTGGAATTCGCCAAGGAGTATTTGAACCTGACGAACAAGGAGGGGCATAACTGGGGCATGATGCGCGCCGCGTGGTCGAGCGTCGCGGAAACGGCCATTGTTCCGATGCAGGATCTGATCGGTCTCGGGAGCGAGGCACGGATCAACATTCCCTCCACACAGGGCACGAACTGGAGATGGCGTGCCGTCAAAGGGCAGATCACGAAAAAACTCGCGAAAAAACTTTACCGGTACACCCAGATGTATGGGCGCCTATGGTAAGGAGGGGCGCTAGATGTCCGGTGGACATCTGAACAGCGCCGACCGGAATGAAATGTAGACCCCACGAAGTGGCTGCGGTAAGGAGGGACCCACGAAGTGGGAGGATTCCTTATCGCCATGGATTCCTTATCGCCATGGATACCTTATCGCCATGGATTCCTTATCACCTGAAAATTTAGCATATTTTCCTTCTCCCTTCCATATATTTATGATATATGAGAAGGGAGATTGTTTTTATGAGCGGCAGGGAAAATAAAGAATTTGACTTATATAAAGACATTCAGGGCAGGACTAACGGCGAAATCTACATCGGTGTTGTCGGCCCGGTCCGCACCGGAAAATCCACATTCATCAAGCGGTTTATGGATTTATTCGTACTTCCGTACATAGACGACGAAAACGTCAAGCGGCGGACCATGGATGAACTGCCACAGTCCTCAGCGGGAAAGACCATCATGACAACCGAGCCGAAATTCATTCCGCAGGAGGCAGCATGCATCACGCTGGCAGACAACAGCGACATCCGGGTACGGCTGATCGATTGCGTCGGTTTCATGGTGGAGGGCGCAAACGGCCACATGGAGGAGGACGGCGACCGCATGGTGAAAACCCCGTGGTTCGACGAGGAAATCCCGTTCGTCGATGCGGCGCGCACCGGAACTAGGAAGGTGATCCACGACCACGCCACGATCGGGATTGTCGTGACGACGGACGGCTCGGTCGGCGAGCTGCCAAGAGAGAGCTATATTGAGCCGGAGCAGACGACCGTAGAGGAGTTAAAGGAGATCGGGAAACCGTTTGTGGTCGTCCTCAACACGGCAAAACCGTACAGCGAGGAAACCAGACGGCTGGCGGATCACATGAGCGCAACCTACGGCGCGGTCGTGATTCCGGTCAACTGCCAGCAGATGCGCAGCGAGGATGTCACCAGCATCATGAACGCCATCCTTTTAGAGTTTCCGATCACACGCATAGACTTTTTCATTCCCAAGTGGACCGAGATGCTGCCGGCCAGCCATCCCGTGAAAGCCGCCATTGTGGACGCCGCCTCCAGCATCCTCGCGCAGGTGGAAAAAGCGAAGGATGTCTACGCGCTGGCCGATGACGGCGCGCTGACCTCAATGTCAAACGAGAAGGCGGGGCAGGAGTACTTCCGGGAAATTTTAATTCCAAATGTCAATTTGTCGGAAGGAACGGTCAATGTGCGGATGCAGATCGACGACAAATATTATTTCGCCTACATCAGCGAAATGACCGGCGTCGCGATCAGCGGTGAATACCAGATGATCTCCATGCTGCGCGGACTCGCGGCCATGAAGGAGGAGTACGAGAAGGTGAAGGATGCAATGATGTCCGTGGAGCAGAAAGGCTACGGCGTGGTGATGCCGGGACTTTCCGACATCAAGATGGAGGACCCGGTGATGATCCAGCACGGCGGCAAGTTCGGCGTAAAAATGCGCGCACTCTCGCCCTCGATTCACATGATCAAAGCCAATATCGAGACCGAGATCGCCCCGATCGTGGGAAGCGAAGAGCAGGCGCGGGATCTGATCGAGTACATAAAAGCAGGCGAGGAGAGCGGCGAGGGCCTGTGGACCACGAATATCTTCGGCAAATCCGTCGGCGAGCTGATGGAGGACGGCATCCGCAGCAAGATCCTAAAGATGGACGACGAGTGCCAGCTTAAGCTGCAGGACACCATGCAGAAGATCGTCAACGACAGCAACGGCGGACTTATTTGCATTATCATCTAAGGGAACAACAAACAATATCCGGGGGACTGTAAAGAGCAGTCCCCCTTTCGTTATGCCATAAATTATGAACTCTAAGATCGTATCGAACAGTTGACATAAACGCGGAGCAGGTGCATACTAATGAGTAATATATCTGAAAATTTCTAATGCATCGGAAGGAGAAAATCTATGCGAAGATACCTAAGACGATGGGGGTTATTTATTATAGTACTCAGTCTGTTGATGAGTATGTCCGCTGCACCGACTGAAGTACATGCGGCAAGCAAGGAAACCGCTCTGAACAAAAAGAAGGTTACTTTAACTGTGGGTGAAACCGTGCAGTTAAAGCTTAAAAACCCTCCGAAGGATAAGACCGTTACGTGGAGCAGCAGCAAAAAGTCTGTTGCTACGGTAAAGAAGGGCAAGGTCAAAGCCAGGAAAGCCGGAACAGCTAAGGTTACGGCAAAAGTCAATAATAAGAGTTATTCCTGCACCGTTACGGTCAAAGAGAAGGATAAGAATGCAGGCGATGTAGAAGCATTGCAGGCTATTATTCAGGAGCAAAATGCCCAGGGCGCGACACTGCCTACCGATTTGGACGATATACAATATTATGGTTGGGATGAAAAGGGCAATCTGACAGAGCTCGATTGTGCTGACTGTGGTTTGAAGGGCAGCCTTTCACTGAAAGGGTTAGCTTCACTGACGTATTTGAATTGCAGTTACAATGAGTTAAGCAGTCTGGATGTGAGTGCCTGTACAGAGTTGACCGTATTGTATTGCTATGACAATGAGTTAAGCAGCCTGGATGTGAGCGGCTTGCACCGCATTGACTGATTTGTATTGCAACAATAATGAGTTAAGCAGTCTGAATGTGAATGCCTGTGCAGCATTGACTGTATTTGACTGTTCTTACAATGAATTAAGCAGTCTGGATGTGAGCTCCTGTACCGCTTTGAATGGATTTAGCTGCTCTTACAATGAGTTAAGCGCTCTGGATGTAAGTAAGAATGTGGAACTGACCTTCTTGTCTTGTGTAAATAATGAGTTAAGCAGTCTGGATTTAAGTACTTGTACAGAATTGTCTGGATTGGATTGCTCTGGCAATGCGTTAAACAGTCTGGATGTGAGCGCCTGTACCGCATTGATTATGTTGGGATGCGCTGACAATCAGCTAAGCAATCTGGATGTGAGTAAGAATGCAGCATTGACATATTTGCATTGCCCCGGCAATGAGTTAAGCAGTCTGAATGTGAGTTTCTGTACAAATTTGATTGGATTGGTTTGCAATGAAAATCAGTTAAGCACTCTTGATTTAAGTGACTGTACCGCATTGACTGTCTTGGGATGCGCTGACAATCAGCTAAGCACTCTGGATGTGAGCAAGAATGTCGCATTGACTATCCTGGAGTGTACTGGCAATCAGTTAAGCAGTTTGGATGTGAGTACCTGTACGGAATTGCGGGAATTGATATGCGATAAAAACGTTACTGTTATAGGATATTCAGCTTATTGATGCAGAAAAGTCAGAACATCGTGGAATCAGACGCGTTAAATAATATAGGGGGGATTGCAAAGAGCAGTCCCCCTTTAAGTTATGCTAAGAATTTATAAGCTCCAATATCGTATCGAACAGTTTTTTTACAGTCTCCTGTTTTTCGGCAGGAAGGAGTAAGCATTGTTTATATATTTCTAATGGAATGTTAGGCTCTTTATTCTCTGTCATTTCTATATTTTCCAGAAACTGGCTCATTGATATTTCAAGGCCTTTTGCAATTCGGTAAATACTTTCTATCGTAGCATTCTTTTCGCCGCGCTCCAGCTGCCCAATGTATGTGGGGTGAAAATTACACAACTCAGCCAGCTGTTCCTGGCTGATCCCTCTTTTTTTTCTGTAAAATCGAATTCTTTGTCCAATTTCTCCCGTTATTGCCATTTTTTCAACCTCACTTTTGATAAAAATAGACTATAAGTATTAATATGCAAAAACAATAGACTATTGACACAGAATGAAAACAAATATATACTATAGATATTGTATCTGCAAAAAAGATACTTATATGCAATCGAAAGGAGAAACGAAAGTATGCGAGAAAAACTAAAACGATTAATCTTATTCATTATGGTACTCAGTCTGTTGATTCAGACGACACAGATACCAGCTATGGCCTCGACTGTAGGAGATTCTCAGAATCATAGCCTGGAATCAGAAGCAACCGATTATGAAATGGTTGCAACCAATGATTTTGGTGCAATGCTTAAAAATTCGATTCAAGAGGAACAGGAGACAGACAGTGATTACAATTTATTTGATATTGTTGTCACAGGTAATATCGCAACTGTTACATATTGCGCAGCAGAAAATAGCATTATTGTTGCAGCGATATATGATGAATCAGGGAAAATGCTGGCTTCGGGCAAAGGAAGTGCAGATGCAGACGAGGAGTCTGTTGATATCACCATAGATATTGGTACAATGCCGGAATATTTTCTGGTCAGTGCTTATATGCTGGACGAACAATCCAATAACCCGCGCTGCGAAAGCTTTACTTCTCAATATTATACAGAGGAATTTCAGGATTTTTTGTCAAAAACAGTATATGATTTTGATGAAGATAAGGTACTGAACTTAGATGATGATGTAACAACAAACTTTGCTGTTTATCATGATACAACGACATTAATCAGACCAACGAGCGGCGCTAATACAATAGTTTCCATAGATGAGGAAAACCGTATTTATACGATCGATAATATCGATGAATCTATTAAATCATTAAAGACAGGCGATATTTTTGTATATTCATATGATGAAGAGAATACCATCATTGTTAAAGTCGCCGACATAAATATAGAAGACACAACAGCGACAATTGTTGGACAGGAAGTTTCTTTGGAGGAAGTCTTTTCCTATGTGAAAATTGATGCAGAATCAGATGCTTCCAACTTCGATATCGACAATTCTGATCTGGAGGATGGGCTCACTTATGTAGGCAGTGGAGAAGTGGAACCTCTTCTGCGTGCAATTGACATTGACTATGAACAAAAAACAGGACTTAAAGTAAGCTATAAGTTTGAGGACAATGCCGAGAACAATGCTAGTATGGGTGTTTCATTTGAAACAAAAGTCCGACTTCAATTTTATAAGAACTGGAATTATACATATTTTAATCTTTCTCTAACATCTAAGGTAAGCGCCTCAATTTCTCTGAAAGGAGAATATAAAGCAAATATTGAACTTGGCAAAATAAACATTCCTCTATGCGCAGGAATTAATGTTGGCTTTACTCCTACCATTGTTTTTGAAGCATCAGCTGTGGGTGAAATTTCTTCGTCTTTAGAGACAGGGCTTGAAGCATCTTATTCTTCTAAAAATAAAAATAAATATTTTAAATATGGAAAAAAAAAGGATAAATATACTCTGGCAGGCAAATTCGAAGGTAAAGTCTTCATCGGGGTAAGCTTTAAGCCGAATATTAATATGGGTATTAATAAAGTCTTAGAGATTGGAAAAGCTGGTATTAACGTTCAAATCGGATTAGAATTAACAGGCAAAATTTCTTCCGATTCCAAAACGGAACAACATGATTGCTTGTTATGTGTGGATGGGGACATTTATTTAAAAGGATCCATTAAATTCGAGATTACAATTTTAAAAATAAAAGATAGTTATACTCTTTATGAGGGAAAAATAAAGTTGACTGATTTTTATATTTCTGTCGATCGTTTAGAAATTGGATGGGGAACTTGCCCGTACATCAATTATAAAATCGATTTTTTGGTTAAAAATAAAGAGGGAAAACCTTTAAAAGATGTACAGATAAACGCAACAACGGGTTATGCTAATGATGGTACCAATCTTGGTGATAAATGGAAATGGATAACGAATGATAGAGGCGAAGCTACTGCTTATCTTCCAAACGGAGATTATATAATCTCGTATACAAATGGAGATCAAAAAAAATATGAGGATATCACAATAAAAAATAGGGACATAAAACTATCGATCATTATGCCGGATCAGGACACCGGCGAAGATAATCCAGATGACACCGAAGACCCGGAAGACCCAGAAGACCCGGACACTGTCTCGGGCGTCTGCGGAGAAAACTTAAAGTGGAAGATTAATAATGATAATGTACTCACAATTTATGGTTCAGGAGATATGTATGACTACAGTCCTAAAAAAGAAGATAATAATTTTGCACCATGGTATAATTCATCATTGAGTAAGATTGTTATCGAAGAAGGTGTCACATCAATTGGAAATGCAGCATTTTATAAGGTTAGTGGATTTGGTGAAGAGTTTGATATCCCGGAGGGAGTGACCAGAATTGGTGAAAATGCCTTTGCTAACGCATCCATCTATACTTTGACACTTCCAAATAGTGTTAAAAAAATTGAAAAGGGTGCTTTTTACCGTTGCCGCAGTTTAACTACCGTCCAAATGCATGATGGAATAGAAGAAATAGGAGATAGCTCATTTAGTAGTTGTTCAGAATTGGAAAATATTTCTATTCCATACAGTGTTGTAAAAATTGGTAAGAGTGCTTTTGCATATACACCTATTAAAACAGTGGAAATTCCGGAGAGAGTTCGTGAAATTGCGGATGGCACATTTTATAACTGTGATAAATTGACTACTGTTCAAATGCATGATGGAATAGAAAAAATAGGTAATAGTGCTTTTAGATATTGTACGAAATTGGAAAATATCGCTATTCCGGATAGTGTAAAGGAAATTGGTTCATATGCATTTACAGCGTCTGGATTAGTAAAAATTGATCTCTCCAAACAATTGAAAGTTATTAGCACTTTCATGTTCGGTGATTGCGAGAGTTTGGAATACATAGAACTTCCTAATAGCGTAGTATACATTGATGATTGGGCGTTCACTTTTTGCAAAAAGTTAAGTGGCATTCGCATACTAAATCCTGATTGTAAGATTTCTACCGCTGCTGGATTCGAAACTTCTACAACGTTTTATGCGCCTGCAGGCGGAGAACCTTCACAGTCAATTTTTCATAAAAGCATAGAACAGTATGTTGAAACATTTGGGAATCCTTTTGTAAGCTTCGGCTCAGTCTCGGAATTGTATCAAGACAATGCGGTGGCGGCTATTGTGCTATACGCAAATAGCCCGGCAGTGAATGCCACTGTTTCCTCCGGCAGTGCATTGACAAAGGCATATACAAATCTGCCAGGTAATACAGAATTTTTGTTTGTTGCATCAAAATCAGATTCTGAAGAAGATATTTTAGAGTCTGAAAATCTGCTTTATATTGGACAGAGTGCATCGGATGGACAGGGAAATGTATCTTTTCAATATATACTAAAAGAGGACGATACACCTGTATATTATTATTTATTCGGATATCGCTCTGAAGCAACGAAAATCGAGTTACAAGACGGTGATATTGTCGTTTCAAATCTTACCTATAATGGAATGGAACAGTCGCCGTCAATTGTAGTGACGCATAATGGTATAGTCCTAAAAGAAGGAGAGGACTATATCTTAGGCGGCAGCACGAGCGGCATACTGGCAGGAACCTATTATTTTACGGTGGCTGGAATCAATAATTATACCGGAACCATCAATGGAAGCTTTACCATTACAGAAAGCAGTAGCGGAGGCGGCGGGTCTTCCGGTGGATCGAGCGGTTTCTGGGATACGTGGCTTGTTGACAGTCAGAGGGCTGAAAATGCCCAAAAAGAGCTTGAGACTTATTTTGCTCAATATGAATTCCACAATGGGATGTCCAAAGCAGATATTGAGCAGACAATTGCAGAGGCACTTGTGAGACTTGGATATCAGGATGTAAAAGCCGAACTCGGAAATGATTATACTCAGACGGATGCAACAGAGCAGGAAGAGGGAAAAGTCAGTGGTACTCTAACGATTACCTGTGGAGCAGCGACGAAAACACTCGAGTTTAATTTTATCATCAGCAAACTCCCGGAAGAAGTGCAGGAGCAACCGGATCTCACGGCGAACGAGATTGTGAAGCTGAAAGGACTGGATTTGCTTCTTGTAAAGGCAAATCCAAAGTCCAAGAAATCGGTTACTTTGAAGTGGAAGAATGTGGAGAATGCAGACGGTTATGAAATATACTGGACATATTGCGGCTCCCCAAAAAACTATACGCTTTTAAAGCAGACCGAGAAGCTAAGCACAACGCAATCGAAGATGGACAGCAATAGGAACTATTTATATTATGTGCTGGCTTACAGAATCATTGACGGAAAGAAGGTATATACTGCGAAATCACCCGCCATTCACGTAACGATGCCGGGCAACAAGCGCACGAATGTGAAATCCATTACGGTACCAAAGACAACGCTGACACTTAATATTGAGCAAGGCTATCAGATTGAGCCGACTGCAGTGGTAGAGGAGAAGGGAAAGAAAGCTCTTCGGCATGTAAGCGAATATCGATACTTCTCGACTGATCCTGATATTGTGAAGGTAAACCGCACTACAGGAAAAATTGTGGCAAAGAAGAAAGGCTCTTGCTATATTTATGTTGTAGCAAACAATGGTGTTTATAAGAGAATCAAAATAACGGTGAAATAAAGTTTGGGATTCAATGAGGTTGCGGTTCACGGCCCTTAGGCTGTGGATCGCAACTTTATTTTATAAAATCGAAAATATGTTCTTGACAAACACTTGTTCTTGTTGTATATTATGTTCAAGAGACCGAACAGTTGTTCCCAAACAAACTTTCGAATGCATACGCCGGGAGGAAGGATTATGAAGAGAACATACAATTCAAGGATATCACAGAGAGCGAACGATTGTCTGCGCAGGCGGGCGCGCGCTGTGCAGGTGCAGAGACAGGTTCTGATACTGGTCTCGGTAGTTGTGACCGGGCTGGCAATCCTCCTTGGCAGCAGCATCCGCGCAATGGCAAATTCGCCCCGGAAAGCGAAGATGCACAAGTATTATACCAGCATCGCAGTAGAGCGCGGTGACACCTTATGGGCGCTCGCTGATAATTATGTGGAGGACGGGCTGATGGACCGCGAGGCATTTATCGCGGAAGTGAGCAGGCTGAACCATCTGACAGACGGTCAGATTCACAGCGGCGCCTACATTGTGGTTCCATACTATGCATCGGAGCCGAAAAAATCCATGCCTCCGGCCACGTAACACCTAAGCGGATCGCCCTACAGTCCGTTGTTATTCCGATTGACCGCCTTGCATTGTCTCCGTTTCCTGCAATTGGGCCAGCATGAGTCGTTCTATCCTAATTACATCAGGTTGCGTCGGCGTGAAACGTATCCCTCTATGTAAAAGGTTAATGACCTTGCGAGCTGTTTTCTCCAATTCCTGTATCAGCTTGAGGTCTGCAATTCGCACAGGCTGACCGCCCTTGGTATACTGGCCGTCTATATAGACCTCGATTACGGGAAACATATCCTGAAACAGCAATACCGTTTTACGACCAAAAATTTTCACGATTTTAACTGTGTCCACGGGCTTGTGTTGCTCCCGCTTTTTCTGTATCAGGCATTCATACTTCTCCGTCTTGGAGCTGCAAGGAACAAACCAGTACAGTCCCGTTCTGCCATCCTGAAGAGCGAAGTAGTGCGGGCGTTTGGTGTTTTCATAATTGACTTTCAAATAGGGATCTTGTACCTTCACAAAAAAATCATCGGAAACAAAATACAAACTTCCCGTTAAAATTTCCATACACTTTTCCCCTTAATAGATAAACCCCCTGCCTTTTCCGACAGGGGATTTACACAACTTTTTCACGGTCTACTTGTTATTCGCATAACCGGAAGCGAACCACGTTTCCACGGTCTATTTATTATCCGCATGACCGGAAGCGGACGACTTTTTAAGGTAGTTGCCTACCCTCTGTTATTATTATACGCAAGCCCTACGAGTATGTCAATACCTGCGAAAAAATTGTATTTCATAGATCGAATCATGCTACTCGCATTTTTCATAACACGAGTTGAAAAAACGGTCGAAATATTTTATAATCTCTATATGGGGAGAGATTGGAATGTTTAAGCTTTGTTACGTTATTTTAATGAACCTGCACCGGGCTCCGTATATGATTCCGCGAATGCGCAAACGCGCGGATCATCCGGAGCGCTACTCAGTAGAGCAGAGATACGCCCTTGTTCATCATGTCATTTACCTGATGAACAAGACCGGCAAGATCACAACAGAGGCCTACGGTCTGGAAAACCTTCCGGAAGAGGGCGGTTATATCATGTATCCGAACCATCAGGGTAAGTATGATGTATGTGGTATCATGTACACACACAAGACACCCTGCTCCTTTGTGATGGACAAACACAAGTCTCACACAATCCTCGTGCGGGAATTTTGTGATCTGGTGCAGGCGAAGCGTCTGGAGAAGGATAATCCCCGTCAAGGCATTACAATTATCACACAGGTTGCGAAGGAAGTTGCCGAGGGTAAGCGCTATATTCTGTTTCCGGAAGGGGGATATCGCTTCAACAACAAGAATGCCGTCTGTGATTTCAAGGCCGGCAGTTTTAAGATTGCACTAAAATCCAAGGTGCCGATCGTGCCGATTGCACTGTATGATTCCTATAAGGTGTTCAACAGCTTCCATATCGGTCCCATCACCACGCAGGTACACTATTTGAAACCGATCACCTACGAGGAATACAAGGACATGAAGACGCAGGAGATTGCAGATCTGGTCAAACAGCGGATCGAAGAAAAAATCGCAGAAATTCAATCCTCCCGCAAATGAACATGCTTTGCTGCCTCGCGCCGCCGGTCGTCCTCGATGGCGGCGTAATGTTTTCTCGTGGTGTTCACATCCTTGTGGCCGAGCACATCCGCGACCAGATAGATGTCGCCGGTTTCCCGGTAAAGGCTGGTGCCGTAAGTGCTGCGCAGCTTGTGCGGAGTGATTTTTTTCAGGCTCGTCACGAGACCGGAATATTTTTTGACCAGATTCTCCACGGCGCGCACAGTAATCCGCCGATTCTGCATGGAGAGAAAGAGAGCGTTGGTGTGCCCATCCGCCGGGACGATCTCCTTCCTCTGTAACATATAGTCTGCCAGAGCCTCTGCGACCTCGTCACCGAAATACACGATGACCTCCGCGCCGCCCTTGCGATGCACCTTAATCCCATTGTTTTTAAAATCAACATCACCCAGATCCAGCCCGACACATTCGGACACACGGATTCCGGTTCCCAGCATGAGCGTCAGCAGAGCGACATCACGCGTTTTGGTCTTCTCATGATATTTCTGTTGCCTGCCGCTTAAACTTTCGCCGGACTCCACCTCGTCCAACAGGCGCGCCACCTCATCCACATCCAGCCGAATGATCGCCTTGTCGTGAATCTTTGGCATATCGACCTTCACGGCGGGATTTGTGTCTATGAGTTCATTTTTAAAAAAGTAGTTGTAGAAGGTGCGCAGGGATGCCAGCTTGCGTTTGATGCCGCGCTCGTCGTTCGTGTGAACCTCGCCGTCCTTCTCGTAGAGTTTTAGATAATATAGATACTCCTCGATATCCATCGGCGTCAGTCGGTCTAAGAGAGTGATCGGAATCTCACGGACCTCCAGCTTTTTGCAGAGTGGATTGTTATCGTGCAGATAATCGAAAAAGCACCCCAGATCATAGGCATAGGCAATCCGCGTGCGGGAGGCCGTCGTCGGCTCAATCCCGATAAAAAACTGTTTGCAGAAGGCCGGGAGCTGCGCGATCTGATGCCGCAGCTTTAATTCATTGTCAATATTGATGTTTTCGTAATATGCTTTCTCTTTTACCATTGTATGACCCCTGTGGAATTTTTGCATCTGTGCGGTTTGCAATCCAATGGTTTGCCTGCATGCAATTTATTGCAGTGCAGGCGAAACGTTGGATTAGCAACCCACTCCCAAATGAGCAAAACACGAATGCGCAAGCAGACGCAGGAGCGCGTAAGCGCGGGTTTTGCGAATGTGGGAGCCAGGTTGGATGCACTGTGGAGCATCCAACCGCACAGGTGGAATTTAATGTACCTAAATGATACCGACATTGCTATCGTGCAGGCACGAGCAATTTTGATCTGTTGACTCTGATATCATTATATCGTATTTCCCTGAGAAAGCCAAAAGTTTTTCTAAAAATTTTTAAAATGTCACTTAGGTGTCACTTTCAGTGTGTAATAATGTCGTTGTCAGTAAAAACGTAAAAAGGAGCTTGTCATGAAATTTTTGAATGTACTACAGAAATTCTCCCTGAAGAACCTGTTCTTAAACCGCAGGCGCACAATCAGCACCATGGTCGGCATCATTCTCTCCTCGGCACTGATCTGTGCGACCTGTACACTGGGTTCTAGCTTTCAGGCGACTTTAGTGAACCACACGGTCAACGACACGGGTTACTATCACCTGAAGCTGAGCAATCTGACCTCTGAAATGGCTGCAGAATTGAAAAACAATCGGGATTTTTCCGACGTTATGACAGTGGAAGAGTGCGGGACTGCAGTTTTGTCCGGCTGCCAGAACGCATCGAAGCCCTATGCCTCGGTGCACTCCATGGATCAGGACACCTTCAAGGCACTGAAATTCCAATTGATAGAGGGACATTTCCCGACGAACAGCCGGGAAATCATGATCAGTAAACACATGCTGACCAACGGAAAGCTGTCCTACAAGCTTGGACAGAGCATCACCTTAGAGGTGGGAGAGCGGCAGAGCCTGGACGGCTATCCGCTGGATTTCCGGAATCCCTATCAGGAAGATGAGGGGGAGCAGATCGTCAATGCGAAAACCTGCACATACACCATTGTCGGCATGATTGAACGCCCGGCTTATTCCTATGAGCCTTATTCCGATCCGTGTTATACTGCGATTACAACGGATGCATCGGAAATGGGACAGAAAAAGACAACCGCATTTTTAACGCTGAAGAATCCCTACAATTACCGGAAGTCCTTCTGTGAGCTGTTTGGCGTGGATCACTATTCCGACGTGGAGCGGAGTAATTTCGACGATGACATGCCCTACCGGGATTTCACAGTCAACAAGGAACTCCTGCGCTGGGAAGTCTTTGCCTTCAGCGACTCCACGGTGTCGACGCTGTGTGCGATCCTCGGCGTTGTCATCTTTATCATTATGTTCAGCAGTGTATTCTGCATCCGCAACTCCTTCGCCATCGCAAATACGGAGAAAATCCGGATGTACGGAATGTTTGCAAGCGTTGGGGCGACGAAACGCCAGATACGGCACAATGTGATCTACGAGGGCTTTCTTCAGGGAATCATTGCAATTCCGCTCGGCATTGGTTCCGGAATCCTGGCGGACTTTATTCTGCTTAAGGTTGTCAATGCACTGTTGGGAGATTTTCTGTTCAGATCCGGGAATCTGGTGCTCTCGGTCAGCGGCCTGATGGTTCTGCTCTCCGTGCTGCTGGGCTTTGTCACCATCTATTTTTCCGCTTTATCCTCGGCGCGCAAAGCCTCACGTGTCAGCCCCATCGCACAGCTGAGGAACACACAGGATATCCACATAAGTGAGAAAAGCCTTCGCATCCCCCGGTGGGTGCCAGGTCTCTTTCGCACAGGAGGTGTTTTAGCCTACAAGAATCTCAAGCGGTCAAAGAAAAAATACCGCACAACCGTGATCTCTCTTGCAGTCAGTATTTTTACGTTTATCACCATGAACGCGCTGATTGAAAACGCTTTCCGCACTGCCGGTCTCTTTTATGAGGATTACGACTACAACCTTGTGATCTGGGGGAAAGGAGCGTCGAATTTGACCGACCAGACCGTATCTGATATCTTAAAAATGGATCATATTGAGGAGGCGCATGTCCTTTATCAGGCGAATCATGCGGTGTTTCTCACGGACAACTCCAAATTTGACTATGATCCAGGCAATGACCGTGAACGGCATCTGGTTATGCTTGCGCTGGATGACACATCCTTCCGGCTGTATGCGAAGAAGATCGGCGCCAATTATCAGAAAGTGGCAGACACGGGTATCCTCTGTGATACTTATATCACATACGTCGATGACAAATATACGCAGCACCGACTTTACAACTATCAGAAGGGCGATACGCTAGCCGGCACCTGTAACGATGCCCCCTATTCTGCAGAAATCGGCTTCGTGACGGACATCTTCCCCTACGGAAGGGAAGGAAGTAACTATTACGGCGGTTATTTAATCCTGAATAAAGAATATGTGGGACAGGATTCCGATTTCCCTATTCTAAATTTCACGATCCAGTCCGACAATCCAGCTGCTCTGACCGACCGGATTCAAAAAATGAACCCGGCCATCACTGTCAACAATCTGGATGAACAGGCGCGGGCGGAGCGCGCCATGCTGATCGTGATAAGCATTTTCCTCTACGGCTTTATCACGGTGATCACACTGATCGGAGTCACAAACATTTTCAACACCATCACCTCCAACATGGAGCTGCGCCAGCGGGAATTTGCCATGCTAAAGAGCATCGGCATGACGACGGGGGAATTCAACCGCATGATTCGTCTGGAAACACTCTTTTACAGCGTCAAGGCTTTCCTCTACGGCATTGCAATGAGTCTGGTCGGAATCATTTTGCTCTGCCGCGCCTTTTCTATCAAGCTGGAAACAAAGATGTACCTGCCGATCGTTCCGACGATCATCTCCGGAGTGTTCGTGTTCCTCTTTGTGTTTGCGATCATGAAATACAGCATGAGCAAAATTAACCGACAAAATATCATTGAAACAATACGCAGTGAAAACGTATAGGAAAGGAGACTGATAATATGGAAATTTTAAAAGTAGAAAATCTGAGTAAAATGTATGGTGTGGATAATAATACTGTAATTGCGCTGGACAATGTTTCGTTTTCCGTGGAGCAGGGCGAATTTGTGGCGATTGTGGGGGCCTCCGGCAGCGGCAAATCCACGCTGTTGCACCTGATCGGCGGAGTGGACCGCCCCTCCGGCGGCAAGGTTTTTATCGAGGGGAAGGACATCTACTCCTACACAGATGATGAGCTGGCAATTTTCCGCAGAAGACAGGTGGGTTTAATCTATCAATTTTACAACCTGATTCCGATATTAAATGTGGAGGAGAATATCACGCTTCCTCTCGATCTGGACAACCGCAGGGCAGACCCGGAGGTTCTGAAGGACCTTCTCTCCCTTCTGGGGCTCACGCAGCGCAGAAAGCATCTGCCAAACCAGCTTTCCGGCGGCCAGCAGCAGCGGACCTCCATTGGACGCGCCATGATCACAAACCCCGCCATTATCCTTGCGGATGAACCGACGGGCAATCTGGATTCTAAATCCAGCGATGAGATCGTCGCCCTCCTCAAAAAATCAAACAGGGATTACAGGCAGACCATTATCATGATCACGCATAATCCGGAGATAGCAAAAACTGCCGACCGGATCATACGGATCGAGGACGGTAAAATAAAAGAGGAAAATTAAATGCACATTTTATTAGTGGAAGATAATCTGGCAATCGCAAAAGGACTCTGTTATGCCTTGAGGCAGAATGGCTATGAACCGGAGAGTGCTGCAACGATTGCCGAGAGCCGAAAACAGATGTCAAAGCAGACATTTGCTCTGATTATCCTGGATATCTCGCTGCCGGACGGAGACGGTTTTATGTTCTATCAGGACTTTATTCGTCCACAAAATATCCCGACCATCTTTCTCACGGCGAGAGACGATGAGGACGATGTCATCCGCGGGCTGAAGTTGGGTGCAGAAGAGTACATCACCAAACCGTTTTCCACGCGGGAGCTGCTCGTGCGCATCGAGCGAATTCTCAAAAAAAGACAGGAAAACCGCCTTGTCACGGTATCGGACATCACCTTCGACATGGACCGGATGACTGTGACCAAGAACGGGGCACCGCTGTCGCTGACCAGCCTGGAACTGAAGATCCTGCATCTTCTGTTCCTCCGGCTGGGCAAAGTGGTTACACGGAATGAAATTCTGGAAAGGATCTGGGAGTGGACCGGCAACGATGTCAATGACAATACCGTCACAGTCTACATGAAACGGATTCGTCAAAAACTGGATTGTGATATCATTAAAACTCTGAAAGGTATAGGATATCTGGTGGATTATGATGAAAAATAAATCAGAATTGAAAAAAGTATGCATTATTTTTTTGATAATTATGATTGTTTTCTTTGCTTATTTCTTGTTTTTTGAAAATTACAAATACAAATCTTATAACCAAAATTATAACGCAAAGCTGGATTCGATGGTTTCTTATCTGTTATCCCAGTATCCAGAACTTGATACAAATAATATAATTACAATTTTAAATCAAAAATACTCGAACAATTCCGTTATGTGGGGGCGGTACGGCATAGATTTATCCAAGGATTCCCTGATTTTGGAGAATGATAGGCTCTATCAAAGGTTTCTTGTACATTCTGCGGTAGCCATTCTTTTGTTTTTTGTCCTGTTTCTCACAGTGTTCCTTCTTTACCAGAGACACAGAGGGCGGGAGCTGGCGGAGATCACGCGATATCTGGAGGCACTGAATCGGCGTGACTATCGCCTGGAAATCGATAGCAACAGCGACGATGAGCTCTCTGTCTTGAAGAGTGAGATTTATAAAACCACGGTTTTATTAAAAGAAAGCGCGGAAAACTCCTTGCAGGACAAGCGGAATCTCAAGGATTCCCTCTCCGACATCTCCCATCAGCTGAAGACACCGCTGACCTCTGTTCTGATTATGCTGGATGCCATGCTTGATGACCCTGACATCGACGAGGAGACACGCAAAGATTTCCTCCAGAGCATCAAAAAGGAGGTCACCAATCTGAACTTCTTTATTAATGCGATATTAAAGCTTTCCCGTTTTGACGCAAACACGGTACATTTTCACACGCAGCCAGTACCGATAGCAGAGCTGCTTGAAGAAGTTGCGCAGAATTTGTCCATACTGTGTGACCTGCGCGGGGTGGAGCTGAACATTTCCGGCGAGCAGGAGAGTGTGCTTGTCTGCGACCGCAAGTGGCAGGCGGAGGCGCTCACCAATATTGTGAAGGACTGCGTGGAGCACTCCCCGCAGGGCTCCAGCGTTGAGATCTGCCACCAGTCCAACAAACTCTATTGCAGCATTGTCATCACCGATCACGGCACCGGCATTTCCGCCGAGGATCTTCCTCACATTTTCGAACGCTTTTACCGCGGGTCACACGCAGCACACGACAGTGTCGGCATCGGACTCGCTCTGGCCAAATCCATCATCGAGACAGCAGGCGGCAGAATTTATGTAAAATCTGTCCCCGGACAGGGTACAAGCTTTGAGATTCGCTACGACAAGTTTTGATTCCAGCTCAACCTACAGTTGAAAAAAATCAACTTATCATATCAGGATTTTACATCATTTTTCAACTATAATATTCATGAATAACAGGTCACTGATAAACAAAATTTTTGATTGGAGGCAGGAAAATGACTGAGATTCACTTGAGGGTAGCAGAGCTGCGAAAAAATAAAAACATGACTCAACAAGATCTGGCAGACCGCATGGGAGTATCCTTTCAGTCCATCAGCAAATGGGAGAACGGCGGAAGTATGCCGGACATTCAATTGCTGCCGGAACTGGCGGAACTGTTCTCGGTTTCCGTTGATCAGCTACTCGGACTTTGTCCCCTGGAACATGAAAAATATCTCCCGGAAAAAACCGACGAGGGAGGTTTCTGGAATGAAAAACTGGAGTATCTCAAACGAACCAGAAACACATGCTTTCATTCTGAGTATGCGGAGTATCTTATAAAATCAGTATTTAATATCTCAAAACCCATTCATATCTTAGATTGCGGGTGCGGATACGGCTATCTTGCCCGGCTGTTATTGCAGCATTTGCCGGAGGGCAGCACCTATACCGGCGTGGATTTCGCTGCGGATCTAATTGCGTTCGGCAAAAAAGAATATAGGAATTCACCGTGGAAGATTGATTTTGTCGAGGCAGATTTTTTCTCCTGGCAAAGTTTAAAAAAGTATGATATGGTGATTGAAATGGCGGTTTTAAGACATATCAGCAACCCGGAAGGTTTTCTGCAAAAAATGATCAGCCATGCAAAACCCGGCGGGCTTATTGTCAGTATCGAGTGCAACCGGGAATTTGAATGCGACGGTCTCTACATTGACGGACTGGATTATTTTACGCTGTGCGAGCACAGCGGGCTGACCAAGAAGTGGCAGACGGAGTTGTCGCGGCGGGAGAGGGATTATGCGATCGCCATGCGCGTGCCGGATCTGATGCGAAAGGCGGGGCTTTCCGACATTGGCGTGCGGATGGGGGATATGGTGAGCTATGTCACACCTGAGGCGCCAGATTACGAACAATTAAAGGAAGATTTTATTTCTTATAATGACTGGAATGCCAACCTGGACCCCGCTCAAAGAGAAGAGCGCATCCGTCATTTTATGACCCGGAATATGACCCGCAGGGAGGCGGAGGAATATTGTGACAAAAATAAAATCATCATGGAGGCATTGAATGCTAAGGACAGTACCTATCTTTTTTTCAAGCCTCATATGATCTCCTTCGGACGGAAAAAGGACAGGAGAGAAGTGTGATATGAAAATAGATACCATATTTTTGGACATGTACGGAGTAATCCTCGAGGAGAGCAAAGGGAATTTTCTTCCCTATACCTACTCACATTTTGATGAGTCGGAGTACGGACGGTTGACAAAGCTGTTTAGGGAAGAACAGTTGTTTACCCGCGCCGGCAACGGGGAATTCGGCTCCGACGAATTTCTGGCAAAGCTGGGGTTCAAGGATACCGGTTTTCATATGAAGGATTACATAGAACATCACCTGACGCTGGATCGCGGCTTTCTGCCGTTTGCGAAGAAGTATCACAGCCGCTATGATCTTGTTCTGCTATCCAACGATGTCTCGGAGTGGAGCAGACACATCACCGCCTGTCACGGGCTGGATGCGTATTTTAAGGACAAGATTGTGAGCGGCGATGTGAAATGCAGAAAACCGGGGGAGGAAATTTTTCGGATCGCGTTGGAGCGGACTGGGAAACAGCCCGGGCAGTGCCTTTTCGTTGACAACAGCGTATCCAATCTGACGGCAGCGTCCAGACTGGGGATTACCTCTGTACTGTTCAATCGGGATGGGGCTGTGTACGACGGATTTGTCGTCAATGACTTCGAGGAATTGGCGAAGTTCATGGACAGACTGGATGTCTTGTGATACAATTGTCTCTGGCATCATTTCAGCATAAGGGAGAAATTATGAATGATATTTTATGCTCCACGGGAGCACTGATCGGAAAACCAAACAACCGTGACTATACCTTATTAAAACCGTTGTCGGAACAATTGCAGTGTGACGGATTTGAATTTATGATGTACAGCACTTGGTACGACGAAGCGGAACGGCTGGCGGACTTTTTGCAGCAGATCCATCTGCATATTCCCGTGATGCACTGTGAAAAACAGATCGGACGGGCGGTTGCCACCGGAGAGAAAAAGGACCTTGAGGAGGCTGTGTCCCTGTTTCGGACAAACTGTGAAATTGCGCAGAAGCTCGGCGCAGACCGGATTGTTTTGCACCTGTGGGACGGGCTGATTTCCGACTCCCATTTTGCCAACAACATCCGCGCATACCGTACACTGCGGGAGACAGCGGAAGAGTACGGGGTAGACATTCTGGTTGAAAATGTGGTGTGCAACTGCAGCGATCCCATGAGCCACTGGTGCGAGCTGCGGGAGGTGTATCCGGATATCCACTTTGTATTTGATACTAAAATGGCGGCTTTTCACCAGCAGGAAGAGCTTTTGTACCAGCCTGAGTATGACTGGCTGTGGCAGGATGGACACATTTGTCATTTCCACGTGAACGATTACGGCGGAGGATACAAGGAGTGGAGCAAGCTTAAAACTCTGCCGATCGGAGACGGACACATCGATTTTGACAAATTTTTTGCCTTTACCCGCAAAATCCATTATCAAGGCTGTTATACGTTGGAGGCTACGGCATTTGGTCCCGACGGAGTGATCGATGTGGAGATGCTGAACCGCAGCTTTGCGCGGATCCGGAGTTATTTGGAGGCTGACATATGAAATTTGTAATTCAGCGTGTTTCCCACGCAAAATGTGAAGTGGACGGACAGATTACCGGCGAAATAAAGGAGGGATTCTGTGTTTTTATCGGCGTTTCCGACCGTGATACCCGTGAAATTGCCGATAAAATGCTTCAGAAAATGCTTGGGCTGCGCATTTTCTCCGACGAAAATGACAAGACCAACCTTTCCCTGCGGGATGTGCACGGAGGTTTGCTCATGATTTCCCAGTTTACGCTGTACGCCGACTGCCGCAAGGGAAACCGGCCGTCCTTCATTGGTGCAGGCAAACCGGATCTGGCCAATGAACTCTATGAATACCTCATTGCGCAGGCAAAAAAAGAAATCCCGGTGGTTCAATGCGGAATCTTTGGCGCAGACATGAATATTTCCCTGTGTAATCAGGGTCCGTTTACCATTGTGCTGGATTCGAATGAAATTGTGAAAACGACGCATGGATAAAACTTGACGGTTACGATTTGTCTTGACATGGCGGACGCGGAGAAGTATTATGGATTCGTAGCATATAACTATTCGCAAAACACAAGTTTAACGAATAGTTATATGCTAATTTATTGCCTAATATAGCAAAAAGCCGTCCCCTTAGCGTTTATTCACGTGGGGACGGCTTTTGAACCTTCTTATTAAACATCTTTATTTAAACATATCTACGATGTCTTTGATCGCTTCCACATTTGACTGGTTTTGATCTGCGATTTTAATAATAGAATCAGCAGTTTGTGTCGTCAGGTCATTTTTGACGATAATATCATCTACGCCTTGTTCGTTGTCATTGGATGCCATTTTGACATGATTGATCTGGTCACGGATGTTCGTGGCGCTCTCCGAAAATGCAAAGGTTTTGTTATGGATACTGTGAATGACCTCCCGGATATCATTCACCACAGCCTCATACTGACCGGCCATCGTTGCAAATTCCTGAAATTTACCGGATACATCGGTTTCCATAAACGCGATGATATCTTCAAAACACTCCTGAACGCTCTCGATACTTTTGTTAGCATCCTTACAAATTGCCTGAATCTGGTTGGCTGTCTCCGATGAATTATCCGCCAGACTTCCAATTTCCCCCGCGACAACCGCAAATCCTTTTCCGGCCTCGCCAGCTCTTGCTGCCTCTATGGAGGCATTCAGCGAAAGCAGGTTCGTCTGGCTCGTAATATCCAGAATCTGAGTCGCCATCTCGTTGATCTTCATGAGGGATTGAAGGTTTTTCATTGCTTCTCCAATACTTTTCTTCGTTTCCTCAACCTTTTTCGTATTGTTCTCCAGTGTATCCGCCACAGTTTTACTCATCGCGTTTGCCGTCTGGATCAGTGTCTCGCTCTTTTCGTTTCCCTCCTGGGCACAGTCTGTAATATCTCCTACAATATCATGGATTTTCTCAACCTCACCCGTAACCACTTCGATCGAAGAATTTGTATTGAGGATACTGGCTGACAGCTGCTGTGTCGTCGCCAGATTGTCCTCTACGCTTCCCATCAGATCCTTTGAAGCCGTCCGCATCGTCTCCGAGCTTCCAACTAAGGACACCGAACACTGATTCAGGGTACTCAGTATCCTGCGGAAGGTAACCGCGAGAGAATCTACTGCCGTAGCCAGCTTACCGACCTCGCTCCCGCTCCCAATATAGTCTTTGATCAAGTCATCTTCGCTCAGGTCAAGCGTTTCGATCTTTTCAATCTTGCTGATCACCTTTTTGAGTGGTTTCAGATTGACGGTGATCATCACAAATGACATAACTGTAATCAGGAGAAATGCAAAGCCGCAGATAACGCCCAGAACAAGGCGGCTCTCGTATATCGGCCGATACAGCTCGTCCTTATCATTCCGGATCACGAGCGCCCACGCCCTCTCCGGAATTGACTTAAAGACTGAAAAATATTTGGTGCCATTTTCCCCGTCATAGGTAACCTGCCCTGTTTCCTTTCCGCCATCAATCATGGAAATGACATTGAGCAGTGCTGCATCCTGAATCTCTGTCAGGATCAGGTCGGCGTTATCGTCAAAAATATACTGCTTTTTCCCCACATTGATCAGCGAATAGGTCGTGTTTTCAATGCCATGCGTGGAAACGGCATCCAGCAGCTGTGCAAGACCGTCCGTCTGGATCGCGCCCCCAACAAATCCAAGAGGCGTATCTCCGTCAAAAAGCGGGACATACATGGATATAATGAGCTGTCCCGATGACGGCGACTTCAGGATACCCGTATTAAATACGCCGCCCTTTGCCGCTGTCAGATTTTCGTGAAGCTGCTTGAGCGAATCGCCCTCCCGCAGAACCAGTCCTATCGCAGACGTATTGGAATGGGTGAGTGTCTCGGTTTCCCAAGTGCACACATACAATCCCTCCCAGCCCTTGAGCGCCGCAAAATACTCCGAATTATAAGCCTGCAACGCTTCCTGCTTCCCCTTATCGTCTGTATTGCGCAAATAATCAACGATATCCGGTTCTTTTGAAAAGGACATGAGCTGACTCTCCGCATTCATGATATACTCATCGATCAGCTTCGTTTTTGCATCCAGCGATGTCTGCATATTATTTTCCACATCATTGACAAGCACTGATGTAATATTTCGATTGGAAAAATAAAACACCACCCCCATCGACAACGCTGAAATAACAGCGACAATTGATGTGATTACAACCCCCATTTTCATGTTTTTTAACATATTTCCTCCTGTCGTAAGCAAGATTTCCTGCTCTGTTCCCTGATCACTTGTCTGCAGTTTCATATCCAATATAATTCTAACACAATTGCGGCTCTATCACAAGAACTAAATTTTTAAAGCCGTCCCCTGCGCGTTCCTTCACACGGGGACAGCTTTTTCTGTCATGAGATAATTTATTTGTTTCCACAATTATTGAAGCAGTCGAAATCCGGATTGAACGCGTAGAAATTACAGCTGTCCAAATCCTCCTGTACCATGCGCAGAGCTTCACCGAAACGGGAAGATTGAAGTAAAAAATTATCTGTTGATTTTCTGCATTTTCTTTATAATGGATTGCCAATACATTCGGTCTTTTAAAACTCGAATTACCGTAATTGTGGAATCTTCCACGACAAAGAAGATTAAATATGTACTATAAGGTTTAAAATAAATGCTTAATCCCTCAATTACATATCCTGTTGCTTCATAGCCTTTTGGAAATGAATCCAGTTCCTTTATTGCTTTCTTTATCTTCTTTGAAAAATTTTCAGCATATTCACGGTATTTGAATGTATCGAGAATATACTTTTTTGTTGATTTGATATCCAAAAGCGCATCTTTTGAAATAACAATTTTGTATTTCTTTGGTTTTTCCAAAGAATGTTTTTCTTCTTTTGGCATTATATTTTGTCAATTTCCTCCCAAGCTTCATCAATCGTATAAACATCGCCTTTTTTCAGGCTTTCTATTCCTTTGGAGAGTTCGTCATATAATGCACCTATGGCTGATTTTTCAGAATATTCTGTTTTTATAACTTCATTGTTCCTGATAACTTGTGTTGCTGGTGCCATAGTATCACTTCCTTTCGCTTTCTAATGAAGCGCAGCTTCTATCTTCATTATATGGTATTTAGCGTTGGCTTATCAACAGATTTTTATTCTTTTAGCAGCTTTTTTACAAAATGATTTTTATTGCATTTCCTCATAAATGCGTGTTCTAGGCTTTCATGGTGTGTGATGTTAAATGTTCCATGTGATTTCAATGTTACCGTCTGCAATCCGAAT
>CAZWRT010000032.1:0-29171 GCA_964636375.1 uncultured Lachnobacterium sp. | reverse complement strand
GTTACTGAGTTTACCAACAGACAGCAAAGAAATTCACCTTGCAGATGGACAGGCGGTTTATATTGAAGGTTACGATATTTGTTTAATATAACTCAAAATAAATATCTTTACAGATCATAAATATGAACTTCTTACAGGAAAGAAAAATGTTGCTGCTCAATCTGTGTATGGTAAATTAGGATATGCAGATGATGATGAACTCCATTTTCAAAGCGAATAAAAAGATAGACAACATTCAAACTAGGAGGTATTAAAAATGACAATCAAAATTCTGGAAATGAAGCGGGAAAGCTGCCCGGCTGCCCGGTTTATCGGCAAAAAATATGCGGACGGCCCAAACTGGGGCGAATGGTGGGAAAATGGCTGGTTCGAGCAATTGGAAACTGCTCCGCGGCTTCCCTTTAACGGTGATGCCTACCTCGGCGGTGTCCATATCGTGGACGGCAGGCCGGAACACTGGATCGGAATGATCTTTCCAGAGGATACAGCGGTTCCTGAGGGATTCGATTATGTCGATTTGGAACCACTGGATTTTGCCGTCTGCTATTTGTATGGCAAAGAAGGCAGCAACCAGTTTTATACGATGGAGACGCATGATATGTGCTTGGAGGCTTTGGCTGCGAAGGGGCTGAAGCGGAAGCAAGATGATTGGTGCTTTGAACGGTACGCCTGCCCCGGCTTTACTTCCCCGGATGAGGAGGGAAATGTGATTTTAGATTATGCAATTTCGATTGAGAGCTAACTTCCATAACGGCTGAACCAACATTCCTATAATTGATAGAAATAGGAATATGATTGTGGCATTTTATCAACAAGACAAATTGGTGCAAACACGAACAGGACTTTCAAAGTATGATGAGCTATAATCAGTGCATACAAGGAGGACTAAACTAAGTGTCAATACAGCTTATACAACAGGCAATATGCTATATGGAAGAGCATATCTGTGAAAACATCAATTATGCCGATGTAGCCAAAAGCGTGCATATGTCAAACTACAATTTTCATCGGACATTCAGCTTTATTGTAGGAATGACGGCGAATGAATACATTAGAAAACGACGTCTTACGTTAGCGGCCAGAGAGCTGCAAACAACGGATATATCGGTAATTGATGCAGCGTATAAGTATGGCTATGAATCGCCGGAAAGCTTTTCTAAAGCTTTTTCACGATTTCACGGCTCGTCTCCAAAACAGGCAAAACAAAAAGGCACAAAGCTTCATTTGTTTAATCCACTTGTGATAAAAATCATATTGGAAGGTGGTAGTATTATGGATTACAGAATCGAGCACAGAGAAAGTCAACAATTTGTTGCATTGGTAAGAGCATTTCCGAATGAAATCAGCAATGATGACAATGATCACAGCATCCCTGATTTCTGGGCGGAATGTTACGAAAAGAACCTTATTGAACCCATGAAATTGCTTCGTGCAGAGGGAAAAAGGGATTTGTATGGTTTGTGCAGCCCTGTTGAAGACAGCGAAACCCATTTTAATTACGGAATCGGTATCATGGTTGACGAGGATACCGATACTACCAAAATGGAGCATCTTATCAAAAACGGTTATTCTGTCTGGAAAACAAAGCCTGCTGACTACGCAGTGTTTAAATGTTTTGGTTCGGACGGTGACTGTTTGGGTGAAACGTGGAGCAAGTTTTTCAAAGAATTTGTTCCGCAAACAAATTACACACAAACAGACGATACCGACTACGAAATCTATTTCGAAAATGGTGAAAACGGTTTGTTTTGCGAGTTATGGATTCCTGTTAAACAAGTACGATCACCGCATTGACCGTGAGAATAAACTCTGCCGCAAACTGTGCATAGTCAAGGGCGGAAACCGCAAAACCGGGCTCCGCCCTTAATCAACTATTCGCATATTTTATGTCAGATTTTAGGTTTACTTAAAACCTAAAATTTCTTCTTTTATCTCAGATAATGACATCGGCTCCTCCTGTATAACAGCTCTTGTAACAGAATCGTAAATGGTATACAAATCCGGATCTTCATTCGGGCAAAATCTTGAATATAAATTAGTGTCCTGATCCAAAACATATCTCCCCATAAAGTTACCCATTACAGCATATGCTCCAGAAATTCTTCCTTCTTGTTTTTGTTCCCCTAAAAAGACTACATACTGCTCCCCTGCTTTCGGAAGTGGAGTTCCTCCCAATGATTGTAATATAATGCCATTCTCTATTTCTTTATCTGTAAGATCTTCATAATGAGCCGTACCAAAAACCTCTATAAATGTACTCAACCTTACATAACCATTTGATTCACTGATACTTATCAAACTATTTTCTTCAATATCCCCTTTTAAGGTTTCAGCAACGGCAAATGAATATATCGTTCTTGGTATAGCCTCATCATCCGTATACTGAATATCAATGACCTCTCCCACTACAACATTCGCCGCGCCATTATATATGGATTCCAAGTCAGGATATGTTACTGCAAAATCTGCCACCGCCATATCTTGCATAATAGTCCTTCCCTCTATGGTAAATGAGTTACTAAATTGAACAGTATTATCTTTCCACTTTTTCTCTACCTCTTCAATTACATTATCTTTTTTTGCAATCGTTTCAGAATTAATATAGGAATTGAATGAAAATTGTGCTGGTTCGCTATTTTGCTTTCCACAAGCGGTCAACCCGCCAAACATAGAAATAACCAAAATACTAAGTAATATTTTTTTCATTTTTTACCCCCTGCTATTTATATAATGAGTTAATGCCATTTAATTCATCACTCGTACATTTATCAACCTGTCTCACGTTACCATACGGATACATTAATGTCGCTTTATTTGTTTCTACATGCCACAATCCCATCGCATGACCGATTTCATGCGCACAAACGCCCTTTTGCCGATTTAATCCATTATCATTTCTGGATAAAGTGGAATAATTAGGACTATTTAATATAATCTGCGTCCACGCCCAATTGGAAGTAGGCATATAACCGAGTCCTGTGACTAATCCTCCCTGACTGCTCCTGAATAATGTTACTCCATATACACCATCTTCTTCCTCATATTGGCTTCTATAATAAAAATCGAAAACACTATCAGATTGTGTTGTTGTCTTAACAACAGAAATAGGGGTAGTTATACCCATTGACGATGTTGTATAAATCCATTCACTCCATGCTGTTGCTATATCAGAGGCCATAGTGGATGTACATGTACTATCCACATAATAGTACCGATTTGTATAACCATAATTGCCAACCCCTCCATTAAGAGTGCACCCTCCTGTTACATACGCATGTACTGTTATATTGTTTGCCATTAACGACCCACACATTAACAATATACTTACAGCCTTGAGCCATACTCTTTTTGTTTTCATATGAATTTCTCCTCTCCAAAATAATTTTGACTTACCATATCGGTGTCTACTCAACACTATAATACTAGTGTATTCTAGAAAAGTCAAATGGTTTTTGGCGAGTTATGGGGTCCTGTACTCAAGCCCTTTGAACATCCTCACAAGTACGATCACCGCGGTGACTGCAAGAATGAACTCCGCTGCAAACTGTGCATAAGCAAGACCGTACAGCGGAAAGAGCACGTTGAGGATATAGAGAGCCGGTATCTCCAGCACAATCTTGCGCATGACTGCAAAGATAAAGGACTTCCTGCCCATGCCGCAAGCCTGAAAAACACCCACAGCCAGAAAATCCGTGGCTAAGAAGGGCGTTGCAAGGCAGAGCCCCCGCAGGAAGCGGGAACCATAGTTGATAATAACATCATTTTTCATGAACAGAGCAATCAGCCCCTCGGCACTCACATAATAGCCGACGGCAGCCAGGCTCAAAAAGACCAGCATAAGCTTCGCGGTAAAGGTCAGGGACTTCTTCATGCGCCCATAATTCTTTGCCGCGTAGTTATAGCTGACTAAAGGCATGATTCCCTGCGAGAGCCCCATGGCAATCTGCATGGGAATCATATTTAGTTTCTGCGAAATGCCCATGGCGGCCACCGCGTCCGAGGAGTAGACCGCCGTAAAATTGTTCAGGACAGTCATTCCTGTGACATTCAAAAGATTCTGTATAGCGGCGGGAACACCGACTCCGCAGACTCCCATAATAATCGCCTTGTCCGGTCTGAAATATCTGGGGCTGATACAGACATAGGTGCGCCCTCGTTTTACATATAAAAACACAAAAAAATAAAGACAAGCCACACAGTTGGCTATAAAAGTGGCACAGCCCGCACCTGCTGCCCCCATATTCAACCCCCAGGGTAAGATGAAAAACGGGTCCAGAATAATATTGAGGATACAGCCGCTCATCGTTCCCATGCTGGCATGAAGGGCTGATCCCTCCGCACGGACGAGATATCCCATCACCACATTCAGGATTGCGGGAACCGCGCCGCATTCCACCGTCCAAAACATATAGGCAGCCGTATCTGCCAGATTCTCCGCATCGGTTCCGAGAACCGCAAGAAGCGGTCCTCGAAAAACCGTACAGCAAAAAGCAAACAGCACTCCTGAAAAAAGGGCGCAATAAAAGCTGAATGCAGAGCTCTTGCGAACTGTTCCATATTCTTTTGCTCCAAGGGCGCGGCTCATCATGCTGGACCCACCCACGCCAAACAGGTTATTCACTGCGTTAAAGGCAAGGAGCACAGGCGCTGCAAGGGTCACTGCCGCATTTTGCACAGGATCATTCAGCATCCCTACAAAATATGTGTCCGCCAGATTGTACAGCACCATAACAAGGCAGCTGATCATCGTCGGAACCGCCAGCTTCATCACCGCTTTGGGAATCGGTATCTCTTCAAATAATTTTATCTTGTCCATGCCATCTATATTATCACACATCCACCGTGATTTCTATAGCTTAACATCATTTATCAGATTCCCAGTATCTCCCCCACGAGTTCTGCCTGTTCCGCACTCAGCGGCTCATAAGCGATACCCGAAAACTCAAAGAACGTGCCTGAATATCCTGCATATTTCAATCCGTCGATCTTATTCCCGTTATCGATAGAGAAGGACAGATACCGCTCTAAGCGGAACGAATTATCGGAAGAGAGTCCGGTATCCGCCGCGACATCCGCATTGCCAAGATCGATTCGATCCCAGTTATCGTTCCCATAGCAGGTCAAGGCTGAAATTACCTGATACATCTGCTCGATCTTTGCCGCATCTGTAATGACACGGGTTCCGATCTCCTCCTGTATTCTTCTTCCCTCATCGGTGTTGTCGCGCTTTGACGGATTCACCTCAATTTCCGTGATCTGATCCGCCGAATTCACATGATAGATCAGCTCTAAGACATCGCGGTACGGGTACTCATCACTGGAGAAGCTCTCAAATTTCCAGAGAGAGCAGCCCTGTTCTTCCTTCCTGATCAGATATTGCAGATCCTCATGTCCTAAAATGCGATACCATCCGGCAGCGCCCGAAACCTCTGTTCCGGTGCTTGCGGAGAGAATATCCTCTTTCACCGAAGAAATCTCATTATAGATTCCGGTGTATCCCTCCACAGGAACCTTCGCAAATCTTTGCGCAAGTTCCGCAGTTGCCGTAGTAACATTTCCCGACGGCGCAAGCAGAGAGGCTACCGCTACCACATATTCCGCAGCATTCTGCTGCTCTGATCCGCCCGATCCCGGCTCCGTCTCCCCGCTGGACACAATCGGATTCTCCGGAGCAATGTCCGGCTCGCCGCGGTGCAGTCCGGCGTAAACCGCGAACGCGCCGACACTGATCAGGCACAGACAAGCCGCAGCAGCGCACCATTTTCCCCAGTTCCGCCTCCTCGTGTGCCTGTTATTTTCACGCATTTCAGCGGTGTGTTCAACGATGTCATCGTCCAATAAATTCATTGCGTCACTGATATTTTCCGTTTTCATATAAATCCCTCCTTTTCCAGATAGCTTTTTAATCCTGCTCGGGTGCGGAACAGCATACTCTTTATCTTCGACTCGCTCATGCGGCAATACCTTGCGATCTCACGTATGGAATCCGCAAAATAATATCTGCCGATAAACACATCCCTTGCCTCATCGGACAGTGTGCGTAGAAAAGCGTTGATTGCCTGTGAGAGCAGGTTCAGATCCGCATCCTGCTCTGTCGTATTGCCAGCCGACAGGCATTCCTCCAATTCGGAAAGCGATACTGCATATTCCGACATCCGGCGTTTTTCACTGTTCCTTTTGCGGAAAATATCGATTGAGCCCTGCCGCGTGATCTTCCTCAAATAGGCAGACAGACATTCCGGACTGTGCGGCGGAATCGAATCCCACGCTCTCAGATAGGTGTCATTGACACATTCTTTACTGTCTTCCCAGTCAGAAAGCACATTGTAGGCAATCCGGGTGAGATATCCGCCGTATTTCCGCTCGGTCTCCCGAATTGCTGTTTCGTCGCGTTTTAAGTAGAGCGCGATAATTTCATCATCCTTCACGATAACCTCCTCTCTGTATATTGTAAGACGCCTTCACAATATAAGCCGTAAAAAAATGTCTATGGTTGCTACTATGCAAAAGAAAAAAAATCTGTTATGATATAAACATATGACAGCAGAAAATGGGAGGAATTATAATTATGAACGAACGGTTAAAACAGATCGTTGATGCACTACCGTTAATCAGACAGCTGTTTGAACATGAAGTTTACCTTACCGTCATTGACACAGAGGAGAAAGTACAGGGATTTTCCGTGCCGGACGGAGTTGCCCCGCAATTGAGCATCGGGGACCATTTCCACGACCCGACAGGGGCGTATCAGGAAGTTTTAAGAACCGGAAAATCCAAGCACAACCAGCTCCCGAAAGAAGCCATGGGAGAGGCATTTGAGGGAATCCTTGCGCCGGTTCTCGACGATGGAAAGGTTGTCGGATGCGTCACCTGTACATACTCCGTTGATGCAAAAGAGCAGATTTTGAAAATTGCGGAAAAATTCCGCGAATCAGTCCGCTCGATTGACGACTCCATCAAAACGGTCGTGGATGGGATCAATAACCTGTTTAAAACCCTCACAGAAATGAACGAGGTAACCACCACAGTAAACAACGATGTGAATGTCGCAGTAGACGTAGTGGGCAAAATCAGCGGCAATGCGTCCCGCTCTAACATTCTTGCCTTAAATGCCTCCATCGAGGCGGCGCGCAGCGGTGAGCACGGCCGAGGATTTTCCGTAGTTGCAACAGAGATGGGGAAACTGGCGAATGACAGCGGTCGCTCCGCGACGGAAATCAAAACCACGTTAAACGAAATTACAAGCCACCTCACCTCCATCATTGCCTCCATCAAGGATGCAAATGACATGGCAAGGGAACACATTGACAATATCACTATGATTCAGAAGGTTTTAGATGAAACTATCGAACTCTCTGAGAAACTGGAAAGCCATGTGAACAATTAAGCTTCTTCCCCTCCCGGAGGAGTGCTTTCAGCACTTCTCCGGTTCCGGGTAATCCACCCCGAACGTCTCAACCGTAACCGTCTTTATAACCTGATCCTCCAATGGGCGGTCGCTGTAATCCGTTGGTGTTTCCGCGATGCGGTTCACCACATCCATACCCTCTGTCACCTTTCCAAACGCTGCATACTTACTGGATATTTTTATCACATTTAGAGTTTGTTGACAACAGTTAGTGACCTTTAGTCGCTTTTTTCCAATACTCATATGTTCCGCCTTTGTCCAACACATAATAGACCCCGGTTTCAACAATACAGTAATCCCCAATATGGTTTAGACAACCAGTTTCTTTTTCATCATTGCAGTCCCCTCTCCTTCAGCTGCTGATTGATTTCATCTAATACCTCATCCATGCCGGCATCCCTGAGCTTCTGCAATCCCTCTTCATACTTTTGCTCAATATCCTGACCCACCCAGGAACCGGCGGCTCCATAGGGAAAACGGAAATCTTTGCAATCCCGGACCTCCACTAACTGTTTCTTTATCCTTCTGTAGTCCAGCGGATTTCCAAATAACGGACTTATCAGAAGCGCCTCCCTATTCTCCTCCATAAAGGAAATGTCAAAAGAGAAATCGTAATCCCTTAAGAGCTGCCTGTTTGCCAACAAAGAGGCCGCAAACCAGCCTGCATAACTCACATCTGTTTTTATGATCTCTTCACCTTTCACACGATAATGTATTCCTTCTATTCCGTAGGCCAGCATTTCCGACAATTCTCTGTCAGTATACACCGCGCATAGCAATTCAAATGCCGCTTCCTTATTTTTAGACCACTCTGCTATGCAGGTCCCTGCGCTACTATTCCCATCCATATATATAAACGGAGGCCTTGTGAATTCCATCGCATTACCGCACTCCACAGGTTTTACCGACTGAATTATAAAATACTTGCCGGCTTCTATCTGGGACTGCGTATATTCATTAACCTTATGCCCTCTTTCCACAAGTTCATGACAGGCGATGATTTCCTGCCTGATTCTTTTATCCTCATATAAATTTACTGCCTGATACCTTCCGTCTGAATCTACACGGAGAGCTACAGGAGTATCTCCGATTTGTAACATGTCTTCCGGCCAATCATATACGCCGCCCGTTAAATACGGCTCAAATTCCTTGTCAGCCCTTTCCCCTTCTTCCACGGTAAAGATACTGTCAAAAAAATATGAAGTGTCCTGAAACAAGCGCTCACAGTCAATTTCGTATTTTTGCGCTATATCCTGATTCACGTAATAATATGTCCGCGAGTGTATGCCGCTCACTGCGGGATTCCCGTCAAGTCCGTATATCTTTCCATCAACCGACAGGCTTTTCCACACCAGTTCATCCTTTGTATCATAAAGAGCCTTTCCGCCAGCGGTCTCCAGATAGGCATTCAGTTCCTGACATAAACCGTCACGCGCCAGATCGCGATACAGACCTCCGTAATAATCATAACCGGTGCAGAATATGTCTATTTCCCGCACTGATGTGGCAGCGTCGTATATCAACTGTGTATACGCTTCCGACCAAGTTCCCGGCGTGTAGAAATTCACATAGAAATCATAACCTTTTCGATCCAAAAGGTTATTAAATTCTATATAAACAACATCATCACTGCCCGCTACACCATGAGGAGCCATCCATGTGAGCTTTGTCTTTGTATCCGGATCAAATTCCAGATGGATTCCCTCCGGTAATCCTTCCGAATCGTCCGTCCCCTCTGTGCCAAACACAAACAAGTCGGTATTCCCCACTATTGGTTTTACCGCAGAGATCGGAGTTCTTTTGCCCGAGGCTGATGGTTCGCCGGAGTCCTTCGGATTTGTGGAAAAGCAGGCGGTCAGTGTGACGCAGGTCAGGACGCAGAGCACGGTAAACGCCTTTTTCGGTTTCCGGAAGGAGAGGATATGCTGAATCCGTCTGGCGACATCGGTTTCGCCAAAGGCAATCGGATAGCCGCAAACCGTGCGCGGCATGGTGCTGATGGCAAGTAATGTCTGTGAGTATTCCTTCCTTCCGTCCGTGTCAAGGGTGGAAATGACACGTTCATCGCATGCAAGTTCCAAATCTTTACAAAAAAGGATGTAGGAAAGCCATACAAGCGGGTGGAACCAGTAAATTACCGTGATCAGAAACGCAAGCGGTTTTAACAGATTGTCCCTGCCGCTTTTGTGCATGCGCTCGTGTGCGAGCACGGACGGCAGATATTCCGCAGCCAGTCCGTCCGGCAGGTAAATGCGCGGTGTAAAAAGTCCGCATAAAAACGGCGCCGGAATGTGTTCTCCGAAATAAACCGGAATGCCGTCAATTTCCTGTACCCGTGCGATTTTTGTCAGGCGGCGCAGGCGCAGCAGCTCGAATAAAACGTAGGCAGCCAACAGAAGAACACCTGCAAACCAGACGGTGGAAGCCGTTTTCAAAAACAGGGTCTTTTTTGGCGCAGCCGAAAGAGTGCCGTTGTTCGGAAGCTTTGCGGCATCAGGCTGCGCAGTCTGCCCCGGCAGCTTGGAATCGGAAGCCTTCGGGCTGCTTGCCACATAGACTGGGTTAGACGGATATTGTAAGTCGCCGGACGGGTTTGTGCTGGTCTGTGTGCCGGACTGACTTATGTTTGTCTGCAAATCGTCGGACAGGTTCATGCCCGGTTGTGTTCCGGTTTGTGAATTGCCCGTCTGCGGTGTTTCGCTTGTAGTTTCTTCCGCTTGAAAATAAGCAGAAAGTGACTGTGAAAGTGATGCCGGAAGCAGGGAAAACCTACTCTGCGCCGTCATAGGACTAAGCAGCCGGAGCGCGACCGGCAGCCAGAGAAGCAGCAGCATCCGCCGCGGCGCTTTTATAAATATTGTGCGCAGCACAAGAACGCATGCAATTAAGATGCATACGGCAAGCGCACGGTCAATTACGGAAAGAAAGATCGTATTATGCATGTTCAGCCTCCTCATGGACCAATCAGGTAAAAAAATCATTTCCAAGCATTCAGGCAGAGTGTTTCATCATCCGTTATAATCGTCAATCAGTTTTTGCAAAGCCAGGATATCCTCTTCGGAAAGTTTCTGCTGTCTTACAAAGGCGGTAAGAAACTGCGGAAGAGAGCCGGAAAAATGCTTCTCCATCAGTTCCTTACATTCCCACTCCAGTGCTTCGTCCTTTGTCACAAGGGCACGGACAATCGAATTTACATTCTCAATAATTTTCCGCTCGGTCAGACGCTTGATGACGGTATAGGTCGTGGACTTCTTCCAGCCTAGCTGCTCTTCGCAGAGCTTTGCAAGCTCGCCGCTTCCAATCGGTTCTCGCTCCCAGAGGATTTCACAGAAACGGTATTCACTCTCATAAATCTTTTTCTTTTCCTTTTCCATAGATGTCTCCTTATAGCTTCCTTATTGTGTATCTCAGGTCGGTCTAATGTATTAGATTATAGTCGAATTCTAACGCGTTAGACCACATATGTCAAGAGGAAAATGAAAAGCCCTCCTGCATGGAAGTAAACTTCCTGCAGAAAGGCTTTTTTCATCCCGAGCATTCCGGATTACCACGAAACTGTTTAGATCTTCTCCGGTTCCGGGTAATCCACCCCGAACGTCTCAACCGTAACCGTCTTTATAACCTGATCCTCCAATGGGCGGTCGCTGTAATCCGTTGGTGTTTCCGCGATGCGGTTCACCACATCCATACCTTCTATTACTTTTCCAAACGCCGCATATGCGCCGTCGAGATGCGGGGCATCTTTGTGCATGATAAAAAACTGGCTGCCCGCAGAATCAGGCATCATGGAGCGTGCCATAGACAGAACCCCCGCCGTGTGGAGCAGATCATTTTTCACTCCGTTTTGCGCGAACTCTCCCTTGATCCCGTACCCCGGTCCACCGGTCCCGTTGCCGTCCGGATCGCCGCCCTGAATCATAAAGCCTCGTATCACACGGTGGAAGATCAGCCCGTCATAAAAGCCGCGTTTCACCAGACTGACAAAATTGTTGACTGTGTTCGGCGCGATATCCGGATACAGCTCCGCTTTCATCACGCCCCCGTCGGCCATTGTGATTGTTACCATTGGATTTGTCATTGTTTTATCCTCTCTCTTTCTGTTAAATTTCTTCCCCCAGGAGCGCCTTCACTACCCTCGGGAAGTTCATAAAATGAGACGCCTTCACCAGAACGGTATCTCCCGCCTTCACACAGGCGGTAAGCTCCGGCAGCATCGCGTCAACATCTTCGTAATAATGGATCTCGCAGCCCGATTCCCGCGCCGCGTCCGCGTATTCCCGCGCCAGCTTTCCGGCGGCAAACAGCACATCAATCCCGCTTTTTGCAACAGCATCCCCCACGCCCCGGTGCAGGCTGCGCTCCTCCCTGCCAAGCTCGCCCATATCGCCCAGCACCGCAATTTTGCGGCCTTGCGTGTGTGCCAGCACCGCGATGGAGGCCCGCATGGAAACCGGATTCGCGTTATAGCAGTCGTCGATGATGGTCACGCCGTCCTTCTCGATCAGGTTGTTGCGTCCCTCCACGGGTTTCACCGCCCCAATCCCCTCCGCGATCTCTTCCAGAGTAAGCCCCAGCATAAGACCTACCGCCGTCCCGGCCAGAGCGTTATATACATTGTGCTCTCCAGCAAGCGGAATATACGCCGCAAATTCGCCCTTCGGCGTGTGGATCGTCGCACGCATTCCCTCCAGTCCAAGATTTTCCACATCCGTGGCATAGACAGACTTCTCCGCCATAAACCCGTCCTCGGACTGCTTTGCCTCGGCGCCCATACCGTAGAACAAAGCCGGTCTGCCGTTTACGGTCTTTTTCGTGCACAGCTTGTCGTCGTCTCCGTTTAGAACCGCAATCCCCTCCGGCTGTAAATGCTCGAAGCTTTCTGTCTTCGCCGCGAGGATTCCGTCCCGGGTTCCCAGATTTTCCAGATGACACAGTCCGATATTCGTGATCACGCAGATGTCCGGCCGGGTCATTTCCGCCAGCCGGTGCATCTCACCAAAATCCGAGATTCCCATTTCCAGCACTGCTGCCTCATGCTCCTCCCGAATCCGAAAGATCGTGAGAGGCACCCCAATTTCATTGTTGTGATTCTTAATAGTTTTAAGCACCCGGTACTTCTGCTCCAGAACCGAGGCGACCATCTCCTTGGTGCTGGTCTTTCCCACGCTCCCGGTAATGCCTACCATCTTGATCTGCAGCCTTTGGCGATAGAAGGCGGCAAGTTTTTTCATCGCCTCCAATGTGGACACCACCCGGATATAGGGTCCCGCCGGGTGATCCAGCTCCTTCTCGGAGAGCACTGCCAGCGCCCCCTTCCCGAACACCTCCGGAATAAAATCGTGGCCGTCCACCCGCGCCCCTTTTAACGCAATGAACAGGTAATCTTTTTCCACCTGACGGCTATCCGTCACCGCTCCGACGATCACCGCCTGACGGCTATCCTCCGGTCCCACATAAACGCCCCCGCAGGCCCGCGCGATATTGTCCAGCGTCATCCCCGGCATCCGGCTCTGTCCGGCCTCTGCCGGCCGCGTTCCATAATTTGCTCCACTCATAAGCCTTCCTCATACCTCCGCATCGAGATTTCTATGATCTTTTCACACAGCGCGGGATAGTCCATTCCGACTACCGCCGCCTCCTGCGGAATCAGACTGGTCGGCGTCATACCCGGCAGCGTGTTCACCTCAAGACAAAAGATCTCTCCGCTCTCGCTCATCAGGAAATCGGAACGAGAGTAGGTTGTAAGTCCGATCGCCTCCGCAACCGCCTCCGCATATCCGCGCATCTTCGCCGCAGCTTCCTCCGGCAGATCCGCAGGGCAAGTTTCCACTGCGCTGCCCGCCTTATATTTATTTTTATAATCGTAAAAGCCTTCGATCGGAGCGATCTCGATGACAGGGAGCGCCTTTTTGTCTATCACGCACACAGAAAATTCCCGCCCCTTTATGTACTGCTCGATAATCAGCTCATCCTCCCAGCGAAAGCCCTCGTCCAGCGCCGCACGAAATTCCGCTGCATCCCTTGCAATGGTCACACCGATGCTGGAACCTCCGCAGCAGGGTTTCACCACACAGGGAAGGGGCAATGGCAGTCTCGCCACATCATCCTCCCGCCGCGCTTTTTTCATCGTAAACGCGCGCGGAGTCGGCACGCCCACTTCCTCAAAAAATCTCTTTGCCATCTCCTTATTCATGGCGATGGCACTCCCAAGATAATCACTCCCGGTATACCTGATGCCGAACAGATCAAAGGCCGCCTGTATCTTGCCGTTCTCCCCGTTCTCGCCGTGCAGTGCCATGAAAACAATGTCCGCCATCTGGCACATCCGTATGACATTCGGCCCGAAAAAACAGTCGGACTGGTCTTTCCGCGATGCCCTGACCGCCGCGAGATCCGGTGCCACTTCCGGGATGTTATCCACCTCCACGCTGAACCGGTCTGCCCGCTCGAAGATGCCGGAAAGCTCTTCCTCTCTGTCCCCATAGCCCATGAACACATCCAGAAGGATCACGCGATGCCCGTTCCCTCTAAGAGTGCCCGCCACCATTCCTCCGGTTTGAAACGAGACATCCCGCTCACTGCTCAGGCCTCCGGCCAACACAACTATATCCATGATTTACTCCTCGCTCAATTTGCCCAACCTCACTGCTCTATTATAATCTTATTACAAGGGCAAATACAAGTCTGTTTTCGCTTTTACTACCTATCATATTCATCTCTCATCAGAAATAGTAGCAAAATACAAATCTATCCGCGCATCCTCCTCACCCGGCTTAAATGCTGCTCAAAATAACCCCGGTTGATGAACTCTGCCAGCGCGTACTGCTCCAACACAGGAACGGTACAGGAAAAAACGCCGCTGGTCTTCCTGTACTGCGCAAGAAGAGACTCCGGAAGAATCATATAGCCCATGCGGATCGACGGCGAGAGGCTCTTGGAAAACGTGTTAATGTAGATGACTGAGCAGCTGTCATCCAGCATGAACAGCGTCTCAATCGGTTTTCCCGGCATAAAAAACTCACTGTCAAAATCATCCTCCACAATATAGCCGTGGTTCCTTCTCGCCCAGTCAAGATACTCGTATCGCTTGCCGATCGTTGCGGTCACGCCAGACGGATAACTGTGAAACGGTGTCACATGGAGCACCTGTGCGCGACATTTTGCAAGCAGTTCGCTCTTGATTCCGTCCCCTCCCATCTCCAGCGCTTCACAGACCACGCCCGCCCCCTCGTAAACCTTGCGGATCTGGCTGTAGGAGGGCTCCTCGATGCCGTAGACCTTATCCTGTCCCAGCACGCGCACCACTGCCCCGTACAGATGCTCCGCGCCGGAACCGATTATGATCTGCTCCGGCTGTGCAAACAACCCCCGGTAGCGCAGCAGATACTTGGCGATGCTGTTGCGCAGGATCGCGCAGCCCTCGTTGGGAGAGCGCCGCAGCAGCTCCTTTCCATAGTCCGTAATTACCGAGCGTACCGTCTTAAAATAGATCGAATAAGGGAAATCCTCCGCTGCTTCACCCGACTGCAGCCCCTGCACTGCACTCTCTTCCGGGATCAGACGCAGCTCTTCCCCCCGCTCTCTCTCGACGGAAAAAGCATGGATCTCGCAGACATAATAGCCGCTCCTCTCCCGCGTCTCCACATAGCCTTCCTCCTTGAGCATCTGGTATGCACTCTCCACCGTGATCAGACTCACTCCCAGATGCTCTGCCAGTGCGCGCTTGGAGGGAAGCCGATCGCCCTTTTTCAGAACTCCCTCCTGAATATCCTTTCGGATTCTCTTGTAGATATAATAGTAGCGAGGCTCCCCTCCCCGCATTTCTAAATTATACGTCAGCATTTACCGGTCCTCGTAATAAGCGTCAATTCCGTCTGCAATCCCCCGCACAATCCGCATCTGGTACTCATCCGTCGCCAGCAACTCATCCTCTGCCGCGTTGGACATATAGCCCATCTCCACAATCGTCACCGGTATTTTACTCCAGTTGATACCGCTCATGGTGTCCGTTTCCCAGACATTTCTCCGCTTACAGCCTGCGCTCGCCACCAGGCCATCCAGTATCTTCGTGGCAAGTGCCTTGCTGTCGCTGTACAGATTCGCAATGTAGGGATTGTTCGCTGTGGGGCAGATGGTCAACGCTCCGTTCGTGCTGCGGTTCTCCGAGCCGTTGGCGTGAATCCGCACAAAAATATCCGCGCCGGAGTCGTATGCCGCCAGCGCCCTCTCGGAATTGCTGATGTTCACATCATTCGTCTCGCGCACCATAAAGACTTCATACCCCCGCGCTTCGAGCTCATCCCGAAGCTTTTTCGACACGGCGAGCGTCAGCTCATATTCGTACAAACCCGTGGAAACGCCTTTTGTTCCACCGGACACTTTCGCCTTCTTCTCACTCGCACCGGGCCCCACCGGCTCTTTCTCACTGTTCGCCCTCGCCTGATGCCCCGCGTCTATCGCAATCAAATGTCCTCCGGTGTGCACCGGCACATCTTCCCGGTCCGCATAGCGGATAATCTCCTGATCAAGAAAATCTGTCGTCTTTTCCTCATCCGGCGCATAATCCTCCGAAGTGTATACCGTGAAAAACATCGTACCGTAATGTGCCCCTGTCTGCTCCAAATTCTCGTCATAGAGAGGCACATTTTCGTAGATTTCTGTGCTGATATTGCAGATCATCTGAATATCCTTATCCTGAAGTAAAAGCGGGCCATAGCCCAGACCTTCCGTCACCGCCGTAAGTCCTGCATTGTGCGCCGCCTGAATATGATCCTGCCTGTCGGATTCCTCCGGCGCACTCCCCGACACATAGAAGTCTGCGAGCTTCGAGAACGTAAGTCCGGCGCAGTCATACGCACAGAGTTCCCAGATACCCCCGTCTGCCCAGTGCCAGTACAGCTCATAACTGTCTCCGATCAGGCTGTAACCGCGCTCCGTCCGTTTCAGATAGACATTGATATCGGTGATATCCAAATCAACATCATGACTCAGCATAAGCTCGCCCGCCGCCATCACCGCCTTCCCGTTTTCCACGGTATAGACATCCGCCATAACGTTGCTGTACGCCCGGTTCACACTCTGTTCCGACAGATAGACGATGACAGCCTCCTCTCCGCCGTCGCCGTCCAGATCCTCGATCACGGCGCCCAACACTCCGCTGCGGTCAAAATAATAGGTATTTCTAAAAAGAAGATTCTCTGTCTCGCCGATCAGACTGCCCCTATGCTCCATTTCCCCGGCAATCTTCGCCTCAAGGATCTGCCTGCGATTCATGGGCTGTTCCTGCGACTCCTGCCCTCCTTCGAAATTTGTCCCACTCTCGTCCGCGGTGCTCTCCGTCTGTTCCGAGCCCGGATTCTTTTTAAAGTCTGATGCCTTTGAGCTCAAGAACCACCCAAGAAGAAACGCAATCGCCGCAATACCCAAAGCCGCTGCCACAAATAATACAATCCTGCCCCTGCTGTGCCCGCGTCCCGCGCCGCCTGTTTTGTCAGTCATTTCATTCGCCTCCATCAATAATTGAAAGATTTGTTATCTATCAGATCATAACACAAGACTGCCGGAATGATAAGTGGTCTCTTCTTACCTTCTTAAAAATTTATAAATTTTAATCGGTTGCATTGATTCTGCATCGCAAAGCGCATATATTATAAATACTGTGAAACACGAAAAAGATTGATAGAAAGGCAAATTATAAGTATGAAAAAACGATTTAAAATAGGTACTTCTGTCGTGGTGTGCGCGGCGGCGCTGTCAATTGGGCTGGGGATGCTGACGGGGTGCTCGACCACAAGTCCGGATGCTGGCAATCCGGACTCTTCTTCCATGCCGGAGACAGGAGAAGGACAAGATTCGTCATCTATGGATAAGACGCCAGCAGACCTTATAACACAGGTGTCCTTTGGCGAGACGGTTGAACGCGATTTAAACGGCGACGGCACGGCGGAAACGATATCGGCGGTCCTGAAGACAGATGAAGGATATGACCCCATACCGGAACTCACGATTTCCGGAAAGACTTTTGACAGCACATATATGCGCGACACACTCTCTGTCTACACAGCGAACGCCAAGACCGATTACTATTATTTTCTGGATCTGGACACCTCGGATTCGTATGTGGAGATCGGTTTTTTTGACAATGGAGCGAGCGATGACCCATATACCTGGGTGTTCCGCTATAACGGGGATTCGCTTGCACTGCTGGGCGGATTTACCGATGCTCCTGACGGGGAATCCACAGTCATTCAGGGAGACGGGACCGTGAGCGCGGCTACAAGGTGCGATATCATTCAGACGGACTATACGATCGGGACATGGAAGCTGGCCGGGGAGGAACTAAAGGAGCCGGAGCTGACCGAAGGAGAATTCCTGTTGTACCGCAGCCGCTACGGCAGCAAGTACCCCGTGACCGCCAGACGTGATTTCCGCGCGTTCCCGGCAGACCCGTTGAGCTCTGCCGTCGTGACAATTCCGAAGGGAACCGAGGTTGCCATACAGAGTTTTAAGAAATCCAAAGACAGCAATAACATCGACATCTATTTTTATTTCGAGGATGAACAGGGGACGAAACAGGATGCCTGCATTCGGATGGAGGACGGCGATGTTTTCAAGGTAATACTGCCGAATGAGACGACCACCTCCACGGAAGTGTTTGATGGACTGGGCTTTGCCGGTTAAGAACCGGACGCTTTGGACAAGTAGGTGAAGTACCTTTTGCAAGGGCTGATTTTAGGGCGAAAAATATTTTTTGTTTATTAAATTAAAAAAATTGACATTTTACGGCCAACATCATATAATGAATCTACAAATCTCTTATAAGGAGGAGGAACTCAGAATGCATAACAGACTCACTAACAAGGAATACGAAATTATGCGGTATGTATGGGAAAATGACGACGGCATTACGTTAAGCGAACTTTGCGCATGTGCCAAGTATAACAATGACGAGTTGAAACCGCAGACCGTAAACACCCATATATACCATCTCATCGAAAAGGGGTTCGTCAGAGCAGAGGGCAGCCAACGGAAACATTGTTACTTTCCCCGGATTTCCCGTGCGGAATACGACAACTTTCTGGCCAACCACATCGTGAGACAGGTCTTTGACGGCTCCCTCAAAAAATTTGTCTCTGCATTTTCATGGAACAGATCACTTACGGAGAAAGAGGTCAGCGAGCTAAAGGCACTGATTAAAAAGAAAAAGGAGACCTAAAATGAATCTGCTGTTTTCCATGTCATTGGCGGGCAGTATGATTTTATTGATCTATCTGGTCATAAGACCGGTAGCTATACGCTATTTCCCTGCTGCTTGGCGTTATAGGTTCCTAAAGGTCAATCTGCTGATCTTTTTATTACCTTATCAATATTATAAGTATACCTACATGGAGATACTTGGAAAATTATTTGCCAAGCAGGAGAAAAGTGCAGCCCCTTCCTATTCTGCCATAAGAACATACAATACAATTTATATTGATTCTGAAGGGGGCGTACATTTTGAAAATCAGTCCGTTATCATTAGCGCGCTTGTACTGTGGGGACTGATAACTCTGGCGTTTCTGCTATACCACCTGATATCTTATATTCTATATATCAGGAACTTACGGCAAGTTGCAAAATCCTCAGTTTCCGCCACTTTGGAGGCAGTACTGCACACCTCCACGAAATTCGCTGAAGCGAAGATTCCGGTATATACCAGTCGGCTTATTGCGATGCCTTTTACCATTGGATTTTTCAATCCCCGGATACTCCTTCCGGATTCGCTGTCAGACCAAACGACATTACGAATGGTGGTTTCACACGAGCTCGAGCATGTGAGAAATCGCGATAATTTCATAAAACTCCTGTGCCTGCTGGTCCTGTTGCTGCACTGCTACAACCCTCTCGTTTATCTTTTGTACTGGGAAATATGCAAAGTAAGCGAACAGGTATGTGATTCCGTTGCCATTAAAGACATGCCGGAACGGGAGATTGAAAAATACCAGTTACTGATATTGGAAATGTCGCAGAAGGCACCGAAGATCAACGCTTTGCTTGCAAGCCCTTTAAGCGGCAGATTCAAAGCAATAAGAGAAAGGATAATCGTTATGAGCCAAACACCCGTATCGCCAAGGAAAACCCGCATTGCCTCCCTGGTTCTCGCAGTTCTGATCCTGGCGCTCAGCCCCATATCTGTATTTGCTTACGCCACGCCAGCTATCATCGACCCTGTAGACCAGATTATCTATGAAAACAGGGACCATATGTATTTTAAAGCTTCCTCGTCTTCCTCGTCTTCTACGTTTCTATCCGATCCATTCAGAGAGTACGGGACAGCGCATGATTTATTTGTAGATACAGACGGAAATATTTATATTCTGCCAGACACAAATATATCAAGCACCTGCTCTCACATCTGGGAGGACGGCGAAGTGTACATACATAATGAGAAAGACAATGGCGGCTGTACAGTGTATATCTATTTAGCTCAGAGATGCAAGAAATGCCAATGCGTCCGCCACTTAGTCTATGATCATGAAACCACTTACCGAAAATGCCCTCACTGATATTTACGGATAACAGGCCAGCCTTGCGCGGGCAAGCCATTAACCTGGTCCGAAAACAAAATGCATAACAGATATTTGCTCACAGATTACATAAATGCCGCAATTCCGAATACTGATCGGAATTGCGGCATTAACCTTACCGCCTCACGGATTCATTATGGTATAACTAATTACGTGTCCCTTATTTTCAAGGTCTCTGGTATGAGACAGTATCAGAGCAGCCGCCAATAGCATTGACATAAATTTTTTCATGATAAAACTCCTTTCCGTTGGTTTTTTAGTTCTTTTGTTAATTTATTTATTATTCTTTTTTGCCATAAACACAAAAAGAAAAACCCCGCAAACTTAATAGTTTGCGGGATTTCCCAATACGTGCGCGAGAGGATTCGAACCCCCGACACCTTGGTCCGTAGCCAAGTGCTCTATCCAGCTGAGCTACGCACACATATCTTTTCACGACTGCATGAAATATTTTAACAGACCTTCTCCAAAAAATCAAGCCCTTTTCTTTGTTTTTTACCAAAATTTAAATTTTCGAACTATCTTGATCCCTGCCCGATAATACCACGGCGTCAGCTCCTTCTGCGCCTCCTTGAGCTTTTTGCGGATCTCGATGTGCTGCGGACAATGGCTCTCGCACTTTCCGCACTCTACACACTTGCTGATGTCGCTCATATTTTTCTGAAGCGCGACAATTTGCAGGTATTCATGCCGCCCCGCTGCACGATGCTCCGTGTGCATGCGGTTGTAACAGCGGAATGCCGTAGGGATATCGATCCCCTGCGGGCACGGCATGCAGTACGCGCAGGCGGTGCATCCGACCTTGATATTCCGGTTGATCTCCGCCTTGACCTGTTCGATCAGGTCAAAATCCTCTTGAGAAAGGGCATTCGTCTGCACCTCGGAGGCAATCCTCACATTTTCCTCAAGCATCGGAAGCGAATTCATGCCGGAAAGAACACAGGTGACCTCCGGCTGATCCCAAAGCCAGCGGAACGCCCACTCGGCAGCGGACCATCCGCGTGGACTTTCGGCAATCAGCGCCTTTGCCCGTTCCGGGAGCAGATCGACAAGCTTTCCACCGCGCAGCGGCTCCATGATGATGACCGGAATTCCCTTTTTGGCAGCCGCCTCAAGGCCCTTGCGTCCTGCCTGCGAATGCTCATCCATATAGTTGTACTGAATCTGGCAGAATTCCCAGTCATAGGCATCTAATATCTGCAGAAACATCTCTGTATTTCCATGATAGGAAAAGCCGATGTGCCTGATCCTGCCCTCTTTCTTTTTCTGATCAATCCACTCCTTGATCCCGAGTCTGCACAGTTTCTCCCAAGCCGCCACATCCGTCAGCATGTGCATGAGATAATAGTCAACCCGATCCGTTTGCAAGCGCTCCAGCTGCTCGTTAAAATAGCGGTCAATCGCGCCTTCGGACCTGATCAGATACTGCGGCAGCTTTGTTGCAATCGACACCTGATCCCGGCAGTTATTTTTTTTCAAAATTTTTCCCAGTGCAACCTCACTTCCCGGGTAAATATATGCCGTATCAAAATAATTGACACCGCGCTCAATCGCCGTCATAATCTCCTTTTCCGCTTTGTCCATATCAATGCCTGAGCCCTTTTTGGTAAAGCGCATGCATCCATATCCCAGAATGGAAATCGGTTCCTGATTTTTGTTTTCTCTGTACTGCATAAAACACCTTCTTTCAAAAAAATTATTTTAAAGTCCTCTTCCATTTTTTGAGAATCTCACTCAGCTCCCTGCTCTTTTCTTCATCGAAAACCTCACCGTAAAAAGCATCATAAAGTGTCCTCTCAAGTGCCTTTGCCTCCTCTGCGGACAAGCCGCAGTTCTCGGTCAGATAAGCAAGCTGCTCATGGATCGTAACCTGTTTTTCAAGGTCTGCATGGCGGCGCTGTAAGTGCAAAAGCAGTGTCCGGTAATGTTCCCCTGCCAGCTGCCGGCAGGTCAGTTTTCTTCGCATTCCGCGCTCATACAGCATTCGTCCGAACAGAAACAGAAGAACCAAAAGCGCAGCCGCAAAAAGTACCCGCATTGCACGGCTCACTGTCTCCCGTATGATCGCCCTGCCCTCTTCCCCGAAAAGTCCGTCCTCATCAGACTGGCCGCCCATATTTCGGAAGGTTTCCCAGAAGGATTCCCGTTCCTCGCCCGCGGACGCCGGAGTCGGATCAACCACGACCCAGCCTTTTCCCTCCACGTAAATTTCTACCCACGCGTGCGCCCACGCATCCGGAACCTCAATGCGGATCAGACCGGTCTCGCCAAGCGCCGAATAGCCCTCGAAATAGTCTTCATATAACGCATCCCTGACCAGTTCGCCATCCAGCGCCCAGTCAGTGTAGGATATCGCATAGCCCTCCACATACCGCGCAGGGATTCCCATCTGCCGCAGCAGCATCGTTGCAGCGGACGCAAAATGCATGCAATAGCCCTTCTTGTTCCGGCGCAGGAAATAGGAAATATAATCGTCATTCCCCCACATATATCCCGGGCGCAGGGTGTAGGTGTAATTTTTCGCGAAGTAATCGGTCACCTGCTCTGCAATCTCCTGACTGCTCCCTGAAAATCCGACCTCTGCACAGACCCGCGCAACCGCATCATAGCAATTTTGGGAAACCTCATAACAGGCGTCAGGAACATACACCTGCCCGAGCTCCAGCTCTTCACTGTACGGATAATAGGTGTACAGATACTCATTGCCGCTGCTTCTCTCCGTCTGTCTCTCGTCCGCATAGTAGGGGACATACTCATAGCGGTTGTCCGCCCCCACATTGACCACACGCATCCGGCCTTTCCCCTGTTTCTCCGGCAAGGTTTCAAAGAGCGTTAAAAGCCCCTCCGCCATCGCGTTTCTTTCCCCAACAGGATACACCCCCGGCTGATCCTGCTCCGACGGCTCCCATCTCGTCCCGGTGTAAGTTTCCCCCACAAAAGCCTTCAGGTATACCGTATCATAGCTGTAGGGGGTATATTCCACCACAAGGTCCGTCTCATAGTCCGGCATCGGCGAGCCTCCGCGCCCCAACACGCCTCCGCTCATCCCCGCGCCCCCACCGTTAAAATTCCAGAGCATCATGACGCCGTACTGAACAAAATTGCGCGCGAAATCCTTCGTACCCTCCTTGGTCTTTGACGAAGGCACTATCGAAGCGTCTGACCAGCGCGGCACCAGCAGTACCGCCATACACGAAATCACCGTACAGACGAGCAGTGCCGCCGCCAGCCGCACGCTGACCTGCCGCAGTTTCGTTCCCTTCACGCGGCCTGCACGGAGCATCCCCACCGTGAGATAACCGGAGAACAAAAGGATGGTCGGAAACAGCGCCGGAACCTTCTCCAGATAAAGCGCGATCACGTAAAAGGGAGCCGTCCACAGCACTGCAAAGCACGGCGACGTCTTCCGCGACAGATGGATACTGAACAGCAAAACCTGCGTCACCGCAAACAAAAGCACAAAATAGGTCACCGCCGTGTACACATCTTCATAACGGATCACATATTCCGTTCCGTTCGTGATCCCCAGATAGTCTCTCGCAGCCACCTGAATGACATTGATCACCGCATAAAAGCCGCTGTTGATCGCCCAGAAATTGCGAAATACCAGATAGATATAAAATGCCAGAAACAGGATCAGAATCAGATTGCGCCATAAATCTCTCAGATGATCATAGGCCACGGAAAAGATGATTGCACAAAGAAAAGTGGCGGCCACGCAGATCTCCGCGCTGTAGTCCACCTCAAATGCAGACAAAAAACCTCCCTGCGCCCCCATCACCAGAAACGTGATCAGCAGCGCCTTTGCCAGAGAATCCCACAGGGAGCATTTCTCCTCCCGCCCCTTTTTCTCCGGAATAAAATCCTGCTCCGGTTGTCGATTGTGCCACCGAAATTTATCCATTCTCCGTCCCCTGTTTATACCGGATTACAAGGCCGCGTTCCCCCGCATGCACAGCCAGAAACTGCTGCTCGACGTCCGGCGGACATTCTCTTGCATTGATACACAAAAGCTCCTGAACCCTTTCAAAAAGCTCCTCCTGCGTGAGAATTTCCGCAGTCTTTAACACCGCTTCACGCACACTCCACCAATACAGTCCGATCGGAAACCCGCGATTTATAAGCTCACTCCCGTGGGCGGCCAGCGTTTCCATACATCTGTCGTTGCCGGTCCGGTCATCCGAAAACGCCATCAATATATTGACCCGGGGCTGACCATCCGCAAGACGCTCTTTTACCATCCACTGATCCTGCCTCGCCGAGAGCTTCCAGTGAATGTCCCGCATAGAATCCTGCGGCTGATACTCCCTTATCTCATAGTCTGTGCTGATATCCGGGCAATCCAACGCATACTGCCCCATACCAAGTTCAATCATCTGCACATCCGCACAGTCCCTGCCCCCGGAAAGCACTGGGGCCGCGATCCACTGGCCGTTCATTCTCTCATACTGATTCCAGTAGCACAGATGAAAAAAGTCGTAGATTCTCACTTCCATGAGCTCCAGCGAAATCCGCCCGTAATGCAGGAACTCCACACTCCGCCACGGAATACTTTCCGCGAGCCCGGTCACACTCTCCCGACTTGGACCGGTCAGGCATCGCACCGTCTGCTCACGCCTTCCTCCGGTAAAATCATTGCAGATCGCACAGCGCACCCATGCGGGAAACACCAGGAATCTCTGATCGGCAAGCACGCGCACACAGTACAAAAATTTCCGTTCACTCTCTGACGCCCCGAGTATCTGCGCATATGCCCGGAAGCATCCCCGGCGGCTCCACAAAAGCCCCACGGACATCCCAGCCGAAGCCACCATGACAATCAAAAACAGCAGCGGAAGAAAGCCGCCCAGAAACCATTCCAGAAGGCCAATCAGAGCCAGCATCACCAGCATTCCGGCAACGCCCACCGGATCAAAATGCAGCCTGTCCCTCATCGAACCGTCGGTATCCTTTCCGCAATTTTCCGGAGCACATCCCCTTCTCGAAGTCCCTCAGCCCTCGCCTTTCCGCTCAGAAGTATCCGATGGCTCCACACGTCTTCCATGACCGACAGTGCATCGTCTGGAATCACATAAGCTCCCCCGCGCATCAGCGCCATTGCTTTCGCCATTTTCAACAGCGCAATGCTCCCTCTCGGGCTCACGCCGAGCTCGATGTCCGCATCCCGCCTCGTCTCCTCCGTCAGATTGACAATGTACTCGTATACACTGTCATTGACATAAATTTTGTTCGCTATTTCCCGCAGTGCCAAAACACGCTCCGCCGTTATGACCGGATAGATCAACTCGACCATACGCTCCGAACTGCCCTTTAAAATTTCCACGGATGATTTGTGATCCGGATAGCCGAGCGTCAGCCGCACCATAAAGCGGTCAAGCTGAGACTCCGGGAGCCGCTGTGTCCCTGAGGAGCCCACCGGATTTTCCGTGGCAATAACCGTAAAAGGAGCCGGGAGCTTGTGGGTCACACCCTCCACGGTCACCTGCCCCTCCTCCATGACCTCTAAGAGCGCCGACTGTGTCTTGGAGGATGTCCGGTTGATCTCGTCCGCAAGAAAAAGATTGCAGAACACCGCCCCTTCCCGAAACACAAATTCTCTTTTCTGCGCGTCAAACATCATAAACCCCAGGATATCACTCGGCAGCACATCCGGCGTAAACTGCATACGCCGATACGCCAGCTCCATCGTCCTGCCCATGGACATCGCCAGCGTAGTCTTCCCCACTCCCGGAATATCCTCCAGCAGGACATGTCCTCCCGCCAGAATCGCTGCCAGTACCTTCTCCGTCACGTCCCGTTTACCCTTGACGACCCTGCCGATCCCCTCGACAATTTCCCGGAGTTCTCCTGCCGCCTTACGTGCTTCGATCTGTTCCTCGTCTGTCGCCTGCCCCATGTCAAACCTCCCCTGTCTGCCATCAAACTATGACCGCTGGTCCCCCACCTTTATGCTGGTGTAGCTCTTTTCCCTCACATGTAGGTACAGCTCCTGCACCGCAGCCGCCGCAGCCACCGCGCACGATATGACACAATAGTGGATAATGTAATGCGTCATCATCAGATAAGGAGTCCAAAACAGCATAAACGAGGAAAGCTTATTCAAGCATGTGTGCATAGAGGCAAAACGGTGGTACTTGACGGCCACAGCCAGATAAGAAACCACGCGAATCAGCACCACTCCGCCGGTTGCACCCCAGAGCCACTGCGGAAGCATCCAGAAAAGCCGCGGAAAAATCTTGATCAGGGTCATCGAGTAAAAGAGAAGATCCGCAACGCTGTCCAGCTTTGCCCCAATCTCCCCCGCTTGCCCGGTCAGTCTGGCGATATATCCATCCAGCACATCCGTAACCCCACAGATGCTGTAGACCACAAAAAAACCTGCAGATAACGGTGAAAATAACAACAAAATCCCCGCACCGACAATCCGAGCCATCGTCAGCGTATTGGGGATAGTGATCCAATTTTTTATTGATTGTTTTTTTACGGAACCCATAATAGTCACGCTACTTCATGCACACTTAATTCTTTCACGAGCATGCGGACAATTTGCATGCAAACATCATATTAGCAAAAATTCCTTGTAAAATCAATACTATTTTTGAACTCCCCGCTCTTTTCCAGCTTATACAGCTCCTCAGCTGCAAGCCTCGTCTTTGCCACCACGTCTCCGCCCTCCGTGGGAAAACAATAGTAAAGTACATCCGTATTTCCGATGCAGATCATGTCGCCAATCTCGTACCAGTAATAATCCGCGTAAAGGCTGTAAGAGACAATGGCTTTCTGGGAATAATCCAGCTTCCCGTCACAACCGGTCAGATGAAATCCCTCCTTACTGTGCCGGAGCCTTCCTTTTCCTACTCTGTAAATACATTTTGTGTTCACCATCATGCAGATATCCACCGCCACATCCAGAAAATAGGTTCCCGCCAAAAGCTCCTCCCGCACACACTCCCGCTCCCAACGATACCAGTCGGGAACATGCGAAAACTCGGTCTCTCCCTTCACCGCTTTCAAAAAGCCGTACTCTGTCAGCTCATATTCCTTGCCGCAGGCACCGCAAGCGATCCTGGTTCCCCTGCCCAGCATCCTGCCCTCAGTGCGGCAGTTCGGGCATTTGTACAGCACCCGATTCAGATAATCGGCGCGAAAAGCCTCGCCGATACGAACATTATTCTCCTGCTGCCATCGAAAATTGTCAAAGGAAAACTGTTCCGCCAAAATTTCGTTCAGCTCCTCCACACTCTTTTCCGCAATCTCCGAGGGGGACAAAAGATAGGTCATATCCACCGAAACATCCACCTTGCGCAGCTGTAAATTATTGTACAGCGGATCTCTTGCAAACGCTCCGTAAGTGCGGAGCATCACCACAGGCACACCCAGGATCTTCAAACATTTTCCGAGGCTGTCCGGCAGCGGCGTCGCCGTGCCGTCGAAGCTGTAGCTGGCCTCCGGAAACATCAGCACGGAGCTGTTTAATTTTTTAAGCGCATACATCATATCACGCACCAGCACCGTATCCGTCACAAATTTCTTCGTAGGGATACATCCCGCGGCGCGCATCAATCCCTCTTTTCCCACAAACCCGTCCGAGGTGCAGATGATATGAAAGGATCTGGGAAAAAGAACGGTAGCTGCAATTTTTAAGTCAATAAAACTGGAATGATTCATCAGAATCAGGCAGGGCTCTTTCTTCCCCAGCCTTTCCATTCCGATCTCACGATGTGTAAAATGAGTCGCCCTCAGGTCTGGCGCCGACAACAGCTTGAGCAGCAGCCGAAACAATGGGCTCTGACGCATTGGCCGTCTGTGCTGTTCCACCGGAAGCGCAAGCACCTCCTCGTAACTCGCATTTTTAATTTTTATTTTCATGCAGACTCCTCCCCTGTTTCCATCAGCGGTCTACGTCTCTGCCATTTTTCGTCTGTCAATTCCCCTTGAAATCCTGTATTTCTTCGGATAGGAGAGTGTCTTCTTTATATAAAAACAGATCACCCGCTTCGTTTTCAAAAAACAATACCGATAAATCCTCAGACGCACCATATAAAAACAGATCCGGCACCAATTCTTGCAGTTTGATACGCTCACTGTCAGAAGTTTGAGTAAGCAGATCATAACTCCTATTGCATCGTTCTATCCACAATTTTTGATATGCATTTTTATTTAAGATACGATTTTCTAACTGCTTAATATGAGATAACCGGAACCTCTTACACCACTCAAGATCCGCCTTATACAACATTTGTCCAACCTGATTCGTAATCATATCATCATTATCATAAAATACAGGCAAAACCGAAACTCCATTTTTATAAGCCACATAAGCCCTTGTATGGCCGTCTGTAATTGTATATGTATTGTTTCCAAAATCATGCACCGACAATGGCTGAAAATTGTCCATACTCTGCGGATTAAACCATTCCGCTACTGAATTAATTTTGGAGGAGCTGAGATATATTTGACTAAGACCCAGCAGATCAATATTAATGAACTTTATTCCGGTAAATTCCACTTCTTCACACTCCTCGAATCCTTGATGCATTGAGCGTATCATAGGTCAGCTAATGCGTCAAGCGCAATAATCAGACCATAAAAAACAAAAACCAGACACCCATCATGATACGCATTGTATCAAAATAAGTGTCTGGCTATAATGCGGGTAGCCGGACTTGAACCGGCACAGTATCACTACTAATGGATTTTAAGTCCATCGCGTCTGCCTATTCCGCCATACCCGCATAAATTTTAAAAAATAAAGAAACGACCCAGACGGGACTCGAACCCGTGACCTCCGCCGTGACAGGGCGGCGCTCTAACCAACTGAGCCACTGGGCCATATTCTAAGGGGGCACCCACGAAGTGGGGGGATTCCTTAGAATCCTTTGCGCCCATCCCATGAGGTATCCCGAAGGGATATCTCCTACGCAGATCATTTCTGAGCGATAAGGAATCCGCCACAAATACTTGTGACACCTTACCGCAAACCGCGAAACGGTTTTTCATGTGATCTGCTCTATTCAGCGGATCTCTCATGGCACAAATCCCGTTCAGTACTCTAAGGAGGTTGTCAAGTGCCGATGGCACTTGCCCAACAAAAACTTTCCTCCTTACCACAATGGACCATCGGGGACTCGAACCCAGGACCGACCGGTTATGAGCCGGTTGCTCTAACCAACTGAGCTAAAGGTCCGCAAACCCTT
>CAZWRT010000031.1:23896-29275 GCA_964636375.1 uncultured Lachnobacterium sp. | reverse complement strand
GTGAGCTTCCATTATCCGGAAAGCGGGGAGATGGTGCTGCAGGACATCAATCTGAGGATCGCACCAGGGGAAAAGCTTGCAATTGTGGGAGAGAATGGCTCCGGCAAAACAACTCTGATCAAGCTGCTTTGCCGCCTGTACAGGCCAACCACTGGTCAAATCTTATTAAATGGGGTGAATATCTGGGAATACCCTTATGAAGAATATATCCATAACATTGCGACCGTATTTCAGGATTTTTCCTTATTTGCATTTCCCATCGCAGAAAATGTGGCGGCATCAAAGGAATACGATGGGGAAAAGGTATATGAAGCCCTTTGCCGGGCAGACCTGAAGAAAAAGACAGATAAGCTGTCAAAGGGGATCAGGCAGGCAATTTCCCATGATTATGAGGAAGACGGAATGGATTTGTCAGGTGGAGAGGCACAGAAGGTTGCGATTGCCAGGGCAATTTACAAAGCTGCTCCTATCGTGATCCTGGATGAACCCACTGCAGCTTTGGACCCTTATGCAGAAAAGGAAATCTACGAGCAGTTTTTCAAAAACTTAGCGAATGAGACCATGCTTTCTATCAGTCATAGACTGTCTTCCTGTCGGATGTGTGACAGAATTATAGTGCTTCATGGTGGGCGATTGGTGCAGCAGGGAGGGCACGAAGAGCTGCTTGGTCAAATAGATGGAAAATACGCAGAATTATGGGAAATGCAGGCGCAATACTATTGTTAGAATACAAGGTACTTATGTAGACATGACATGTCTGGCTGATAAATGCGCGATTTCCCGCTTGGTGTCGTGGTAATTCGGTCTCAGCATTGATAAAATTCTTTTTGAGGAGGAACATGGATTGGACCAGAAAAAAATAGGTTTGTTGTTAAAGAAACTCAGAAATGAAAAAGGGCTCACGCAGGAACAATTTGCAGAAATTGTGAATGTTTCTAACAGAACGGTATCCCGTTGGGAAAATGGAAACAATCTGCCTGATTTGGATCTTTTAATTCAGGTTTCTGATTATTATGAAATTGATTTGCGAGAGCTGCTTGATGGAGAAAGGAAAGGCGAGAAAATGAATAAGGAGCTGGAAGAAACCGTATTAAAAGCAGTAGATTACACAAATAGTGAGGCCGAGAGGTATATCAAAAGGGTTCATTGGCTTTTGTTAACAGGGGTTATGCTCTGGTTTGTTGCTCAGTTAATCAGCCATACAAGTTTGGTTGAGAATCATATTGTGAGTATAGTCTCTGATTTTTCCGAGGGGGCAGGATGCGGAATGGTGATTTGCGGAATCATTTTTACAAGCTGCTATGGACGGAGGATCAATGCATTTAAACAGCGAGTGTTAAAAAGATAAAAAGTGAGATATCCCGTTGAGAAATCAATGGGATATTTCTTTGACAATTATGGAAAAATGCGGTAGAGTATTAGTGTTTCTATCATCACACAACGGAGGGACATATGGGTAAATGGCAGGATCATGTGCGGAAGGTAGTTCCGTACACACCGGGAGAACAGCCGAAGAGGGCAGACATTATTAAATTGAACACGAACGAGAACCCGTATCCGCCGGCACCGGGGGTTGAGCAGGCGCTGCGCGCCGTGGAGATGGACACGCTCCGCCGGTATCCGGACCCGCTCGTGTCGGATCTCGTGCATGCGATCGCGGAATTCTATCAGGTGGAGGACGCGCAGGTGTTTGCCGGTGTCGGGTCGGACGATGTGCTTGCCATGATATTTCTGACCTTTTTCAACGGAGAACAGCCAGTAATTTTTCCGGATATCACATACTCCTTCTATGATGTGTGGGCGGAGCTTTTTCGAATTCCCTATGAGCAGATTCCGCTTGATGAGGATTTTAAGATCCGGGTGGAGGACTATTTTCGGCCAAACGGCGGCGTAATCTTCCCCAATCCCAACGCGCCCACGGGAGAGCTCATGCCGCTGGCGCAGATTGAACAGATCATTGCGGCGAATCCGGATGTGATAGTTGTCGTGGATGAGGCATATATTGATTTCGGGGGAGAGAGCGCCCTGCCCCTTATCGACCGCTACGAGAATCTGATCGTGGTTCAGACCTTTTCCAAGTCCCGCTCCTTGGCGGGATCGCGGATCGGCTATGCAATCAGCAATCCGAAGGTAATCAAATACCTGAATGATGTAAAATATTCCTTCAACTCCTACACGATGGACCGCGTGACCATCGCGCTCGGAGTGGCTGCGGTCCGTGACCGCGCGTATCTGGAGGAGACGACGGCAAAGATCGTAAAGACCAGAGAGTGGACGAAGGAGCAGCTGCGCGGGCTGGGGTTTGTGTTCGGGGACTCTAAGAGCAATTTTATTTTTGCGAGGCACCCGAAGTTTTCCGGCACTGCGCTCTTTGAGGCACTGCGGGAGGCTGGCATTTATGTGCGGCATTTTTCTAAGCCGGAGCGGATCAACGAGTATCTGCGCATTTCCGTCGGGACGGACGAAGAGATGGAGCGTTTTATCGCTTTTTTGAGGAAGTATGTCGCGGATAACGCCGCGCAAAATTGAGGAAAATATCATTAATATTTTAGTGAGGTTTTTATGCTGCAGAAGTATTTATGGATCTTTTTTATCTCGATGGTGCCGTTAGTGGAACTGAGGGCGGCGATTCCGGCATCGCAGGTGCTGCATATGCCGATGGTGCCCTCCTACATTGTCTGCATCATCGGAAATATGCTTCCGGTGCCCTTTATTTACCTGTTTGCCCGGAAAATTCTGGAGTGGGGAGCCGACAAGCCATTGATCGGAAAATTCTTCTCCTGGTGTATGGAAAAGGGCGAGAAGGGCGGAAAAAAGCTTCAGGAGAAGGCAGGGAGGGGACTGTTCCTTGCACTGTTATTGTTCGTGGGGATTCCGCTTCCCGGAACCGGAGCATGGACAGGGACATTGGCGGCAAGCCTCTTAGATATGGATTTTAAATCAACGACGGTGGCGGTCATGCTGGGCGTGCTGCTGGCGGGCATTATTATGATGGTTCTGAGCTTTGCGGGAGTGAGTATTTTCTGATTCCCCGGATAAAAGGAGTAGTGATGGCTAAGAACAGAGAGCGGCGGTCGATCCGCTGGGACAAGCTGGATAATACGGCTCATCTTTTTCCGTCGATTGCGGGGGAGAGCCTGACGAACGTGTACCGGATCAGTGTGACGCTGACGGAGGAGATACAGAGAGAGGTTCTGCAGGAGGCGCTGGATGTGGTGCTTCCTAAAATCGACGGTTTCAATGTGCGCCTGCGCGCCGGTGTCTTCTGGTACTATTTCGAGGAAAATGGCAAGAAGGCACCGCGGGTGCAGGAGGAGATGTATTTTCCCTGCCGTTTCATCCGGCCCAACAAGAACCGGAGCTATCTGTTCCGGGTGACTTATTACAAAAATCGCATCAATCTGGAAGTATTCCATGTGCTGACGGACGGCATGGGCGGCATCAATTTTCTGCGGGAGCTGACCTATCAATATCTGCGGCTCGTGCATTCCGAGCTTAGGAATGAGTCGGGGGACAGTCTCTCGGAGGGGACGGCGCTGAGCCGGGAGGACAGTTTTGTGCGCAATTACAAGCGCGCCAAGCCCAGCGGCTTTAACCGCGAAAAGGCGTACTTAATACGTGCGGACAAGCTGCCCGCGGGCGAGTTCGGGGTGATGCACGGCTATATGCCGGTGGCGGAGATCAAATCGGTCGCCCATCGCTACGGCGTGAGCCTGAACGAGTATCTGGTGGCGGTGTTTGTCTGGAGCGTGTACCGCGAAATGATGCACGGAATGCCTGGGCAAAAGCCGATCCGGGTGGCGGTGCCGGTGAATCTGCGGCCCTATTTTGATTCGGATACGACCAAAAATTTTTTTGTCATGGTCTCGGCGGAGTATCACCCGCAGAAGAGGGACGAAGCCTTTGAGGAGGTTCTGGGGAAAATTCGGGAGAGCCTGCAGTCCCAGATTGGAAAGGAGCATCTGGAGGATCTGTTTTCCTACAGCGTATCCAATCAGCGCAATATGTGGATGCGGCCGATCCCGCTATTTCTCAAGAATATAGCGATGCGCTTTGTCTATTCGAAATCGGCGGTCGCGAACACGGCGACGATCACGAATATCGGGGCCATTCAGGTGGACGAGCGATACCGGCCTTACATTCAGATGTTTACGGCCTTCCTGGCGATGTCTAAGGGTCAGCTGGTCAAGGGCACGATCTGCTCCTATCAGGACACGCTGGCATTCAACTTCAGCTCCGTATTTGCGGAGCCGACGATTCAGAAGGCGTTCTTTCGCAAGCTGGCGGAGGACGGAATCCATGTGACGATCGAGACGAACGGAGTGTATTATGAGTAAATGTATGAAATGCGGTGTGACGATAACAGATGACACGGATCAGTGCCCGCTGTGTCGGCATGTGTTGAAGCGGGAGGGCGATTGTGCCAATACCTATCCGGATGCGATCGGGGTGACGAGGCGCTTCCGTTTTGTGGAGAATCTGGTTCTGTTTCTCTCACTGGTGACGGCGGCGGTTCTGGCCTATGTCAATTACGTGATGCATTCGGATGTCCCGTGGTGCCTGGTGGTGATACTGATTCTTTTTTTCGGAAATGCCGTGCTGAGGCTTGCGGTCATCGGCAAATCCGGCTATATGTTTAAAACGTTGACGCTCTGGGTCCTTGCAGTTGTTCTGCTGTTCGGCATCGACCGGCTGACCGGCTATCACGGCTGGTCGCTGGATTATGTGCTGCCGGGGGGGATTTTGCTCATCGATCTGGCGATCCTCGTGCTTATGTGCACGAATGCGAGAAACTGGCAGAGCTACATGATGGCGCAGCTGCTCATGATTCTGCTCTCCGCCGTACCGCTGATTCTGGTTCTGACCGGGGAGATCCACTTTCCGCTTTTGACCATGATCGCGGCTGGGATTTCAGTATTTCTGTTTCTCGGCACGCTGATTATCGGGGATGCGCGTGCGCGTACTGAGTTGAAAAGAAGGTTTCATATATGAAAGAAAAACTTGAAAAGGAAATGGAATCTGAGAGCGCGGCGAGCGCGAAAGGACGTGTGCTGGCGGATCTTATCAGCCATGTGACTAACGATTTTTCGATCGGCAAAAAAATCAAGAGCGGTGAGCTCAGAAAGCGAATCAAGGAGCCGCACTGGATCGTACCGGCCTGCTTTGAGATGCGCGAGATCGATATGGGGGATTTTACGATGAAGCTTCTCTCCCGTAAGGAGGAGCCCCGGGAGGAGTTCGTTATTCTTCAGCTGCACGGCGGCGGCTATATCGGAGCGGTCCGCAACGCCTACTATGTCTTTGCGGGACTGTATAATGAGGTGAGCAATGGCTGCAGCGTTCTGACCCCGGACTACCGGGTGGCGCCTGAAAATCCGT
>CAZWRT010000031.1:8813-23886 GCA_964636375.1 uncultured Lachnobacterium sp. | reverse complement strand
GACGCGCTTGCCTCCTACCGGTGGCTGTTGGACAACGGCTACAGCGGTGAGCAGATTGTTCTGGCGGGGGACTCCGCCGGTGGCGGGCTTGCGATGGCACTGTGCATGTATTTGAGAGATCACGGTATGCCGGTTCCCTGCGGGATCGTGGCGATGTCGCCGTGGACGGATCTCACGGCGAGTGGGGAGTCTTACGAGACGAATTATGAGAAGGACCCGCTGTTTGGCAACACGAGGGAGAGCATCATCTATCTCGACGACTATGCGGGAACACACGATAAGCGTGAGCCCTATCTCTCGCCCCTGTTCGGAGACTTCCGAGAATTTCCGCCCATGTTGATCCAGGTGGGCTCCCTCGAGATGCTACTGAGTGATTCCGTCTCTGTGGCGGAAAAAGCGCGCGGGCAGGGCATTAAGGTGCGCCTGTCGGTATACGAGGGGATGTTTCATGTGTTTCAGATGGCCTATCTCAATATCCCGGAGTCGAAGAAGGCCTGGGCTGAGGTGGGGAAATTTTTTGAAGTGATCAGAAGTAATCATATGGTATAAAAACACTGGGGAACAAGCCTGAGCCTGTTCCCCTTTTTGATGTCTGTTAAGCTGTTTTTCCGGTATAGAGCTGATAATACTTGCCTTTCTCGGCTATGAGCTGCTCGTGGTTGCCGCGCTCGATGACGCGGCCCTGCTCTAAGACAATGATGCAGTCACTGTTGCGCACAGTTGAGAGGCGGTGGGCAATGACGAAGGTCGTGCGGCCCGCCATCAGCTTATCCATGCCGTCCTGTACGATTCGCTCGGTCCGCGTGTCGATGGAGCTGGTCGCTTCATCGAGGATGAGTACCGGCGGGTCCGCAATGGCGGCCCTTGCAATGGCCAGAAGCTGACGCTGTCCCTGGCTTAAATTGGCTCCGTCTCCGGTGAGTACCGTGTTGTAGCCGTCGGGGAGCTGGCGGATGAAGGTGTCAGCGTTTGCCAGCCTTGCAGCTGCATAGACCTCCTCGTCGGTGGCATCCAGCTTACCGTAGCGGATGTTATCCATCACCGTCGCTGTAAACAGGTGAGTATCCTGCAGCACGATGCCGAGGGAGCGGCGCAGATCAGCCTTTTTAATCTTGTTAATGTTAATACCATCGTAGCGGATTTTACCGTCCTGAATGTCGTAGAACCGGTTGATCAGGTTCGTGATGGTCGTCTTGCCCGCACCGGTGGAACCGACAAAGGCGATCTTCTGGCCGGGAGTCGCGTAGAGATCCACATTGTGGAGCACCATTTTCTCCGGAACATATCCAAAGTCTACATCGTCAAACACCACATCTCCCGTGACCTTCACATAATCCACAGTGCCGTCCGCCTGATGGGTGTGTTTCCATGCCCACAGCCCGGTGCGGCTGTCGCTCTCGGTGAGGACTCCGTTTTCTTCCTTCGCGTGTACCAGACACACATATCCCTCATCTGCCTCCACCTCTGCGTCCATGATATTGAAAATTCGCTCACAGCCGGCGAGCGCCATGATGATACTGTTGAACTGCTGGCTGACCTGAGAGATCGGCATGTTGAAGCTTCTGTTGAAGGTCAGGAAGCTTGCCAGTTTTCCGAGGGTGAGCCCCGAAAAGCCGGCAATTGCCATGACACCGCCCACCATCGCGCAGATCACATAGCTCAGGTTGCCGATCTGCATGTTTACGGGCCCGAGACAGCCGGAGTAGAAGTTCGCGTGGTACGCACTGTCAAAGAGCTGGTCGTTCAACTTGTGGAAGTCCTCGATATTCTTTTTTTCATGAGTGAAGATTTTAACAACCTTCTGACCGTTTAACATCTCCTCGATAAAGCCGTTCACATTCCCCAGGTCCTTCTGCTGGGCGAGGAAATAGCGGCTGGAAAATCCCGCAAAGCGGGCGGTGACTACCAGTGTGACCAGTATCATGATAATGGTGAGGATGGTCAGCGGCACACTGAGGATAATCATACAGGCAAACACGCTCACGATGGTGATGGCACTCTGGATCATCGACGGAAGGCTCTGGCTGACCAGCTGGCGCAGGGTGTCCATATCGTTGGTGTACACGGACATGATGTCTCCGTGGGCATGGGTGTCAAAGTAGCGGATCGGAAGATCCTGCATATGGGAGAACACCTCGTTCCTCAGATTCCGAATGGTTCCCTGAGTCACATAGATCATGATTTTCTGCTGCAGGAAGGAGCACACAATGCCCAGTCCGTAAAAGCATGCGACCCTCTGAATGGCGTGCAGCAGAGGCGTATAGTCTGCAGACTGCTGTTTGGTCATCGGCATGATATAGTCGTCGATCAGGGTCTGGGTAAACAGGGTTCCCTGAACGCTGGCGAACACGCCGGCAAAAATACAGATCACAACGATGATGCAGTGCGGCAGGTAGTGTTGTAACAGGAATTTCATCAATCGGGAAAACAATTTGCCCGGATTTTTAATTTTTGGTCTCGGCCCCTGTGGCCTTCTTGGTCCGCCTGGTCCCGGCATTATGCTGCACCTCCTTCGTCAAAGTCACCGCCGCCCTGTATCTGAGATTCGTAGACGTCGCGGTAGATTGCATTGTTTTTCAACAGATTTTCGTGTGTGTCAATGGCTTCCAGCCGACCGTCATTCATGACAATGATGCGGTCTGCCTCCTGCACGGAGGCGATACGCTGGGCGATGATCAGCTTCGTGGTTCCGGGAATCGACTCCTTAAAGGCTTTCCGGATCTTAGCGTCCGTTGCAGTGTCCACGGCGCTGGTGCTGTCGTCAAGTATCAGAACCTTCGGTTTTTTCAGGAGGGCTCTGGCGATGCACAGGCGCTGCTTCTGGCCGCCGGAGACGTTTGTACCGCCCTGATCGATGTGGGTGTTATAGCCCTCCGGAAAGTTTTGGATAAACTCGTCGGCGCAGGCGAGCTCGCAGGCCTTCCGGCACTCCTCGTCAGTGGCGTCCGGATTGCCCCAGCGCAGATTGTCGTAAATAGAGCCGGAAAACAGCGTATTTTGCTGCAATACTACGGAAACCTGGTTGCGCAGGCTGTCCATGTCGTAGTTCCGGACATCAAGTCCGCCGACGGACACGGAGCCTTCGTCCGCGTCATAAAGGCGGCTGATCATGTTCACCAGCGTGGACTTGCTGCTGCCGGTTCCGCCGATGATTCCGATGGTCTCGCCGGAAGCGATGGAGAGATTGATGTCATCCAGTACAGGCGTCTCCGAGGATTTGGAGTAGCGGAAGGTTACATGGTCGAAATGGATGCTGCCGTCCGCCACCTCGTACACCGGCTCCTCCGGGTTGTGCAGTTCGCTTTCCTCATTTAATACTTCGCAGATACGCCTTGCGCTGGCGACACTCATGGTCATCATAACGAAGATCATCGAGAGCATCATCAGGTTCATCAGAATGTTCATGCAGTAGGTGAGCAGCGCCATGAGGTCGCCGGTTTCCAGACTGCCGCCCACCACCATGTGGGCGCCGAGCCAGCTGATTAACAGGATGCAGACGTACACAGTGAACGTCATCAGCGGGCTGTTTAGCACGACAAGTCCTTCAGCCCGTGTGAACACGTGATAGATGTTGGCGCTTGCAGTCTTAAAACGATTTTTCTCGTGCTCCTCCCGCACATAAGCCTTGACCACGCGGATTGCGGACACATTCTCCTGTACGCTCTCATTCAGTTCGTCGTATTTTTCAAAAGCCTTAGAGAAGTATTTCATTGCGCGTGTTGCAATAAAGATCAGCGCTGATCCCAGCAGGATTACGGCGACAAGGTAGATCGTTGCCAGCCGGGGGCTGATGAAGAATGACATTGCCATGGCGCAGATAATTGAGGCAGGCGCACGCATGGCCATGCGAAGGAGCATCATGTAGGCATTCTGCATGTTCGTGACGTCGGTGGTAAGTCTGGTCACGAGGCCGGCAGTGGAAAATTTGTCGATGTTGGAAAAAGAGTAGGTCTGGATGTGCTCGAACATGGCGGCTCGCAGGTTCTTTCCGAATCCCATGGAGGCTTTGGAGCCGAACATGGCACCCATACAGCCACAGAAGAGAGAGAAGAGTGCAGCAACGACCATGACAATGCCCATCACGTAGATGTGATTCGTGTTGCCGACATTCACCCCGTCATCGACGATGGAGGCCATCAGCAGGGGAATCAGGGTTTCCATGGCGACCTCGAGCAGCATGAAAATCGGAGTCGCAAAGGATGGGCCCTTATATTCTTTAATTTGGGCGGCTAGGGTTTTTAGCATATGTAGGATCCCTTCTTTCATTAATTTAATATGATTATGAATATACGCTAATATGTTATCGCAGAAAAATTATAATGTCAACTGTGACACATTTTTTTCACATTTTTTGGGCATTGTGTACAAGCATACTGAAAAAACGGCTTTCGGCAGGCTTTTTCCGGGAGAGAAGAAAAGAAAAAGAACCACATAATATAGAAAACGCTTATTGACAAACCACTACATATAGTGTAACTTTATTATTGTTAAATAGGTTTCTGCCCGTTTAAGGGGAATTTGATTTAGAAGGAGATTTAGTTATGAAGATTATCAAGAGGAGCGGTAGTGAGGCATTGTTCGATGGAACTAAAATTATTGCCGCCGTCAAAGCTGCCAATGATTCGGTCATTGACTATGAGAAACTGACGGAGGAGCAGATCCGCGAGATTGCTGACAATGTGGAGGTTGCCTGTGAAAATATGAAACGCTCCGCGAGCGTGGAGGAGATTCAGGATATGGTGGAAAACCAGATTATGAACCATCGCGCGTTCACCGTTGCAAGAAACTATATCACGTACCGTTACAAGCGTGCGCTTGTGCGCAAATCCAATTCGACGGACGAGCAGATCCTAAGTCTTTTAGAGTGTAACAACGAGGAGGTCAAGCAGGAGAATTCCAACAAGAATCCCACCGTCAACAGCGTGCAGCGTGACTATATGGCCGGAGAGGTCAGCAAGGATATCACTAAACGCTTTTTGCTTCCGGAGGATATTGTGGAGGCGCATGAGAAGGGGCTGATCCACTTTCACGACGCGGACTATTTTGCGCAGCACATGCACAACTGCTGTCTGGTGAATCTGGAGGACATGCTGCAGAACGGCACAGTCATCAGCGAGACGATGATCGACACGCCAAAGAGCTTCTCCACCGCCTGCAACATTGCGACACAGGCGATTGCGCAGATCGCGAGCTCCCAGTATGGCGGGCAGAGTATCTCGCTGGCGCATCTGGCACCGTTTGTGCAGGTCAGCCGGACCAAGTTCCGCGCGCAGGTGCGGGAGGAATTTAAGCAGGCCGGACTTGAGATCGACGAGGAGAAGGTCAGCCAGATTGCGGAGCTGCGGGTGAGGGATGAAATCAGCAGCGGCGTGCAGACGATCCAGTATCAGGTGATAACTCTTATGACGACGAACGGACAGGCACCGTTTGTCACGGTATTCATGTATCTCGATGAGGTGCCGGAGGGACAGACCAGGGACGATCTCGCCGCGATTATCCGGGAAATGTTAAACCAGCGTATTCAGGGCGTGAAGAACGAGCAGGGCGTGTATATTACCCCGGCGTTCCCGAAACTGATTTATGTGCTCGAGGAGGACAACATCAGCGAGGACTCCAAATACTGGGACCTGACTGTGCTTGCGGCGAAGTGCTCCGCAAAGCGTCTTGTACCGGATTACATCTCCGAGAAGAAGATGCTTGAGCTCAAGGTGGACAAGAATGGGGAGGGACACTGCTATACCTGCATGGGCTGCCGGAGCTTTCTGACGCCCTATGTGGACCCGGAAACCAACAAACCCAAATATTACGGACGTTTCAATCAGGGTGTTGTGACCATCAACTTGGTGGACGTGGCATGCTCCGCCGAGAAGGATATGGATAAATTCTGGAAACTTTTGGACGAGAGACTTTTGCTGTGCTACCGTGCGCTGATGTGCCGCCACAAAAGGCTGCTCGGGACACCGTCCGACGTAGCCCCGATCCTGTGGCAGAATGGTGCATTAGCCCGCCTGAAAAAGGGCGAGACGATAGACCGGCTGCTGTTCAATGGCTACTCGACTATCTCCCTGGGCTATGCGGGACTCTGCGAGTGCACCCGCTACATGACCGGTGTATCCCACACGGAGCCGGGAGTCGGCACGCCGTTTGCGCTCCGGGTGATGCAGCGTCTGAACGATGCCTGCGCAGAGTGGAAAGCGAAAGAGCATATCGATTTCAGCCTATACGGAACGCCGCTGGAGTCTACAACCTATAAATTTGCCAAATGTTTACAGCAGCGCTTTGGAATGATTCCGGGCGTCACGGACAAGAACTATATTACGAACAGTTATCATGTGCACGTGACCGAGGAGATCAATGCATTCGACAAACTGAAATTTGAAGCGAAGTTCCAGAAGCTTTCACCGGGCGGAGCGATCAGTTATGTGGAAGTTCCGAACATGCAGGACAACATCGAGGCGGTGCTTTCCGTGATGAAATATATCTACGACAACATTATGTACGCCGAGCTCAACACGAAGAGCGACTACTGCATGAAGTGCGGATTTGACGGAGAAATTTTGATCACCGGAGAGGAAGGAAGCGGAAAACTGATCTGGGAATGCCCGAACTGCGGCAACCGCAACCAGAACAAGATGAGCGTTGCGCGCCGTACCTGTGGATACATCGGAACACAGTTCTGGAATCAGGGACGTACACAGGAAATCAAGGAGCGGGTATTACATTTATAAAATCCTGAAAAAATACTGTACTTTTGTAACATATTTCTGTATAATTAACTTTATGGGAGAGACCAACAAAGAACGTTATCTGCATTTGTACAAGAGGCACCCCGCAGATACGGATGCCGGAGAGGCTGAGGATCTTCAGGAGGACAACGAATATCTGGAAGATCTGAAAGAAATTAAAAATATATGTGCCCGTAACGACCTGGAGGATCGAGCAGCGAACAAGAGGCTTTATCGGAGCCTGCGGAAGGAGAACGGTTTTTCCACATGGATTGGGGAGTCTTTCCTGTCCGGACTGTCGGGTCGCACGAGCAGTAACCGCCATAGACAGACGATTGAGAAGGTGTGCAAGCGAATTGCTGTTTCTTTCCTAGCTATGGCGGTAGTGTTGTTGGTGGTGCTGCTCTATCTGCAGATCAATGAGGCGAAGGAGAGCGCGGTTCTCGATTACATCCGGCGGGAGCGGGAGCTTTTGGCACGTGCCGCCGAGAAAGAGTCCGAACCGGAAGAAATCCTGCAGAAAAAGGTTCTGGATCAGTATGTTATCATGCATGGCCTGTATCCGGACCTGGTGGGGTGGCTGAAGGTGGACGGAACCGGTATTGACTATCCCGTCATGCAGGATGTCACGGGTGAGGAATACTACCTCAGGCACAATTTTGAGGGAAATGAGGACGCCAAGGGCAATCCGTTCGTCGATGCGGGGACTACGATTGATCCGCTGGATAAGAATATTGTGATTTACGGACACAATGTCAGCAGCGGCAGCCAGTTCGGTAATCTGGATTACTATCTGGACCCGGAGTATTATAAGGAACACAGGATGTTCACGTTCGACACGATCTATGAAACCGGGCGGTATCGGATCGTGGCGGTGGTCAAGACACATGTCAGACAGGACAGCGAAAACGGTTTTCGGTATTACTGGATGCGGGGGTATGACAACCGCGGAGAGTTCCAGGAGCTTCTCGATTTCATAGAAGAAAATAGTGTCTATGATACCGGCGAACATCTGTCATATGGAGATACGACGTTGATGCTCTCTACCTGTGAGTATACTGTGGAAAACGGAAGATTGGTAATAATAGCAAAGAGGATGAGTGAGTGATGAGAAGATTAACAAAATGTTTCGCAGGAATTTGTACAATGATTATGCTGTGCTTTGCCTTTGCTCCGATGATGGTGAAGGCCGCCGATATCAATGTGACGCTGGGGACGACGGACAACGCCAGAAGCGGTGACCAGGTAACGGCGCGGATTGTATTGAGCAATAATCCGGGTCTCGCGACATTTGCTATGAAACTGGCCTATGACGGAGATTATCTGACATACACGGGAGCAACCTGGGCAGACGCTATCTCAAATAATACCAACAATATACAGAATATCGCAGAGGTGCAGGGACCGGCGCTCAACATTTCGGCGATTTTCAATTCAACCTATTCTAACAACGAGACGATTATAACCCTGCATTTTAACGTCAAACAGAATTATACGACGATGCCGGTGACGCTCTCAAACCGGGAAATGCACGACAGCAGCTATAATTCGGTGACAGTGCACACTGTGGTTGATGCATCCGCCGGAGCGGAGAAACCGCAGGATACTGAAACGGAAAGTGAGTCTGAGACAGGGGGAAATAACAGCCAGAGCGGAAACAACAATAACAGTCAGAGCGGGAACAACAATAACAGTCAAGGCGGGAACAACAATAACAGTCAGGGCGGGAACAATAATAACAGCCAGGGCGGGAACAATAATAACAGCCAGGGTGGAAACAACAACAGTCAGGGCGGAAGCACCAAACCAAATCTTGACCACACACCCAAGACAGGAACACGCGATATCCGCTATGTGCTGGGTGGCGCAATCGTGCTGTTTCTGATCATCGCCGCCGTGTGCGTGAAGGTTCTCAGAAAAAAGAGGGTGTAATGAATTACGCAGGGATTAAGTTCTGTGATATTGCGAATGGAAAAGGATGCCGTACCGTGCTGTTTGTGTCGGGATGCCGTAACGCCTGTAAGGGCTGTTTTCAGCCGCAGACATGGGATTTCCTGTACGGTCAGGAGTTTGATGAGACGGTGCAGAAGGAGATTCTGAAATCCCTGGAGCCGGAGTATATACAGGGATTGACGCTTTTGGGCGGGGAGCCGTTTGAGCCTGAAAATCAGGAGGCACTGCTTCCCTTTATGCATAGGGTGAAGGCGGCTTATCCGAAAAAGGACGTTTGGGCCTACACCGGTTATATTTATGACCGGGATCTTGTGGAGGGCGGTTGTAAACACACAAAGGACACGGAGGAGCTTCTGTCCATGATCGATATTCTGGTGGACGGGCCGTTCATCGAGGAAAAGAAGGATATTACGCTCAAGTTCCGGGGATCGGCAAATCAGCGGGTGATTGATTTGCGCGCTACAATGGCGGGCGGTAACATATGTCTTGCCATGGATTGATTGTGGGGTGGATCGGATGAAAAAACGTATTTGTATGGCACTTGCGTTTCTATGCTATGCATTGGGAGTTCTCGCGGCATTGTATGTGGGGTTCTGGGGGATGATCTGTATGCCCCTGCAGGATCTGTACAATGCCTTTGTTTCGGGCGATATCAGCCTGTTTTTGATTGCCGCCTGCGCAGTAAAGATTTTGTTCTCCACCACGCTGGCGGGGATGGTTTGGTGTATCGGCTATATCGGGTTCAACTATTTCAAGGGGACGAAGGATCCGGACTGGGACGCATTAGAGGAGCAAAGGAGCAGCAGTGATTCTTAAAATACCGGACTATTACGACGAATTTTGCTGCATAGCGGACCACTGCAAGGGGAGCTGCTGTGCGGGGTGGGAGATTGATATTGACGAGCCCGCCAGAGATTATTATATCAGTGTCCCGGGAGAGATCGGAGACCGGATGCGGGAGAAACTTTATCAGGGTGAGGACGGCGGGTTTCGCTTTCGATTGTCGAAGGAGGGGCGTTGTCCTTTTTTGAACTCCGAAAATCTCTGTGATATTATTATTGCCCTGGGAAAGGAGGCCCTGAGTGAAGTCTGCACGGACTTCCCAAGGTTTTCGCTTACATATGGACATGTGATGCAGAGAGTGCTGTCGATCTCCTGCGAAGAGGTCGGGCGCATCCTTTTTTCCCGCCGCGAGCCGGTCACCTTCGTGGAGCACATGATAGACTGTTGTGTGGAAGACAGTGGGGACAATGAGGAGGATGCAGGGTACACCGCTTTTCTCGAGCAGGTTCAGCGCAGTGCGATCGCATTGCTGCAGGACAGGAGCCGTATGCTCTCTGAGCGTGTGAGCGCGTTTCTTCTTTTGTGCACAGAGGCGCAGGAGCGGATTAACTGCGAAAACTGGGAATCGGAGGGACAGGATCTGCAGAGCTCCTTATTGAGTGCAGGAGATGAAGAGCGGGCACGGGAATGGAAAACCGAGGCCGACGCAGGGAACTGCTATGAGGCCTTCGATCTCCGCTTTGGGATGCTGGAGGAATTGGAAGAGCTCGGAGAAAAATGGGTCGCAGCCAAGAAAAATGTCCGCAGGGTGCTGACGGAAGAAAATTATGCGCGGGTGCGCGCAGAGTATCTGGCGTCGGACGATTATGACGAAGTCGTCTACGAACAGCTCCTGGTCTATTTCGTCTTCCGTTATCTCATGCAGGCCGTCTACAGCTATGACCTTTTGTCCTACGGCAGGATGGCGGTGAGCTTTGCGCTGATGATCCGCGATCTTAACATCTGCCGGTGGTGTGAAAATAAAGGGCATCTTACGTTGAATGACCGGATCGAAAATGCTCATATATTCTCCAGAGAGGTGGAGCACTCAGAGGAGAATTTTGAGCAGATCAGAGAGGATTTATTATTTATCTAACAGATCCGTGTAAAATGCGGCGTAGTCCGTGCGCCCTTGCTTTGTATAGTCGATCGCTGCGGAAGGATGCTGGTTCAGGTGTCCGGTCAGAAGATAGGGGATATCATAGCCCCACACCTCGCCGGATTCCTTTAAGGGGATCATGTGCTGTTCGATGAAGTTCAACACCGGAAACAGATTGTACTTCGGGTTTTTGAGGAAGCTCAGGAGCAGTTCCATGGCACAGTTGCCCGCGCCGCGCCCCATGGCCATCATCGTGGCATCCAGAAGGCTTGCACCGTGCGTCATGGATTCGATTGTATTGGCGAATGCTAGCTGCTGGTTGTTGTGGGCATGGATACCCAGGTATTTCCCGTACTTCTCTGCGGTTTCCATATACAGATCCGTGAGCCGCTCCATCTGCTCCGGAAACAGGGAGCCGTAGCTGTCTACAATGTAGATGCCGTCCGCGCTGCTCTCACCGACCATCTTCAGCGCCTGCGCGACATCGCCCTCCTGCGCGTTGGAGATTGCCATGATGTTGCAGGTGACTTCATAGCCCTTCGCTTTGGCGTCCTCAATCATCTCGATTGCGCCCGGCATCTGATGCACGTAGGTGGCTACTCTCACCATGTCGATGACACTGTCCTTCTTGTCGATGATATCTTTCTTAAAATCACATCGTCCGACATCAGCCATGACGGAAATCTTTAAATCAGAGTTGTTGTCCCCCACGATTCCGCGGATGGACTCTTCGTCGCAGAATTTCCACTTGCCGAATTTGTTCACGTCAAAGAGCTCCTTGGAGGCTTTGTATCCGAACTCCATATAGTCAATTCCCGCCTTTACGTTCGTGCGGTAGAGCGCATTGACGAATTCGTCGGTAAAATAAAAACTGTTTACCAGACCTCCGTCTCGTATTGTAGCGTCCAGTACGCGCACATCGGTGCGGACAGTCATTAAATCGCCTTTTTGAGCCATTTTCTGAGTTCTCCTTTTCATTTTCGAGTGTATGTTACTTCAACGCTTTAAAGCGTGTGCGTATATCATATCATAACTGCGGAAAATTGCAAGTAAAAACCTTTACTTTTTTTAATGTAAATAATATAATTAACCATAGTATGCCTGTCAAGCTTCGGGCGGGGGAGGAAAAGAAGATGATTGATCTGCTGACTGATCTGGAGTATGCGGTTATTGCCTTTGTGGGAATTCTGTTCGCATTCGGGGCGACCTGCATCGCAATACATAAGATGAATAAGTATCTGCCCAGAGATATGGGCCGGGAATTCGCCCATGACGGGGCACTATCCGCGGGAAAACCGAGAGGGGCGGGCATTATCTTTGTCTTCGTCTTTGTGGCGTCCACGCTGCTGTTTGCGCAGATGACAATAGAGACTGGGCTCTATCTGATTCTGATCGTCGTTGAGATGTTTACGGGTTTCTGCGATGATGCGGCGAAAAAGCCGTGGGGAGAGTATCTGAAAGGATTCCTGGATCTGGCGGTCGCGTTTGTCACTTCGCTTGTGTATCTGCACTACAACGGGAGTGAAATTGCAATTGCGGTAACGGGCACATCCGTCACGCTGCACCCGGCGCTGTTTCTGACGCTCTCAGTCATTCTCGTCTGGGCTTCCATCAATGTTACAAACTGCTCTGACGGCGTGGACGGACTGTCGGGGACGCTGGCCATTATCTCGCTCGTGACCTTCTATGTGCTGGATAATCTGCTCGGAATAGAAACAGGATTTAATTTCTGCATTTTGCTGTTTGTGGTCTGCCTGCTGGGTTATCTGTGGTATAATGCGACGCCGAGCAAGCTCTTGATGGGGGATGCCGGTTCGCGGGCGATGGGGATCTTTCTGGCTATCACGGCACTAAAATCCAAGAGTCCGTTCATGTTTCTGCCGGTTGCGGCGATGCTGATTATCGACGGCGGGCTCGGGCTGATCAAGGTCTCGCTCCTGCGGTTTTTAAAGATTCGTATCTTGAAGAATGTGACGACTCCGATCCACGACCACGTGAGAAAGAACCTGGGCTGGTCCAACGCGCAGGTGGTGTTTCGCTTTGCGATCATTCAGATCGTCGTGTCCGTCGCCTTTGTGTATCTGCTCATGATTTGACAGAGGCTCACACGCGATGGTGAAGGAGCGCGATGAATTTCTCGATATGAAACGGTTTTCCCTGGACCGCCTGAATTTTCAGGCGGTTTTCTTCGCTGAAACCCACGAGAATGTTGTGGTTTGCCTCCGCGAGGTAGTCCATGATACCGTCGATATCTGATTTGGTATTTTTCGGGCAATTCACGTACAAGTGCTTGTTTGCCGTGATGTGCATGGTATACGAGATGCTGAAATGGTACCACAGAAACTTGTGTAGTGTGGAGTGCTTGTAGATCCAGAGGATCTCCTGAATCGGCAGGATTGCGGTACCGTTTGGGCTCGTCATAATAAAAAAGTGTTCCGTGATGAACATGTCCTCGGTGGCGAGCTGCGGGAGTGTGAGCAGCTCTTCCTCTGCCTGTTCCAAAAGCCGGCGGGGCCGGCCGAACACGACGAGGTTCTGGCAGGGCGGCGCCTTCACCGGGAAACGGATGTAAATAAGGCAGGTCAGAAGATAGAGTGCCGCGTAAACCATGGAGCCAAAGTAGAAAAAGAACAATATCCGGGTGGCAGTCCGATGGTAGTCCGGCTCGCTGAAATAGTACCTGGGGAGCTGGCCGGTTATGCCTTTTGACGTCCATTCCAGATCCTCGGAGAGGTTGGCAAGAAGCGTCTCATAGGAGCTTTTGCCGGGGAGCAGACATCCGGTGACCGTCAGGCTTTTGATGGATGGCAGGCCCTCCTCGCAGGTATGCGGGGAGAGGAGCACAATGACGCACTCGCCGTCATGCCCGGTGTAATAGTAGTAGCCCATCGTTCGTCCGTACTGTTCGCTGGTGTAGCCGGTGAATTTTAAATCCGTGAAATCGGCGGTCGCGTAGTGGTTATTTTCATAGGCCTGAGCGAAGGTTTCAGAGGCTGGAAGCGCATCTGGGAAAAGCATGTCCGACATCGGAAATACCAGCCAGACGATCCCCAGCATTAAAAGATACAGGACCGGCGCAAAAAGTCTTCTGAAATAGAAGATCCGGATATTTCTCGAAATATAATGTTTGTAATGGTCGGTCATAGAGCTTCGTCCTCTCGCAAGAATTCACATATCAGCATTAGTATACAGTTTTTCCGGGGAATAATCAACCTTGCTTTTCCTAAGAATAATTGATAATATGAAGTGGAATACATAAGAGATAGGGGAGACGATTATGTCAGACTATATTGTGCGTGCGACCGCGGCGGATGCCGCCATCCGCGCGTTTGCGATCACATCGAGGGAGCTGGTGGAGACGGCGAGGAGACATCACAACACTTCACCGATCATGACAGCGGCGCTTGGACGCCTTCTGTCCGGCGGTGCAATGATGGGAGCGATGCTGAAAAACGAGACGGATCTGCTGACGCTGCAGATCGAGTGCAGCGGTCCGGCGAAGGGGCTGACTGTCACCGCGGATTCCAAGGGGAATGTGAAGGGCTTTGCGCGCACTCCCGTGGTCGATCTGCCGCCGAATGCGCAGGGGAAGCTGAATGTGGGAGGCGCACTGGACCTTGGGATCTTAAGTGTCATGAAGGACATCGGCTTAAAGGAACCTTATGTGGGGCAGTGCCAGCTGCAGACCGGGGAGATCGCGGAGGATCTGACTTACTATTTTGCCACCTCGGAACAGATCCCTTCGGCGGTAGGGCTCGGCGTGCTTATGAACAAAGACAACACGGTGGCGCAGGCCGGCGGATTTATCATTCAGCTTATGCCAAATACCGGTGATGAGGTGATTGAGAAGCTGGAGGAGAGGATTAAGGAGATTGATTCTGTCACAAGGATGCTGGAGCGCGGACTGACTTCGGAGGGGATTTTGGAGGAGATTCTGGGAGAGCTGGGCGTTGAGATTACGGACACGATGCCTGCGGCGTTTGTCTGTGACTGTTCCAAGGAGAAGGTTTCCCGTGCGCTGTCCACGTTGAGTAAAAAGGACCTGGATTCGATCATTCAGGACGGGGAGAGCATTGAGGTAAAGTGCCAGTTCTGTAACACGGCGTACACATTTGACATTGATGAGTTAAAGGAGATCAGAGCGTGAAGGACGGATTTGTAAAAGTGGCGGCAGTCACCCCGCAGCTGAGGGTGGCGGACTGCGTATACAATGGAGAAAAAATTCGGGAATATATGAAGGAGACGGCAGCCGCGGGAGCAAAGATTGTCGTCTTTCCGGAGCTTTGCATCACGGGCTATACCTGCGGAGATCTGTTTCTGCAGGAGACGCTTTTGGAGGCGGCAAAAGCGGAACTCATGAAGATCGTGAAGGAGAGCATAGGGCTTGACGCACTCTTTTTCGTGGGACTCCCTTTCGTGGTGAAAGGAAAGCTTTACAATATGGCGGCGGCAGTGTGGGACGGAGAGATTATGG
>CAZWRT010000031.1:0-8803 GCA_964636375.1 uncultured Lachnobacterium sp. | reverse complement strand
TGCCCAAGATCTTCCTCCCCAACTATAACGAATTTTATGAACTGAGACATTTTGTGTCGGGGGCGGGGCTGAAGGCAAAATATCCGATGCCGGACGGCACTGCTGCGCCGATCGGCACAAATCTGCTGTTTTACTGTAATTCGATGCCGAAGCTTGTGGTTGCCGCGGAGATCTGCGAGGATCTGTGGGCACCGGACCCGCCCAGCATCCGCCGCGCGTGCGCGGGAGCTACGGTTATCGTGAATCTGTCCGCCTCAGACGAAATCACCGGCAAGGCCGGCTACCGGAGAGAGCTGGTGGGCGGCCAGTCTGCACGGCTCGTCTGCGGTTATATCTATGCCTCGGCGGGAGAGGGGGAGTCCACGCAGGATGTAGTGTTCTGCGGGCATGACCTCATCGCGGAGAACGGCCATATATTGAATGAGTCCCGCTTTGAGGAGGGCGTGCTGTATGCGGAGCTTGACGTGGAGCGTCTTGCGGCGGATCGCAGAAGAATGACGACCTTTGTGACGGAAGAGAACCATATGCGGATTCCGTTTGACCTGGAGTTTGAAAAGACGGAATTGACGCGGAAACCAGACCCGATGCCCTTTGTGCCGAAGGATGAGGCGAGGCGCAATGAGCGCTGTGACGAGATCCTGATGATTCAGGCGCTGGGTCTGAAGAAACGGCTCATGCACACGAACAGCCGGGCGGCGGTGATCGGGATTTCCGGCGGTCTGGATTCGACGCTTGCGCTGCTTGTGACCGTGAAGGCGTTTGATCTTTTAAACAGGGATCACAGCGGGATCGTGGCGGTGACGATGCCGGGCTTTGGAACCACGGACCGCACCTATGACAACGCGGTGAGCCTTGTCAGGTCGCTCGGAGCGAAGCTGGTGGAGGTGGATATCAAAGATGCGGTGAATGTGCATTTTCAGAATATCGGCCAGGATGCAAACGTCCATGACGTGACCTATGAAAATGCGCAGGCGAGGGAGCGGACGCAGATCCTTATGGATATTGCCAACAAGGAGGGCGGCATGGTTATTGGAACCGGCGATCTGTCGGAGCTTGCGCTGGGCTGGGCCACCTACAACGGCGACCATATGTCGATGTACGGGGTGAATGCCTCCGTGCCAAAGACGCTCGTGCGCCATCTGGTGCGCTATTACACGGACACCTGCGGGGATGAGCAGCTGCAGAAGACCCTCCTGAATGTGCTGGATACGCCGGTGTCGCCGGAGCTGCTTCCGCCGGAGAACGGGCAGATCTCCCAGAAGACGGAGGATCTGGTAGGACCTTATGAGCTTCACGACTTTTTCCTCTATCATATGCTGCGTTTCGGCTCCTCGCCGGCAAAAATTCTGCGTCTGGCTGAGCTGGCTTTTGAGGGCTCTTATGACAGAGAGACAATTGTAAAGTGGGAGAAGACCTTCTATCGGCGCTTTTTTGCGCAGCAGTTCAAGCGCTCCTGTCTGCCGGACGGTCCGAAGGTGGGAACCGTGGCGGTCAGCCCGCGCGGAGATCTGCGCATGCCAAGCGACGCCTGCGGGAGTCTCTGGCTGGAGGAGTTAGAACATCTGAGTTGAGTTATTGAGAGGATATCAAATAAAGGGGAATAATTATGAAGGAACTTATACGTAGGAGCATAACCGCGAGCCTGCTGATCTCGCTGGGCGCGGCAGCATTAATGTCGGCCGGCAGCCCGATCGGCGCCTTTCTGTTTGCATTCGGCCTGCTGGGCGTGTGCAGCCTGAAAGTAGATTTGTTTACCGGAAAATGCGGCTATCTGTTTTTGGATAAGATTGCGCCGCTGGACTTGTCTATGATTCTTGTGGTGAATCTTTTGTCCGGGTACCTGTTTGGGTATATTTTAAGTATTGCGAATACCGCCTATTATGAGATGGCAATCGTCAAAGTGGGGACGTGGACCTTTGACGCAGCATTTTTCATCCGCTCCGTGTTTTGCGGAATTGTCATGTTTGTGTGTGTGGAAGTGTATCGGAGGGGCTCTGCCCTCGGAATTCTGCTGGGGATTCCGCTCTTTATCCTCTGCGGTTTTCAGCACTGCATAGCGAACATTATTACGCTGGGCATGGCGCACACATTTGACGCCTCCATTCTGCTCTGCATTCCGGGAAATTTTCTGGGGTCATTGGCAGTTGCGCACTTGTCATGTTCTATGAAGAAGGATTGATTTTATTGATCCGCGATTTCCTGCGGCGCATCCCGAGGACAAACAGCGTTAGACCGATGCTCAGCGAGAGGATCATGCCGGAGAGGATGACAGTCACGATGAGTGTCTCGTCATCTGTCTCCCCAAACATCGGAGAGACGATCGTTCCCCAGAAATTGAACAGAATGTGCAAAAGGATCGAGTAGTAGATGCTGCCGCCCTTCTCGCAGACGAAACCCAGCAGTAGGCCGAGCGCGAAGGCGTAGCAGCCCTGCATCCAGTTCATGTGGAAGGCGCCGAAGAGAACAGCCTGCAGCAGGTTTGCAAAAAAGAAAGGCATCGCCTGCCGGGCAAGCCGCATCGTCACGCCGCGGAAGATCAGCTCCTCACAGATCGGTCCGAGAAGCACGGCATAAAAGAACAGCGGAACCGTGATGGTGTTCCCGAGGCCGGAGGACTCCATCAGGCGCTCATACTGTTCCATCCACGACGGGATCAGAGCCGCGATGATTCCCATCAGAAGGCTGCACGCAAACTGGGCGCCCGGAACCATTGCTATGATGCCGAAAAGCTGCAGGCCGCTGAAGGTTTCGGAGAATTTAGGCAAAAAGACACCGCCGCAGTTTCGGTAATACCAGAGGCTGAAGATCATGATGCTGATGAGGGAATATACGATCATCAGTGTATAGTTAAAGTTCATATCGGATGACATCTCCGCAAGCGCGTCATAGTTAAATCCATCTTCCCCCGTCCGTGAGAGGAACAACACAGCCATTCCTGCCAGAAACACTGAGGCGAGGAGCTGGATGAACATTACGATGATAAAGGGAAGAAAGGACGCAAAAAAATATCCCACTTTTCTCATAATTATAATCTCTTTTCTGTAAAATCTCAGCCGGTATAACGGCTGTCTGTACTGTTAAGATTATACCACACTCGGAAATTAATGCAAGAAACATGTTTACTTTACAGCTTTACTATGCTAAAATATGAAAAATCCCTAAAGAAGGAAACAAGCATGAGTAAAAACCTGAGAACAGAGGCTGTGGATCATTTGTTTGACGCGATCTTATGCCTGAAAAACCGAGAGGAGTGCTACACATTTTTTGAGGATGTGTGCACAGTGAATGAATTGCTGTCGCTGTCGCAGAGGTTTGAGGTGGCGGGGATGCTGCGTGACAAGAAGACTTATCTGGACATTGCGGAGAAGACAGGGGCGAGTACGGCCACAATCAGCCGCGTGAACCGATCCTTAAATTATGGAAAGGACGGCTATGATCTTGTGTTTTCCCGTCTGAAAGGCGAGTGACTCCAGTATTATTTTTCATCGTCTTTCTTCGCGGAGGCTTCTCCCCTGAAATCGTCGATTACACTCTCGATGATCATTTTCTTGATGTACACGTCGTAGCTTAACAGGCAGATAAAGCTGAAGGACTGCAGGAAACGCTGGTCTTCCTCAGGGAAGTTCTTGAAGGTTTCCTGCGCCAGGGTATATTTTTTGCCGAGATCCTTTAAGAGCTTCTCGGTCTCTGTCTTTTCCAGATGGAATACCTCGTTGTACACGTCTTCCATGTTGAAACCGTCCGGATTCTCGAAATAGTGTTCGGTGAGTGGGTCGAGGATCGTGTGGATATCGTTAATACTCAGAATGTTTTTAAAATAATAAATAAAGAGCAGCGTCAGGATGTGCTGCTTGGAGTACTTTTTTCTTTCCGGTGCCGGAAGCAGATTATTTTTGGCATAGTTGTTGATCATGGTTTTGGTCAGAATCTTGTCTTCCTCGTAGCGCTTGCATGCCTTGAGCTCCTCCTCCATAAAGGTGGTGACCTGATCCATGTACAGCCCGATATTCGGAATATCTTCTGTCTTTACATAATCAATTGATTTCAGCTTGCGCTGGAGCTCTGCCAAAAAGCTTTTTACATCATCTTCCACTGAATTCCCCCCTTTTCTTCGTATTATTATAAAGGAAACGAGGAAAAATCACAAGAAATTTTTGTCCGATGGGAAATAATGTGTTATACTGATTTATATCTACGACAGAGAGGTTTAAGGCGATGAATATACTTGAGGGGTTGAATCCCGAACAGCAGAAGGCTGTGGAGACGACGGAGGGGCCGCTTCTTATTCTGGCGGGAGCAGGCTCAGGCAAGACCCGCGTGCTCACACACCGGACGGCATACCTCATCGAGGAACGGCAGGTGAATCCCTACCATATTATGGCGATCACCTTCACAAACAAGGCGGCGTCCGAGATGCGGGAGAGAATTGATGCGATGGTCGGTTACGGTTCGGAGAGCATCTGGGTGTCCACCTTCCATTCCACCTGTGTGCGGATTTTGCGCAGATACATAGACCGGCTGGGCTTTGACACGCATTTCACGATTTACGATGCGGATGACCAGAAGTCTCTGATGAAGGATATCTGCAAACGCCTGCAGATTGACACAAAATTGCATAAAGAAAGGTCCTTCCTCGCCGCGATCTCCTCGGCGAAGGACGAGCTCATTGATCCGGTCGAATTCGAGAACCGGGCGGCGGGAGATTACAACAAGAGGCGTCAGGCGCAGGTCTATCGGGAGTACCAGCAGGCATTGAGACAGAACAACGCGCTGGATTTCGACGATCTGATCATGAAGACGGTGGAGCTCTTTAAGCTCGACAAGGAGGTGCTCGCCTCCTATCAGGAGCGTTTCCGCTACATCATGGTGGACGAGTATCAGGACACGAACACAGCGCAGTTTGAATTGATCCGCCTGCTGGCATCCAAGTATAAAAATCTCTGCGTGGTCGGCGATGACGATCAGTCGATCTACAAATTCCGCGGTGCCAATATCTATAACATTTTACATTTTGAGAAGCATTTCCCGGATGCCTGTGTCATCAAGCTGGAGCAGAATTACCGGAGCACACAGAACATCCTGGATGCCGCCAACCATGTGATCGCCAACAACGTCGGGCGCAAGGAAAAGAGCCTGTGGACGGCGAACGGCACGGGGGATCTGATCACCTTTGAACAGCTGGACAGCGGGGACGAGGAGGCGGATTACATTGCCAGGGACATTGCCCGGCGGGTGAGAAATGCCGAGAGCCAGTATCGAGACTGTGCCGTCCTCTATCGGACGAACGCGCAGTCCCGTCTGTTTGAGGAGCGTTTTATCACAGGAAACATCCCCTACAAGGTGGTCGGCGGAGTGAATTTCTATGCGCGCAAGGAAATCAAGGACATTCTCGCTTACTTAAAGACCATCGACAATGGGCGGGACGATCTGGCGGTGGGGCGTATCATCAATGTCCCAAAGCGCGGCATTGGCGCTGCGACCGTCGGGAAGGTGGCGGCATATGCGGCGGAGAACGGACTGAGCCTGTATCGGGGGCTGGAGCTTGCCGCCGACATCCCCGGGATTGGCAGGGCAGCTGCGAAAATCGAACCGTTTGTGCTCTTTGTCCGGGGAATGCGCACAAAGGCGCAGTACCTGTCCATCTCAGAGCTGATCAAGGAGATCTTAGAGACCACCGGCTACACGGAGGAGCTGCGCGCAGAGGGAACCGAGGAAGCGGAGGAGCGGATCGAAAATATCGATGAGTTGATCAGCAAGGCAGTAGACTATGAAGAAACTCAGGAAGCGCCGACTTTGAGCGGCTTTTTGGAGGAGGTGGCGCTGATTGCGGATATTGATTCGCTTGAGGGCGAGAGCGACTATGTGGTGCTCATGACGATGCACAGCTCCAAAGGTCTGGAATTTTCCAATGTGTATCTGGCGGGGATGGAGGACGGCCTGTTTCCCAGCTATATGTCGATTACCAGTGACAACGCGGATGGGGAGATCGAGGAGGAACGGCGCCTTGCCTATGTCGGAATCACCCGAGCGAAGGAGCATCTGACAATCAGCTGCGCCAGAATGCGGATGATCCGCGGAGAAACTCAGTACGGAAAAGTCTCACGGTTTGTGAAGGAGATCCCGCAGGAGCTCCTGGGCGGCGGAGGCAGGACAAGTTTCAGTTCGGTGACAGAATCCGAGGAACGCGGGGAGCCTGCGCTGCGGTCAGCATCCCGTTTGACACAGGCTTCACGGAGCGCTGCGGTTTATGGCAGAGAGGTCGGGGAGGGATACGGCTCGACCTTTCGGGCGAAGGCACGGACGACGCCGGTATACACGAAGCCGGAAAACCAGAGGGAGTTCGGCTCGGGAGGCGGAGGGCTGTCCTATGCGGTCGGGGACCGTGTGCGCCACATCAAATTCGGCGACGGAGAGGTCACGGCGATTGTCTCCGGCGGCAGGGATTACGAGGTCACAGTCGATTTTGACCGGGTGGGGACGAAGAAAATGTTTGCGTCCTTTGCAAAGTTAAAAAAGATCAATGAGTAATTTTTTTAAAAATTTATAATTTTTAATAGGAAAATGGGAAAACATATGCTATAATACGAATAGTTTATTGGAGAGAAGGAGTGATGTATGATGAGCAAGATGGAGGATATTATGGCATCCGAGAAGATGACAGACATGTTGAACGCATTGAAACTGAATGATCTGCTGAAGAGGAGGGAAAAGGCAGTGGAAGAAAAGACAAAGAAGAAACCCAATAAAGTATTGATTGTATTTGCCATTATCGGCGCGGTTGTCGCTGTGGCAGCGGCGGTTTACGGAATTTACCGTTTCTTTACGCCAGACTATCTGGATGATTTCGAGGATGATTTTGACGATGATTTTGACACGGATTTCTTTGAGGACGAGGAAGATGATTCGGCTGTCAAAGAGGAGCCGGTGGCTGAGGAGTCTGAGGAGGACTAATCCGGCAGACGCTCCGGAGGGAGTAAGTGTAGATTGTATGATGAGAGGGACTGCGCAAGTAGTCCCTCTGCTTATATGCGCAGGGAAGAAATCTTCCCTGCTCGATTTAGGGAGGTGCGATGAAAAAGGGGCAGATTGCAGAGGGAACGGTGACGGGAGTGGAGTTTCCGAACCGCGGGATTGTAATGACGGATGAGAAGGAGCGAGTGATCGTGAAAAATACGATACCCGGACAGAGGGTGTCCTTTGCGGTCAACAAAGCGCGGCGGGGCAAAGTGGAGGCGAGACTTCTTGAGACGCTTGCCCGCTCTCCGCTAGAGGTGGAGAGTCCGTGCCCGCATTTTGGGGAGTGCGGGGGCTGTACATATCAGACGCTTCCTTACGGCGAGCAGCTAAAGCTCAAGGAGGCGCAGGTGCGCAAGCTGATGCAGCAGGCAGTCGGTGACGTCTGCTCCTACGAATTCATAGGCATCAAGGGCAGCCCGCGTGAAAAGGAATATCGCAACAAAATGGAATTCTCGTTCGGGGATGTGTATATGGATGGACCGCTGGCCCTTGGCATGCACAAGCGCGGAAGCTTTTATGATATTGTGACCGTGGAGAACTGTCAGATCGTGGATGAGGATTTCCGGGCAATTCTCAGGGCGACACTCCAATTTTTCGCGGAGAAAAACGTGCCGTTTTATCACAGAATGCGTCACACCGGCTATTTGCGGCATCTTCTCGTCCGCAAGGCGGTAAAAACCGGGCAGATTCTGGTGGATCTCGTGACAACCACGCAGGAGAGGGAGCAGGAGCTCCTGTTCGGCTGGGTGTCCGCTCTGCGCGCGCTGCCGTTGCAGGGCACGCTGCAGGGAATTCTGCACACGAAAAATGACAGCGTGGCGGATGTGGTCAAAAATGAGGGAACGGACATTTTATGGGGCGAGGATTATTTCTACGAGGAGCTGCTGGGCTTGAAATTTCGGATTTCCCCGTTCTCCTTCTTCCAGACGAACTCGCTGGGAGCGGAAATCCTGTATGAGACAGCCAGAGATTTTATTCTCGGGGATTCACCGGAGCGGCTGAAGGGTAAGACGGTCTATGATCTCTACAGCGGCACCGGAACGATCGCGCAGGTTCTGGCGCCGGTCTGCCGTGAGGTGGTCGGTGTGGAGATTGTGGAGGAGGCGGTCGAGGCGGCGCGCGAGAACGCGGCGCTCAACGGCCTGTCCAACTGCCGTTTTCTTGCCGGAGATGTCCTGAAGATGCTTGATGCCATCGAGGAGCGCCCTGACTTCATCATTCTGGACCCGCCCCGGGAGGGCGTTCACCCGAAGGCACTGGAGAAGATCATCGCCTTCGGCGTGGACAACCTGGTATACATCTCCTGCAAGCCCACCAGCCTTGCCCGGGATTTGGAGGTTTTTCTGGCGAGGGGTTACGCGGTGGAGAAGATTTGCTGCGTGGATATGTTCCCGGCGACGTATCATGTGGAGACGGTTGTCAAATTATCCCTCAAAAAAGATACACCTAAAATTGAGGTTACTATGCAGCCCAATGAGGAAAGACTTTCGGCATTATAGAAGAAAAACAAATGTGTGATTTATGATAGTATAGAATATTGCAGAGGTGATAAAAGTGTCCAAACCAAAATTGGATTAAATATAGGAAAAGGAGTACATATGGATAATAGAAAGCACATGGGAAAAGATAAAGTGGGAGTGATTTTTCCGGTTGCTTCAAATCTTTCCGAAATGGGTGACAGTTATTTGGAATTTATAGAAGAAATTCAAAAGGAAATTCAAAAACAACGGATTTCTGTTGTAATGAATGCCAATGCCAGTATGATCTGCCTTTATTGGAATATCGG
>CAZWRT010000030.1:0-31390 GCA_964636375.1 uncultured Lachnobacterium sp. | reverse complement strand
TCTGGCAACCTGCGAGCGCATGGAGCTGATGGGAGCCGCCGCGCACACGGTGGACATATTGAAAAAGAATTAAGGAGAACACGAAAGATGAGAAAAGGATACCTATGGGCAATTCTGTTCATGGGCTGTATTTTTTTATTCGTGGCCTGCGCACACGGAGGGGAAAATGCATCGCATGCGGGAGCTGGAGGGCAGATACAGACGGATGGCACGGATATGTCGGAGAGCGGATCTGAGACGGACAGTGAACCGGAGACCGGGAGCGAACCGGCCTCGGAAGTGATTCCCGGACCGTTGGTGCAGGACATCACCATAACGGCGGTGGGTGACTGTACACTGGGGGCCACGCAGACACATGGGTATGCGGGATCGTTCCACGAATATTACGACAAGAACGGCAGCGATTATTTTTTCGGCGGCGTGCGGGATTTTTTTGCGTCGGATGATTTCACTCTGATTAATCTGGAGTGCGTGCTGTCGGATTCGAATGCCCGGGTAGATAAGGAATGGAACCTTAAAGGAAAACCGGAATATGTTGGTATTATGACGGGCAGCTCCGTGGAGGGATGCAGCCTGGGCAACAACCACACACAGGATTATGGGCCGCAGAGTCTTGAGGACACAAAAAAGGTGCTGGACGATGCGGGGCTTATTTACGGTTACAATGAGCATGTGGATACCTATGTCACGGAGGACGGGATTGTGATCGGTATTGTATCGGCGAGTCTGCTGCCGAAGACACAGGAACGTGCTGACTATATCAGGAATGGCATAGCGATGCTGCGCGAGCAGGGGGCAGACCTTGTGATTGCGAGCTGTCACTGGGGAGTGGAACACACGCATGATTTGGATGATTACCAGCGCAAAATGGCGCATCAGATCGTTGACTGGGGAGCCGATCTGGTCATTGGCACTCATCCTCATGTGCTGCAGGGAGTCGAGCTGTACAACGGCAAGGTTATCTGCTACAGCCTTGGCAATTTCTGCTTTGGCGGGAATCGAAATCCGTCAGACAAGGATACTGCAATATACCGGCAGACCTTTACTTTTATTGATGGGGTTTTGTCGCCGGACATAAATGCCGATATCATACCGTGTAGGATCAGTTCCATAACAAGCCGCAATGATTTTCGGCCGACGGTGGCGGAAGGAGAGGTTAAGGCGGCGATTTTGGACAATATGAACCGTTACTCTGCAGGCTACAGCGATATCTGTTTTGACGGTGACGGGAATCTGATGATTAAAATGGAAAATGAATAGAGGAGTTGCGCGATGACAAGGAAGTACAAAAAGAGACGTAACAGTATGGCTTACGGGGAGAGGATCAAGCATATGTCCCGCAAAGTGAAGCCTGCGTCAATGACAGAGAAAATTGGGCTGTCGGAGGAAATCGGTGCGGAGTCCGCACAGATTGGCCCCTATCGGGACGAGATCGGAAACGGGCTGATGCCGCTGGATTACATCGACGGTTTTCATGTGCGCCCCGGTTTTTACCGCATGAGCGGTTCCTTTCAGTCCCATAACGCGGTGAGTTTTACCGTGCATTCCCACGGAGCGACAAGCTGTACCCTGCTGCTCTACCGTCCAATGACAGCGGAGCCCTACGCGAAGATCCGTATTCCGGAGACTTACCGCATCGGTGATACATACTCGATTCTGGTGTTCGGATTAAAGATTGACGAGTTTGAGTACGCCTACCAGTTTGACGGTCCATATGAGCCGGAGAAGGGTAAGCTGTTCGATAAAGATAATGTGATCCTCGACCCTTATGCCCGTGCGGTCACAGGTCAGAGAAAATGGGGCGAAAAGCCGGAGGGCGGAAAAGAATTTGTATATAAGGCCCGCGTGGTAAAAAGTGATTTTGACTGGGGCAACACGACGCAGCTGAGAATTCCTTTTGAGGATCTGGTCATCTATGAGGTGCATGTGCGGGGATTTACAAAGGATAAGTCCTCCGGTGTGACGGGCGGCGGCACCTTTGAGGGAATGCGCCAGAAGATTCCGTATCTGAAGGATCTCGGTATCAACGCGGTGGAGCTCATGCCGATTTTTGAGTTTGATGAGATGGAGAGTGCACGCGTGGTGGACGGCGTACAGCTCTATAACTATTGGGGCTACAATACGGTGTCTTTCTTCTCGCCGAACACCAGCTATGCGTATCAGGAGGAGCACAATCACGAGGGCGATGAGCTCAAGCATCTGATCCGTGAACTCAAGGAGAACGGGATCGAGGTGATCCTTGATGTGGTGTTTAACCACACGGCAGAAGGCAATGAGAACGGGCCGAGTTTTTGCTTTAAGGGGATCGACAACAATTTGTACTACATGCTGACGCCGGACGGACATTACTATAATTTCAGCGGCTGCGGCAATGTGATGAACTGCAACCATCCGGTTGTGCGTTACTTTATTTTGAACTGCCTTCATTACTGGGCAGTGGAGTACCGCGTGGACGGATTCCGGTTTGATCTGGCGTCTATCCTCGGAAGAGACCAGACCGGCGCGCCGATGGAAAACCCGCCGCTACTGGAGTCGCTGGCGCTGGACTCCATGCTGAGCCACATGAAACTGATTGCCGAGGCGTGGGATGCCGGCGGACTGTATCAGGTCGGAAGCTTCCCGTCGTGGAACCGCTGGGCGGAGTGGAACGGGCGCTATCGCGATGATATGCGATGCTTTTTGAAGGGGGATTCCGGCACGGCGGAGCGTGCGATTACGAGAATCACCGGCTCGACGGACATGTATGCCCCGCAGAGCCGCGGGTACAGTGCGTCGGTGAATTTCCTGACGTGTCATGACGGCTTTACACTGTATGATCTGTATTCCTACAATACGAAACACAACGAGAACAACGGATGGGACAATACGGACGGTGACAATAACGGACACAGCTGGAATTGCGGCTGTGAGGGAGAAACGGATGATCCGGAGATTGAGGCACTCCGCCGCCGGCTGGTGAAAAATGCTTTTGCGGCGCTGCTGTGCAGCCGAGGGTCGGCAATGTTCCTCGCGGGGGATGAGTTCTGCAATACGCAGTTCGGCAACAACAATGCCTACTGTCAGGACAATATCATCTCGTGGCTGGACTGGACCCTTCTGGAGAAGTATCAGGAGATTCACGACTTTGCGCGCTTTATGATCCACTTCCGCGCAGACCATCCGGTGATGCGAAAGCCGACAAAACCAGCAGGGTGCGGATTTCCGATGATCAGCGTTCACAACGGCGAGCCCAATCGGACTGTCACATATTACGATTCGCATCTGATCGGTATCATGTATGCAGGAAGAAATGCAGAGGATACGGATGACGATATCGTGTTCTACGCAATGAACGCCTTCTGGGAGCCGCTCATTGTGCGCCTGCCGGAGCCGCCTGCGGGCTGGCATTGGAAGGTGGCCGCAAATACCTATTGTGAGTTCCGGGACGGCGCCGATGTGCAGGCGGAAACCGAGATGAGGGGACCGAACCAGTTTATTATCTCAGAGAGATCCACGGTGATTCTTGTCGCGGAGCGCGATGACCGGCCGTGATGCCGTTAAATGCTCTTTAAATCCACCCTCCATCCAGCGTGATGATCTGTCCGGTGAGATAGGAGGGGGTGCCGCAGAGTGTGTGGACAAGCTCCGCCACCTCTTCGGGAGTTCCCATGCGCCCGGCGGGGATCTCGTCGATCAGCGCCTGTTTTTCGTCCTCCCCAAAGCATCGGTTCATGTCCGTGTCGATGACGCCGCAGGCTATGGCATTAACCTGGATGTTACTGGGGGCGAGTTCTTTTCCCAGCGCGCGGGTAAAGGCGTTGATGCCGCCCTTGCACGCGCTGTAGGCGACCTCGCAGCTGGCACCGGCACTGCCCCATACCGAGGAGATATTGATGATGGTGCCCTGCTTTCTTGCAACCATGGCGGGCACTGCGAGCCGGCAGGCGGAAAATACCGAGGTCAGGTTCGTAGCCACGATCCGATTCCAGTCGTCAATGTTCATGTCGGTCAGCAGACCGATGTAGGAGATTCCGGCATTGTTGACCAGCACATCGATCTGCCCGAACTCCGCCAGTGTCTGCGCGATCATCTGCTCCACGAAGGCGTAGTCCGCCACGTCTCCCGCAAAACAGCGGATTTGGACATGATATTCTCTTTGGAGGGTTTCGGCCAGCGTACATAGCTGTTCCCGGTTTCTGCGGCAGCATAGCGCCAGATGATACCCGTCTGCGGCAAGCCTTCCGGCGATCGCCGCGCCAATTCCCCGGGAAGCCCCGGTAATGACAGCTGTCTTGTTCATAGGAATGGTTCTCCTTTTCAATGGATTTTAATAAATTAAAAAAAGTTGTGGACAAACGTTTAAATATATGATACTATGTTTTGGCACGGGTGAAAAGAGGGAATTGTAGGGCACCTTATGACACGGATCATAAGGAATCCGCCCTTCGGGCACCTTATGATATACGGCGCGTGGCTCAGCTTGGTAGAGCGCTGCGTTCGGGACGCAGAGGTCGCAGGTTCAAATCCTGTCGCGCCGACGAAAAACAGGAGGAAAAACAATGGGAAAATTTGTTGTAAAGAAAACGAATACCGGTATCAAGTTTGATCTGAAAGCGACCAACGGTCAGGTGATTGCGACCTCTGAGGTCTATAATTCCAAGGAGAGCTGCATGAAGGGCATTGAGTCCGTCAAGAAGAACGCACCGGCTGCTGCTGTGGAGGATCAGAGCGTAGAAGGTTTCCAGACAGAGAAAAATCCCAAGTTTGAAATCTATGTTGACAAAGCGGGTGAGTATCGTTTCCGCCTGAAAGCGACCAATGGACAGATCATTGCAGTCGGAGAGGGATATACGACACATGCAAATTGCATGAATGGAGTCGAGTCCGTGAAAAAGAATGCTCCGGATGCGGAGGTTGTTGAAGAGTAATTCATGTTTGAATGTAAGAAGGAGGTTTCCGTGTGAACGGAGACCTCCTTTTTTGAAACGCTGATTATATTGCCGGAATCTGATAATAACCGACTCCTGCTTTGAATAGAATGTAAGTAATGACGATGCACAGGGGCTGCGATGGAACGAAAAAGAATCGGTACATGGAGGGAGAGTGTCAGGGCGCGGGGGCTTCTGGTCCTCCTGCTGGCATTTGTTCTGGGGAGAGCGGCGTGTTTTGTGAAAACGGAGCTTCCGACGATCCGTCTGGCCGACGTTTCCGGCGAGGACGGGGAGAATGCAAAGGAGACAGAGGTTCCCGAGTATCAGGAGCTGCCGAAAAAAATCGCGATTACTTTTGATGACGGCCCCCATCCGCTCTATACGAAAAAGCTGTTACAGGGACTGAAAAAACGTGATGTGAAAGCCACGTTTTTTCTTTTGGGCAAGGAAGTAGAATTATATCCGGAAATTGTGAAAAAAATAAAGGAGGATGGCCATCTGATCGGAGTGCATTCTTATGAGCATGTGAATTTCGGACAGATCGGAGATGAGGCGGCAATGCGGCAGATCCAGACGACGGGAGATGCCATCGAAGCGGTGACCGGAGAGTATCCCGGTTTCATTCGTCCGCCTTACGGCAGCTGGAAGAAATCTTTAAATGACAAGGTGACCATGATCGAGGTGCTCTGGGATGTGGACCCGCTGGACTGGGCGACAAAGAACTCGGACGTCGTGACACGGCGCATCATGACAGCAGTGGACAAGGGAGGGACGATCATCCTTCTGCACGATGCCTCTTCTTCCTCGGTGCAGGCGGCTTTTAAGGTGATTGACACGCTCTCGGAGCAGGGCTATGAGTTTGTGACCGTGGAAGAGCTGCTGCTGGAGTGAGGGTTGGGCTGAGAAAATTGCACGGGTTTTGAACAAATCGTGGACAAAGCGGAGTACCTGTAGTATCATGATTCATAAGAGAAAGGCAAATGCAGATAGAACATATGATAAGGGGGAACGGTACATGAAGAAAAGTCACAGAAAAGATGTAATCCTTGCAAGAATAATTTTTGGGGTGTTCTGTCTGCTTGTGGCGGCGGCAATTGCAGGGCTGATTTTCCTGGTAAAAAATAACCGCACATCCAGAACGCCGGACACGGAACAAACGCAGGGGTCCCAGAAGGCACCGACGCAGGAGGAGCCAAGTGAGGATACGGAGGACACCGAGCCGACCAGCGAGGAGCCCACACAGGAGGAGCCAAAACCGGTCATAAGGACGACAACCCGTGTAAATCTGCGCGCCCTGCCGAATACCAGCTGTGAGGTGATCACGATCCTTGCGGAGGGAACTCAGCTTGAGCTGCTCGGCGAAGAGGATGGATGGGCGGTCGTGGAATATCAGGGAAGGACCGGCTATGTCAGTGTCAATTATATTGAGGAAGTGACTCCTGAGACGTAAGGAACAGCGATACACGGATGAAAGCGTTTCCTTAAATACAGACAGGTACCGATCACTTTGCGGCTGCATACTCTATAATGATAACAGCATGGAGCGTTGCCTGTGGATTATAAGGATGAATCCTACCCGAAGATTCCCTTCTATATGACCTATCCGATGCAGAATATGTATCTCACGGAGATGGAATACGAGAAGGATATCGAACGAATGAAACTGTATTATCCCAAGGAGGTACAGATGGTTTTAAAGCAGGTGGAGAACCGTCTGGACGAGTTAGAGAGCGAGGGAAGCCGGATCTACGACGAGGAGCCGGATCAGATGATGATACAGAAGGAGATCGACGAACTTTGTCATAGGATTGAAGGCGGTCAGGAGAATAGAACCGCCGGGAGACAGTATTTTGACATGGTTCCCATGGAAATTTCAGGGCGCAGCCTTGTCGCCACCGGCCGTGACGAAGGTCGGGACAACTGGCTGAAAAGTCTGGTGGCTACGCTGTTTGCGACAGAGATGTATCGCAGAAGGTGCCGTCACCGCCGCTGCAGGCGCTGGTGGTAGGCCATAAAAGCAGTGACAAGTGCGGGGGAATATCCCCCGCATTCTAAAGGTGTAGAATCATGAAACGAAAAATTATCAAGCTGATTGTGATGACGGTGGTTTTTATTTCCGCGGTTGTCACCTTCGGTTTTACATTGAATAAGGACAAGCCGGATCTGACTACGGCCATGGCGGAGGCGAGTCTGCCGCTCATCTATTTTTCATATAATGACACGATCATCAATGAACTGCACGGTTATGTGGAGGAGATGGATGCTACTGCTATGCGGGATACCATCACGCCGGTCGCAGATGACAGGCTGCTGCCGATCTCGGTTGTAACCTATGGACGAAAAATTGACGGAATCCGCTATGAAATCCGCAGTATGGATTCCAAGCGGCTGGTTGCAAAAAATGATGTAAGCGACTACAGCTTAGGCAGAGGACGGATCTCCGGAGTGCTCGCAATTCAAAATCTCCTTGTGGAAAATGAAGAGTACGTGATGATTATCACCCTGACCTCCGGGGAGGATGAGATCTTTTATTATACGAGGCTGATGCAGACCACAGGAACGGCAAAGGATTCCCTGGAGTTTGCACTTCAGTTTCACGACTACACCTTCCGGGACGATGCGGGCCGCTTTATTCCGACTTATATGGACCCGGCAACAGGAGATCCGACCACGCTCGATTACGTGGATTTAAGCTGCACACTCAAGCAGATTACATGGGCGGAATTTCCGGGGACGAGGCTGACGGAGCCGGTGCCGTCCTTCAAGGAGCTGAACGATTCCTACGATGTGCTCACGCTCACCTATGTGATGTCCAGCCAGAATGCATCCGGAGAGACGGATTTTTACAATGTGGAGGAGTATTACCGGCTGCGCCTTACCACGACCCGCATGTATGTGCTCAATTTTGAGCGCAGGATGAACCAGATCTTCCGGGGGGAGAACACATTTCTTTTGGAGAACGGAAGTATTATGCTGGGAATCCGCAATCCGGATATCGGGTATACCTCCAGTGAGACCGGCGACAACATTGCCTTTGTGCAGGAGGGCGAGCTCTGGTGCTATGACCGTCTGGGTGGGAAAATCGCCCAGGTGTTCAGCTTCCGCAGCGCGGAGGGAATTGACGCCAGGGAGAACTGGGACCAGCACGAGATTAAAATTGTGCGCGTGGACGAGGCGGGCAGTGTTGATTTTGTCGTGTACGGATATATGAACCGCGGAGAGCACGAGGGCGAGGTCGGAATTGGCGTGTACCATTTTGACGGGCTGGTTCACACGGTGGATGAAGAGGTATTCATTCCGTTTAAGGAATCCTTTGAAATTCTGAAAGCGGAGATGGGACAGCTCATGTACGTGAATGACCAGGATGTCCTGTATCTGATGATCGACCGGAATCTTTACAGTGTCGATCTTAACACGATGGAGACAAAGGTCGTAGTGGCGCGTCTGAAGGAAGGCTGCTACTGTGCATCGGCATCCAACCGCTATTTCGCGTGGGTGGAAAGCGAGTTGGAATACTCCAGTGAAACCATTCGGATGATGGATTTTTCGAATGGTTCCGTGTATGATATCGTGGATGAAAAAAACATATATATGCGTCCGCTGGCATTTATCGATGAGGATTTTATTTTCGGTGCGGCGTCTGCGGAGGAGGTGACGGTGGATGCCGCCGGCAACACCGTATTTCCGATGAACTGGCTGAAAATTATGTCGTTCACTTCGGGAGGGCATGAGGTCTTAAAAACCTATCGGCAGGAGGGAGCCAAGATCGAATCCATCTCCGTGGATGATTTCGTGATCCATGTGAACCTGATCTGCAAATCCGAGGATCAGTATGTCTCTTCGGGCACGGATGCGATTATGAACCGCGTTGCGGAGGCGGAGGGGCGTGTGTCCGTGGGGCAGCTTGTCACGGCGAAGAAGGAGACGGAGCGCATCATCACGCCCAAAAATTCGTCCGAAAGAGTGAAAACCGTGATGGTGACCTCGAAGGCGATCGTGCAGGATGAAATTAAAATTTTATCGTTTAATGAACGTAAGCAGCAGGAGCGTTTTTATGTTTACATGAAGGGGGATGTGCTTCTGGCTACGGACAATATTACCGATGCAATCCTGTTGGCAAATGAGCGGCTCGGGGTCGTCGTGGACAATAACCAGAGGTATATCTGGATGAGGGCACGGCGGACCTATCAGAATGCCTTCAGGGGCGTGACGGTCAACGATGCGGACCGCGGTTCTTCCACACTGGTGCAGGCGGTCTCCGCCATGTTGGAATACTGCGGCGAGGGCCTTAGTGTGAAGGAGCTGATAGAAAACGGGGAGACTCCGAAAAGCGCGCTCGAATCGACCTTAAAGGATAAGGTGGTGCTGGATGTGTCGGGGTGCACAGTGAATGAAATTGTGTTTTATGTGAGCGAAGGCAGTCCGGTGTTTGCGCTCACAGGAAGTGACTGTGCGGTACTTGTGACCGGTTACACTGCAAGTGTGATATATTATTATGATCCTTCCGAGGGAACAACGAAATCGATGTCGTATGAGAATGCGGATCAGTGGTTTTCGGGTGCCGGAAATGTATTTTTTACTTACTTGAGTGAAAAATAGTTGTTAATTTGAACAATTTGTGGCAAGGTTTCCACGTTCATTCGTGATCATTAACAAAATTTTCTACAACTGTTGCAATTAAGGAAAAACTAAGGTATATTTTAATTGTGTGTTTGCACAGAATTGGAAAAGGAGCGCGTATGAGTAGAAAAAATGTTGTTGTTTCAAACGTAGCTGAAGGACATGAAAATCCAATTGCTGAACTTGTTCAAGTGGCCTGTAGGTTCGACAGTGATATTATGCTAGAAAGTGATAACCGTCGGATTAATGCAAAGAGTATTATGGGAATTATGGCGTTCAATCCATCAGAAGGAATGTCCGTGGATATTGTGACGAGTGGAGCTGACGAGCAGGAGGCACTTGTTGCTATAGAGAATTTTTTAGTCTGTGCGTAATTAAAAATCAGAGGAGGGTAATATCATGGAGAGCAAGGAAACCAAGACAGTAGCACCGGCAGCAAAGAGCGAGGAGAAAGCGGCAGCGCCTGCCGCCGAAAAAAAGGCTGATGTGAAGGAGACTGCTAAGACGGCGGCAAACGAGGGGAAGGCAACGAGAGGCAGGAAGCCTGGGAAGACAGGCAAGAATGCCGGAGCTGCAAAGAAGACCGGAGCTGCAAAGAAGACCGGAACTGCAAAGAAGAATACCACAGCAAAGAAGTCACCGGCGGCTAAGAAGGTTGATGATGATGTGATCAAGACCGTACTTCAGTTTGGCGGTAAAGAGATTGAGACGGCTGCCGTTCAGGAGAAGATTTTGAACAAGTTTGTAGCTGAGGGCCACAGAGCCGGAGCGATCAAGCAGATGGAGATCTACATCGTGACCGAGGAAAATAAGGCATACTATGTGATTAATGGCGGCAAGTTTGACGGCAACGTAGATTTGTTTTAATTGAGTATTTTTAGCAGAGAAAAAGGAGCCTTAGCATAGGGCTCCTTTTTTATAAAGGAGTAAATATGTTTGAAATCTATGTATTGGTACCGGTAAAAAGGCATATGATGGTGCCGTTCATCGGAATGTTAAGCTTTGCGCTGGCTATCGGAACATTTGTGCTGGCCTGCATGTTTTCGATTCTGATCCTGCTGGCTTTTGCATTTGCTGCGCTGGGATATTGGCTTACCTTTCAGACGAACAAGGAGTTTGAATATTCTTATTTCGACGGGGAGGTTCGATTTGCGAAGGTGATCAACAAGAGCCGCCGCAGATCGCTGGCGGTATATTCGATGGATGAGGTTGCACAGATTGCACCGTCCGAGGATCGCAGTGTCATGAAATATCAGGGGGATCATACGGCAAAGGTGAAAGACTACACTTCCCACCGGAAGGATGTTCCCTATTATGTCATGGTGGTAAATCACGGAAGTCAGACCGAACTGATCAGGTTTGAGCCGGATGATAAATATCTGGATGCCGTGATGATAAAGTATGCACAGAAGGTTATCCGCAGACGGTAAACCGGATACAAAAAAAGAGTCGCGAGCGGCTCTTTTTGTGAGATCAGGATTTGTTTTGGTGATCGAGGAACCGCATGCGGCTGTCCTCGTTGGGATTGTTGTCGGAGGAGAATCCCTTGTTGCCGTTTAGGACCTTGAGGCATTTGGGGCAGAGTGTTCCGAAGTTCACGGGTGCGCCGCAGCGCAGGCAGTGCAGGCTGGATACATTCGTTGAGGGATCGTCAATGCAGTATTCGATGCGTCCTTCGCGAATCCACTCTTTTACCTGTTTGAGCGAAATTTTAAAGTGCTCTGCAACCTCGTACTCGTTGACGGTGTTGGAGCGGATGTATTCTTTTACATCGCGGAACAGTTCTGCATCCTTGCATCTGGGGCATAAATCATGCTCATAGTGCATAGATAGCGCGCGTCCGCATTCTTTGCAGTGTTTGTAGTTTCCAAAAAGTCCTTCTTCCGTTGCCATGGCTTCCTCCGAATAACTTCAATAACGAATTTATTATATCACTAACCTCTGACAGATTGCAAGGGTGGAAAGGATAACTGATGAAATACTCATTACAATCAGATGGACCGATCGCTGTCTTTGATTCCGGAGTGGGTGGGATCAGCGTCCTCAGAGAGCTTGCGCGGCTGATGCCCGGGGAAGATTACCTCTACTACGGAGACTCGAAAAATGCTCCCTACGGTGTGAAGGATACAGAAACGGTGCGGACTCTGACCTGTGGGCACGCCAGGCGGCTGTTCGATCAGGGGGCAAAGGGCTTAGTTGTGGCGTGCAACACGGCGACCAGCGCTGCGGTCCGGACGCTGCGGGAACGATATCCTTATATTCCCATAGTGGGGATTGAGCCGGCAGTGAAACCGGCGGCACAGAGCGGGGATCACCCGCGGGTATTGGTGCTGGCGACGCCTATGACGATCCGCGAGGAAAAGTTCAGGCGGCTTATGGCTTTGTATGAAAAGGAGGCGGACATATTTCCTCTGCCCTGTCCGGGGCTTATGGATTTTGTGGAACGGGGAGATTTGGACGGAGAGGATCTGCACAAGTATCTGACGGAACTCCTCTACGATTACCGCGACGACGCTGTGGATGCAGTGGTTTTAGGCTGCACGCACTATCCTTTTGCGCGCAGACAGATCCAGAGTGTGCTCGGCCCGCATGTGAGGATCTTTGACGGCGGAGAGGGCACAGCCCGCGAAATGCAGAGGAGACTGGCTGCAGCCGGGCTGCTGCGGGCCGAAGACAGGCAAGGGCATGTGGTGTTTGAGAACAGTGATGGGAATGATGACAAGCTCACTCTGTGCCGCGCGCTGCTTGCGCTTGATTTTTAATTCTAAAAAAAAAATTAAATAGGAACGGGATTATTTAGAAATGTTTATGAAAATAGACATATAAAAGACACATTTTTGGCATATACTGATTTCTGTAAACGGAAGAAATTCCTTTACAATATTCCCTTTTTATTTATAAACATTTTCATAACTAAACTCCTCGAAAGGCGGCTGTTCCATCTGGGACAGCCGTTTTTCATTGTCTGGGGAAATTTGTGAAAAAAAACAGATTTTTAAAGAAAAAAATATGGAAAATGACCCTGTTTTTTTGACTTTTACAATGTTAAGATAATAAAATGAATACGGATAATAAACTTCGGCAGCATTAGACCGGAGGAAGAGGAGTGAAGGACCGATGACAATGTCACAGATTCTGGCAATCATTATTTTCGTGTTGATGTTTGGAATGGTTGTCTGGGACAAATTTGAAAAGCAGTATGTGACGCTCTTTGCGGCGGCGGCTACACTAATTCTGGTATTTGGTTTTGCAATGCACAGCCTGTCGGCTATATGGGAGACGCTCAATATCCGGTCGGTCTTTGAAGTGAATTTTTGGTATGTGGGCGGGAATGCACGCGAAGCCGCCTCCGGAATTAACTGGGCAACAATCATTTTTCTGTTTGGGATGATGGTCATGGTCGAGGGGATGGCAAAAGCAGGATTTTTTCGCTGGCTCTGTATGAGGCTCGCGAAGCTGGTGCACTATCGCCCGCTTTCCCTGTTTGTCGTCTTTATGATTATGTCCACGATACTGTCCATGTTCATTGACAGCATCACAGTGATTCTTTTCCTTGCGGCCGTGACCGCCGAGCTTGCCCATACCCTGAAATTTGATCCGGTGCCAATGATTTTGTCGGAGATATTTTGCGCCAATCTGGGAGGCTCCGCGACGATGTGCGGAGATCCGCCAAACATCATTATCGGTACGGATCTGGGATATTCTTTCTTGGATTTTCTCACCAATACCGGGGTGATGGCGGGGGTTTCGCTGATTTTTGTCGTGATTTATTTCTACCTTGTGTTCCGCAGGCAGCTGGCAGGTGCCGATGCCGGTGTTGATTTGACCAAACTGCCTGCCCCGGAGAGTGTGATCCGGAGCAAAAAGGACTTTGCGGTGAGTACAGTGATTTTTGCAGTGGCGGTAGCTATGCTCGTCACACACGCGTTCACGGGACTCACGGTGGCTTTTATCGGCGCTTTTATTGCGGTGGTGACTCTGGCTGCAAACGCGAGGGATGCGATACGGCTTTTGGTAAAGGTGGATTTTAAAACGCTCCTGTTTTTTGTCGGGCTGTTTGTTGTGGTGGGGGGACTGGAACAGACAGGCGTCCTTGGGCTGATCGCAGAACTGATCGGCAGGCTGAGCGGCGGTAATCTCATGCTGATGGTTGCAATTATTATATGGGTGTCCGCGTTTGCAAGTGCGTTTGTGGACAACATCCCGTTTGCGGCGACGATGATTCCGGTGATCAAAAGCCTGTCTGCCGCCATGGGAGTGGATTTGGCCACGCTGGCGTGGGCATTGTCCATGGGCACGGATATCGGTGGCTCCGCGACGCCGATCGGAGCCTCCGCGAATGTTGTCGGCATCTCCGTCGCCCATAAGAACGGACATCGGATCGGATGGGGCCGCTACTGCAGGGCCAGTGTGCCGGCTACGCTGATTGTGGTGACGATCTCGATGCTTGTTATTTTCTGGCGGTATTGCTGACAGGAGGCAGCGATAAACTTACATCTGATGCCGGACGACGAGGTATTCGTCGCCGGGACGGTAGTAGGGACACTCCTGCCGGCGGTTTTGCATGAGACGCGCGATATCGTCCTCGTCCATGTCGATCGAGCAGTAAAAGGCCTCGTCTTCCTCGTCATATTCATTGAACGCACAGGTATCGCAGCTTATCTGCATAAATTCTCCTTTATAAACTACGGATAACAACGGATTGCAATTCCCGCAATCCCTGTTATCCTATAAATTGATTTTTTACTGGGTCGTAGTGGTAATTGATGGCGGCGAGCCGGCTGGTCAATGTCTCCACATCCACCATATACGCAGCGGCAAGCTCCTCCAGGCTGGGGTAATGGTCCCGCAGCTGTGTGTTGACAACGCTCAGAAGTATGAACGGATCTTTGGGCAGTGTCATAGCGCAGCCTCGATAAATCCGCGGAACAGCGGGTGTGGGCGGTTCGGGCGGGATTTGAGCTCCGGGTGGGCCTGGGTTGCGATGAACCATGGGTGATCCGGAATTTCAATCATCTCCACAATGCGGCCGTCCGGTGAAGTGCCGCAGAGCTTCATGCCGTGCTCAATGAGGGCAGTGCGGTAATCATTGTTCACCTCATAGCGGTGGCGGTGGCGCTCGGCGATCTCTTCCGACTCGTACACCTGATAAGCTCTGGAGGTTTTGTCCAGAATACAGGGATAGGAGCCGAGACGCAGGGTGCCGCCGATATCCTCCACGCCGTTTTGATCGGGCATCAGAGCGATGACCGGGTGTGTGGTGTTCGGGTCTACTTCAATGCTGTGAGCATCCTTAAATCCGCACACGTGCCGTGCGAACTCGACGATCGCGACCTGCATGCCGAGGCACAGCCCAAGGTATGGGATTTTGTGTTCTCTGGCGTATTTTGCGGCCAATATCTTGCCCTCCACGCCGCGAATGCCAAAACCGCCGGGAACGACGATGCCGCCGATATCGGCAAATATTTCATCGACGTTGGATTCAGTGACCTCCTCCGATTCGATCCACTTGATATTTACGGTGACGTGCTGCGGGATGCCTCCGTGCTTTAACGCCTCCACAACCGAGATATAGGCATCATGAAGCGCAGTGTATTTTCCGACAATCGCCACTTTTACTTCTTTGTCAGGGTGGCGCAGATCATCCACCATCTGTTTCCAGTCGGCCAGATCCGGCTCGGGGCAGGGGAGCTTTAAGCATTCGCAGACAACCTTTGCAAGGTTTTCCTGCTCCATTGCCAGCGGCGCCTCATACAGATACTCGACGTCCAGATTCTGCAGGACGTGCGAGTTTTGAACATTGCAGTAGAGGGCGATCTTGTCCTTGATCCCCTGATCCAGAGGGTGCTCGGAGCGGCAGACAATGAGGTCAGGCTGAATGCCCATGCCCTGCAATTCCTTTACGCTGGCCTGCGTCGGCTTGGTCTTGAGCTCGCCGGAGGCCTTGATGTAGGGAATCAGGGTGACATGGCAGAGGATTGCGTTCTCGTGTCCCACTTCGTGCTGGAACTGGCGAATTGCCTCTAAAAAGGGCTGGCTCTCGATATCGCCGACAGTGCCGCCGACCTCGATGATTGCAATGTGCATCTCGTCAGAGGTATAATTGCGGTAGAAACGGCTCTTAATTTCGTTCGTAATGTGGGGAATCACCTGCACGGTTCCTCCTCCGTAATCGCCGCGGCGTTCCTTCTGCAGTACGGACCAGTACACCTTGCCGGTGGTCACATTGGAATTTTTTGTGAGGCATTCGTCAATAAAGCGCTCATAGTGCCCGAGATCGAGGTCGGTCTCGGCACCGTCGTCGGTGACAAACACTTCGCCGTGCTGGATCGGGTTCATGGTTCCCGGGTCAATATTGATGTACGGGTCAAATTTCTGCATGGTTACCCGGTAACCTCTCGCCTTTAACAGACGTCCAAGGGATGCGGCCGTGATGCCCTTTCCGAGGCCGGATACTACACCGCCGGTAACGAAAACGTATTTTACTGACATAATTGTCCTCCAACTGTATGATCATTTCACAAACAACTATGCTATTATACCGCCTGCGGAGAAAATATTCTATACTTTTTTTAGAAAAACTTTAGAAATAAAGAGAAAAGTTCATGAACAAATTGTTGATTTCAATTGATTTTTTACATATAATGATACCAGGGTCAATACGGTTAAAAGTTGTTTTCGCGCAGGCACGGGCAATTTTGGCAGTTTGAACCTGGGAACTTTACATATACTGGAGGAACTATGGAGAATACCCCTAAGGAATATAAAAACAACGGCAATAAGGGCGGGAGCGGTAATCGCAACAATAAAGGGAGCCGCAACGGCCAGATGATTTTAAGCTTTATTCTGATGACGCTGGTGGTACTTTTTTTCGTGTCGCTTCTGGCGAGCCGTTTTTCCCAGATGAGCTCGAAGGAGACTACCTACACGGAGTTCCTGGATCAGCTTGCTGCGGGAAATGTGGAATCTGTGGAATTCGGAACCTACGAAATCGACTACAAGCTCGTGAAGGATAAGGGCCAGTATCCCATCACCTATTACACCGGTTACGTGAGCGATCCGGAGCTGGTCGCAACGCTGAAAAACGCGAAGACGTCCGGGGACAAGCCCGTGGTGATCAGCGCCAAGGTTCCGGACAATACCTCTACATGGCTGGTGAATATTTTAAGTATCGTGATTCCCTTTGTGTTTGTCTGGATTCTGTTTGGAATCCTGATGAGACGCATGGGAGGCGGCGCGATGGGCGTGGGAAAAAGCACGGCCAAGGTCTATGTGGAAAAATCGACCGGCGTCACCTTCAAGGATGTGGCGGGACAGGATGAGGCGAAGGAGTCTCTGCAGGAGGTAGTCGATTTCCTGCACAACCCAAAGAAATACAGCGAGATCGGTGCCAAGCTGCCGAAGGGAGCGCTTCTTGTGGGACCGCCCGGAACCGGAAAAACCCTGCTTGCCAAGGCTGTGGCGGGCGAGGCGAATGTGCCGTTTTTCTCATTGGCGGGCTCAGATTTTGTGGAGATGTTCGTCGGTGTGGGTGCATCCCGGGTGAGGGATTTGTTCAAGGAGGCGCAGAAGATGGCCCCTTGTATCATATTTATCGATGAGATCGATGCGATCGGCAAGAGCCGTGACAGCCGCTACGGCGGAAATGACGAGCGGGAGCAGACCTTAAACCAGCTTCTCGCCGAGATGGACGGTTTTGATCCCTCGAAGGGAATCCTGATTCTGGCGGCGACGAACCGGCCGGAGGTGCTGGACAAAGCACTGCTTCGTCCGGGGCGCTTTGACCGGCGGATCATTGTTGACAAGCCGGATTTGAAAGGGCGTCTGGAGACGCTCAAGGTTCACTCCAAGGACGTGCACATGGACGAGACGGTGGATCTGGACGCGCTGGCACTGGCTACCGCAGGTTTGGTCGGCTCGGATCTCGCGAACATGATCAACGAGGCCGCGATCAATGCGGTCAAGAACGGACGGCATTTTGTCAACCAGACGGATCTTTTCGAGGCGTTCGAGCTTGTGGCAGTGGGCGGCAAAGAGAAGAAGGACCGCGTGATGAGCGAGAGGGAGCGGCATATCGTATCCTACCACGAGGTCGGACATGCGCTGGTTTCGGCTCTGCAGAAAAATACGGAGCCGGTGCAGAAGATCACGATTGTGCCCCGCACGATGGGAGCTCTGGGCTACACGCTGCAGACCCCGGAGGAGGAGAAGTACCTGGAGACGAAGGATGAACTCCTCGCAAAGATTACAACCTTTATGGCAGGCCGTGCGGCCGAGGTTCTGGTATTTCAGTCCGCGACCAGCGGCGCGGCGAACGATATTGAGCAGGCGACAAAGATTGCGCGCGCGATGGTCACGATGTACGGCATGTCGGATAAATTTGGTATGATGTGCCTCGCAACCGTCCAGAATCAGTATCTGGATGGCGGCGCTGGTCTGATCTGCGGCGAGGACACTGCGGGGCAGATTGATAAGGAAGTGCTTCTTATCATCAATGAGTGCTACGATAAGGCGTCCGGACTGTTGGTGGAAAACCGCGAAATTTTGGACCATATCAGCGACTACCTCTACGAGAAGGAGACGATTACCGGAAAGGAATTTATGAAAATTTTCCGGGAGATGAAGGGACTTCCCGAGGAGGAGAGCAAAGAGGAAAATAAATCAGAGGAATCATAATGTTTGACTTTGAAGAGGAACTGAGGAAACTCCCGGATCAGCCGGGAGTTTATCTTATGCATGACAAGAGCGATGCCATCATCTATATCGGGAAGGCCCTAAGCCTCAGAAAGCGGGTGCGGCAGTATTTTCAGCCCAGTCACGACGAAGGGATTAAGAAAAGGCAGATGGTGCAGCACATTGCAAGGTTTGAGTACATCATCACGGACTCGGAGCTGGAGGCGCTGGTGTTAGAATGCAACCTGATTAAGGAACACACGCCCAAGTACAACACGATGCTCCGGGATGACAAGACCTACCCCTATATCAAGGTGACGGTCGGGGAGGATTTTCCGCGCGTGCTTTTTTCCCGCCAGATGAAGAAGGATAAATCGCGCTATTTTGGCCCATACACCAGCGCCGGGGCGGTACATGACACAATCGAGCTCATCAACAAGATCTACCAGCTCAGAACATGCAGCCGGGTGCTGCCGAGGGACATCGGACTGGAGCGGGCCTGCCTGAACTATCACATTCACCAGTGCGCGGCGCCCTGTCAGGGCAATATTTCGAAAGAGGAGTACGCCGGGCGGCTCAATGCGGTGCTGGACTTTTTAAACGGTAACTATAAGCCCGTGCTGCGCGATCTGGAGGATAAGATGAACGCGGCATCCGCCGAGATGGAGTTCGAGCGGGCGATCGAATACCGGGAGCTTTTGAACAGCGTCAGACAGATTGCCCAAAAGCAGAAGGTGACGAACACGGACGGGGAGGACAAGGATATCATCGCGCTGGCGAGCGATGACGTGGATGCGGTGGTACAGGTGTTCTTTATCAGAGGAGGAAAAATCATCGGCCGCGACCACTTCCATGTGCGTGTCGGGACGGAGGAGCAGCGTGGGGATATTCTGACCGAATTTGTCAAGCAGTTTTATTCCGGGACGCCATTCATCCCACGCCAGATTATGCTGCAGGAGCCGGTGCAGGATGTTGAGATTCTGGAGGAGTGGCTGACAAAAAAGCGAGGTCACAAGGTGACGATCCTCATTCCGCGGAAGGGGATGAAGGAAAAGCTTGTCGAGCTGGCGGCAAAAAATGCCGAGCTGGTCTTAGGGCAGGACAAAGAGCGCATCAAGCGGGAGGAAGGCCGCACCATCGGTGCGGTGAAGGAGCTTGAGGAGCTTCTGGGTATCTCCGGGCTCGAGCGGATGGAGGCCTATGATATCTCCAATATCAACGGGTTTGATACGGTGGGCTCGATGATCGTGTACGAGCGGGGAAAGCCGAAACGCAGCGATTACCGGAAATTCCGGTTAAAGACTGTCACGGGGCCGGATGATTACGGCTCCATGCGGGAGGTTCTGACCCGCCGGTTTCTCCATGGGCTGCAGGAGGCAAAGGAGATAAATGACAGTTTTACCCGTTTCCCGGACATCATTCTTATGGACGGCGGCAGGGGGCAGGTCAATGTGTGTCTTTCCGTGCTCTCCGAGCTGGGGCTGGATATTCCTGTGTGCGGTATGGTGAAGGACGATTTCCACCGGACGAGAGGGCTGTATTACAACAATGTGGAGATTCCGATTGACCGTCACAGCGAGGGCTTCAAGCTGATCACACGGATTCAGGACGAGGCACACCGCTTTGCGATTGAGTATCACCGGAGCCTGCGATCCAAATCCCAGGTGCACTCTGCGCTGGATGAGATCGAGGGTGTGGGGCCCGCGAGGCGCAAGGCGCTGATGCGGCGGTTTCAGTCTTTGGATAATATGAAGCAGGCATCGGTGGAGGAGCTGGCGCAGACAGAAAGCTTAAACCGCCAGGTGGCTGAGAAGGTCTATGAATTTTTGCATCGTACGTAATTGCGATCTATGCGGAATTATGATAAAATTGCGTGAGAGGTATAGACCGCAAATGAAAATAATAAAATAGATGGGGGATTGTACATGCCGAATAACAGTGTCAGTGTGGCAAAGATGGCTGAACTTTTGGATTTGAAATGCTTTACCCGCAATCTGGACCTGAAGAAGCGCAGGGTCACCGTCAGCGACGTAAATCGTCCGGCACTGCAGATTGCCGGGTATTTTGAACATTTTGAGAAGTCCAGAATTCAGATCATAGGAAATGTGGAATACACTTATCTCCAGCAGATGTCGGAGGAGGACAGGAGGAAGCGGTATGAAGACTTCCTGCAGTTTGATATCCCCTGCATTATTTTCTGCAGAAATCTGGAGCCGGGGCACATCCTTCTGGAGCTGGCGGAGCATTACGGAGTGCCTGTTTTAGGTACCGGGCGTCCGACCTCGGAATTTATGGCGGAGCTGATCTATGCGCTGGGCGAGCAGCTTGCGCCGTGCATCACGATCCACGGCGTTCTTGTGGATGTGTACGGCGAAGGTCTGATGATCACCGGGGACAGCGGGATCGGGAAAAGTGAGGCAGCGCTGGAGCTGATTCGCCGAGGCCATCGTCTGGTGACGGACGATGTGGTGGAGATCCGTAAAATCAATGACCACATGCTGGTCGGGACCTCGCCCGATGTGACGAGGCATTTTATTGAGCTTCGGGGCATCGGAATTATCGATGTCAAAGCGCTTTACGGTGTGGAGTGTGTCAAGGAGAAGCAGCCGATTGATCTGGTCATCAAGCTGGAGGATTGGAAGAAGGATGCGGATTACGACCGCCTCGGCCTGGAGGAGGAGTACACCGAATATCTTGGAACTAAGGTAGTGTGCCATTCCCTGCCGATTCGCCCGGGGAGAAATCTTGCCGTCATCTGCGAGACGGCTGCCGTCAATCACAGGCAGAAGAAAATGGGGTACAATGCGGCCAAGGAGTTGTACCGCAGAGTGCAGGAGAATATGACAAGGCAGAGAGAGGACGAGTAATCCATTCAATTATTAAGTATAGAAAGAAGGTATCAGCATGGAAAAGAAAAATGTTTGGGAGAAATATCCGGAGGGGAGCAAGCGGGAAGAGGTGTTCCGGTTTGCGGAGGAATACCGCAGATTTATCTCGGAGTGCAAGACGGAGCGCGAGTGTGCGGCGCGGCTGTACGCGGATGCGAAGGCTGCGGGCTTTCGGGATCTCGATGAGCTGATTGCGGGCGGTGCATCGGTTAAGGCGGGCGATAAGATCGTCGCAAACAATATGGGCAAAGGGCTTGCAATGTTTATCGTCGGGCAGAAACCTCTGGAAGCCGGCATGAATATTCTGGGGGCGCACATGGATTCCCCGAGGCTGGATTTAAAGCAAGTGCCGCTGTATGAGGACACCGAGATGGTGCTCCTGGATACGCACTATTACGGCGGTGTAAAGAAATATCAGTGGGTGACGCTTCCGCTGGCCCTGCACGGAGTTATCTGCAAGAAGGACGGGACGACGGTCACGGTCAATATCGGCGACAAGCCGGAGGACCCGGTATTCGGTGTCAGCGACCTCCTGATCCATCTCTCCTCTGAGCAGATGGAGAAGAAGGCGGCGAAGGTCATCGAGGGCGAGAGCCTGGATGTGCTGATTGGCTCGATTCCCGTGGGGGAGCAGGATGACGACGAGGAGCCCAGGGGAGACGAAAAGAAAAAGAAGGACAAAAAGGAGCGTGTCAAGGCAAATATTCTGGATATTCTTTCCAGGGAGTACGGAATTGATGAGGAGGATTTCCTGTCTGCGGAGATAGAGGTAGTTCCGGCAGGAGCGGCGAGAGATTATGGCTTTGACCGCAGTATGATCATGGGCTACGGACATGATGACCGCGTGTGTGCATACCCGTCTTTTGTTGCGATGCAGAGGGTGGAAAACCCGGAGTACACGAGTGTCTGTCTTCTGGTAGACAAGGAGGAGATCGGCAGCGTGGGCGCAACCGGAATGCACTCCCGCTTTTTCGAAAACTGCGTGGCGGAGGTGATGAACCTCATGGGCGCCTACAGTGAGCTGGCAATGCGCCGGGCCATGAAGAATTCCAAGGTGCTCTCCTCGGATGTGTCTGCAGCGTTTGACCCGAATTATCCGGCGGTGATGGAGAAAAAGAATGCCGCATACTTCGGCAAGGGGCTCGTCTTCAATAAGTACACCGGTTCCCGGGGCAAGAGCGGCTCAAACGATGCCAATGCGGAGTATATGGCAAAGCTGCGCGGCATTTTTGACAATGCAGGGGTGGCGTTCCAGACGGCGGAGCTCGGCAAGGTTGACCAGGGCGGCGGCGGCACGATCGCTTATATTCTTGCAAATTACGGAATGAACGTGATTGACAGCGGCGTGGCAGTCCTGAACATGCACGCACCGTGGGAGATCATCAGCAAGGCAGATCTTTATGAGGCCCTGCTGGGTTATATTGTATTCTTGAAGGAAGCATAGAAATGGGTGATTTTCGGGCGCTGGTCACGGAGCAGCTGCCGCATTTAATTCTTGCGGCGGAGGAACCAATGGAGAGGCACACGACCTTTAGGATTGGAGGTCCTGCAGAGTACTATGCGAAACCGCGCCGGGAGGAGCTGGCGCCTCTGGTGAGGCTCGCGGGACAGGCGGGCATTCCGGTGACAATCGTCGGGCATGGCAGCAACCTTTTGGTGGGAGATGGAGGAATACGCGGACTGGTTGTCGAGATCGGCGAGGAGATGAGCGAGATTCGGATCGAGGGGCAGACGCTTGTGGCGTCTGCCGGCGCGATGCTCGCCGGAATTGCGCAGAAGGCGGCGCAGGCGGCTTTATGCGGATTGGAATTTGCCGCAGGAATTCCGGGTAATCTCGGCGGTGCAGTCGTGATGAATGCCGGCGCATACGGAGGCGAGATGCGGGATGTCGTCGAGCGGGTCACCGTGCTGGACGGGGATGGGAATACACATTGTCTAAGCCGTGAGGAGCTGGATTTCGGATACCGGCACAGCTGTATTCCCGGGCGTCATTATATCGTTGTGGAGGCACAGCTTAAACTGGAGCCGGGAGACAGAGAGGAGATTCGTGCGCGCATGGCGCAGCTCGGCAGGCAGCGGACAGAGAAACAGCCGCTCGAGTATCCAAGTGCCGGGAGTACATTTAAACGCCCGCAGGGGTATTTTGCGGGGAAACTGATCATGGATGCCGGTCTGCGCGGCTACACGGTGGGCGGGGCGCAGGTGTCGGAAAAACACTGTGGTTTTGTCGTCAACCGGGGAGGCGCGAAAGCAGCGGATGTGAGACAGCTCATGTGCGATGTGGCAGACCGGGTGGAGGAGTGCTTCGGCGTGCGGCTGGAGCCGGAAGTGAAGCTGATCGGAGAGTTTTAGTGTTGGTTTTACGGGAAGGGAGAGAGCATGGAACGTTTGCGTTTGGTGATCGTGACGGGAATGTCCGGCGCGGGCAAAAGCACCGCCATGAAGATGATGGAGGACATGGGTTTTTTCTGTATCGACAATCTGCCGATGCCTCTGCTGGATAAGCTGGTGGATTTCGGCATGACCTTCCGCACAGACAATCAAAAAATGGCGATCGGCACAGACGTGCGCAGCGGAGACGGATTAGAGCGCGTGGATGAGATGATCCAGATGCTCGCGGAGAAGGATGCGCACTGTGAGATCCTTTTTCTGGATGCGGAGGACGGAGTTCTTGTCAAGCGGTACAAGGAGACAAGGAGAACGCATCCGCTGGCGCAGGGGGACCGCGTAGACAAGGGGATTGAAAGAGAACGGGAACAGTTGGCGGCGCTGAAGTTAAAAGCAGATTATATTATCGATACCAGCCGCCTTCTCACAAGAGAACTCAAGGCAGAGCTGGAACGGATTTTTGTGCGGGATGAAAACTATATGAGCCTTTTTGTCACAATCCTCTCCTTTGGATTCAAGTACGGAATCCCGGAGGACGCGGATCTTGTGATGGACGTGCGTTTCCTGCCGAACCCCTACTATATTGATGAGTTAAAGCCAAAGACCGGAAACGATGTGGAGATTCAGCAATATGTTATGCAGTTTCCGGATGCAACTAAATTCCTGGATAAATTTGAGGACTTAATCAAGTTCTTAATTCCTAATTATATTTCTGAAGGGAAAAACCAGCTGGTGATCGCCATTGGCTGCACCGGCGGCAAGCACCGCTCTGTGACGCTCGCCAACGAGCTGTATAAGCGCATGGCGGGAAATGCGGGGTACGGGCTGAAAATTGAGCATCGCGATATCGGAAAGGATGCGCAAAGAGGAAAGTAGAATGTCATTTTCCAGTGATGTAAAGACAGAATTAATCCGGCAGTACGCAAAGAGCAGACACTGCCAGCTCGCAGAGCTGGCGGGCATGCTGGCACTCGAGGGCCGTGTGACGGACGGGTTGCTGGTATTTAACGCCGAAAATGCAGGACTGCAGGAAAAGTACATGATACTGATGAAAAAAGCGTTTGCGCTGGATGCGGAGACGGTGCTGGGGCGCGAGGAGAGCATGAGAGTTCTCTCCACACTCAAGTGGAAGGCGGACGGCTCCACCGGGACGGTGGAGGAACTGCTGGTGCAGCAGACTTGCTGCAAGCGGGCATTTATCCGCGGGGCATTTCTCGCGGCGGGATCGATCAGTGATCCGGAAAAGTCCTACCATTTTGAGATTGTCTGCAGGACGATGGAACAGGCCAGACAGCTGCAGGGGCTGATGAACGGCTTTGATGCGGAGGCGCGGATTGTGGAGCGCAAAGGCCATTATGTGGTCTATCTCAAAGAGGGCTCCCAGATTGTGGATATGCTCAATGTGATGGAGGCCTATGTCTCGCTCATGAATCTGGAGAATGTCCGCATCTTAAAGGAAATGCGCAATTCGGTCAACCGCAAGGTGAACTGCGAGACCGCCAACATCAACAAGACAGTCGGTGCGGCGGTCCGGCAGATCGAGGATATCAGGCGGATACAGGCAGCGAGGGGGCTAGACAGCCTTCCGGAGCCTCTGCGTGAGGTGGCACAGCTGAGGCTGGAGTACCCTGAGGCGACGCTGGTGGAATTGGGAGCTTATCTGGATCCTCCGGTCGGCAAGTCCGGCGTGAATCACCGGCTGCACCGGATTTCGGAGCTGGCGGACGAGCTGTAGAGGACGATTACTTTTGATGAGTATTTTTTGGGGAAGAGAGATATGGGTCAGAGACTGTTATTTATTTTTAACCCGCATTCCGGCAAGGGTCTGATCAAAAATCATCTGGTCGGGATCTTAGACATCATGGTCAAAGCAGGCTTTGATGTGACAGTGCATGTCACGCAGTGCAGCGGGGATGCGAGCCGCAAAGTACGGGCAGAGGCGGCAAACTATGACCGTATTGTCTGCTGTGGCGGGGACGGGACGCTTGACGAGGTGATTACAGGCCTGGTCAGGAGCGGTGTGGACACGCCGGTCGGCTATATCCCTGCGGGGAGTACCAATGATTATGCCGTATCCCTTGGAATCCCCAAAAATATGGCGAAAGCGGCTGCTGTGGCCGTGGGGGAGGCGCCTTTTGCCTGTGATGTCGGTTCCTTTAATGAGGATATTTTTGTCTATGTCGCGGCGTTTGGGCTTTTTACGGCTGTTTCCTACAAAACATCCCAGCAGCTCAAGAATATTTTTGGACATCTGGCTTATATTATGGAGGGAATGAAATCCCTGCATGATATCCCCGCTTACAGAATGCAGGTGGAGTATGAGGGACAGAAGTTCCGCGACGAATTTATCTTCGGTATGATCACGAACTCCGTGTCTGTGGGAGGGTTTAAGGGGATGACGGGAAAGAAGGTGAGCCTGAATGACGGCCTCTTCGAAGTGACGCTCATCAAAAAGCCGCGCAATCCGATTGAGCTCAACGAAATTTTAGGATGTCTCACCCGGCTGATTGACGATTCGGATCTCATATATTCTTTCAAGACAGACAGGCTGAAGCTCCAATCGAAAATCCCGGTGGCCTGGACGCGGGACGGAGAGTTCGGGGGTGAGCAGACTGAGGTTGTGATCAGCAACCTGAAAGAGCGCGTGTCAATATTTTGTGAGGAGAATCTTCCTTTTTTGGAAAATAAGTGATATAATGTAAAAAATTATATTTTAGGAGGACAATGACATGTTAGTATCTGCAAAAGAGATGCTTGAGAAGGCGAAGGCGGGCCACTATGCAGTGGGTCAGTTCAATATCAACAATCTGGAGTGGACCAAATCCGTACTTCTTACGGCGCAGGAGCTGGGCTCTCCGGTCATTCTGGGTGTGTCCGAGGGTGCAGGAAAGTATATGACCGGATTTCGCACGGTTGCGGCGATGGTCGAGGCGATGGATGAGTCTCTGGGGATCAAGGTACCGGTAGCGCTCCATCTGGACCACGGCACCTACGAAGGCTGCTACAAGTGCATCAAGGCGGGATTCACCTCCATCATGTTTGACGGTTCTCACTATCCGATTGAGGAGAACATCGAGAAGACGAAGGAACTGGTCGCTGTCGCTCACGGCATGGGAATGTCCATCGAGGCTGAGGTAGGCTCAATCGGTGGCGAGGAGGACGGCGTTGTCGGTATGGGCGAGTGCGCAGATCCCGACGAGTGCAAGGCAATCGCGGATCTCGGAGTGGACATGCTGGCGGCAGGCATCGGCAATATTCACGGTAAATACCCGGAAAACTGGGCGGGACTCAGCTTTGACACCTTAGATGCAATCCAGAAGAAGACCGGCATTATGCCGCTGGTTCTTCACGGAGGCACAGGTATTCCGGCAGACATGATCAAGAAGGCGATTGATCTCGGCGTGTCCAAAATCAATGTGAATACGGAGTGCCAGCTCTCCTTTGCGGATGCGACGCGCAAATATATCGAGGCGGGCAAGGATCTGGAGGGCAAGGGCTTTGACCCGAGAAAGCTCCTGGCTCCGGGTGCGGATGCGATCAAGGCTACGGTCAAAGAGAAGATGGAGCTGTTCGGATCGGTCGGCAAAGCGTAATTGATACCTGAAAAATAGACAAAAAAAGTTTAATTATTTTATAAAATTTGACGAAGTATATAAATCCGTTTTTTTTTAATAAAAATGATTGCTTTTTTTTGGGAGAAAGAGTATCGTATGTTTCAGAAATAAGGCGAGACATGAACAAGGGTGTTCCAAGGGAGATTGGAATGCCCTTTTTTCATAACCGCCGCAAAAAGCCGGTTCAAGGGATCTGGCGGAAGAGAAAGGAAGATGAGATATGAGTGATTATTTCAATGTTGCAGACATTTTCGGGGAGAACGTGTTCAGCGATGCGGTGATGCTGGAGCGGCTGCCCAAGAAGGTCTACAAAAAGCTCCACGAGGTTATGGACGAGGGACAGGAACTCGATCTTGCGACTGCGGATGTCATCGCACATGAGATGAAGGAGTGGGCGATCGAGAAGGGCGCGACCCACTACACCCACTGGTTCCAGCCGCTGACCGGAGTTACCGCAGAGAAGCATGATTCCTTCATCACAGCGCCGATGGAAAACGGCAAGGTTCTGATGAGCTTTTCCGGTAAAGAGCTGATCAAGGGCGAGCCGGATGCATCCTCTTTCCCGTCCGGCGGATTGCGTGCAACATTTGAGGCCAGAGGCTACACGGCATGGGATTGTACTTCCCCCGCATTTGTCCGTCAGGACGCCGCGGGTGCAACGCTCTGTATCCCGACTGCGTTCTGCTCCTACACCGGAGAGGCGCTGGATCAGAAGACGCCGCTTTTGCGCTCCATGGAGGCGATCAATGTGCAGGCGCTGCGGCTGCTGCGGTTATTCGGCAACACGACCTCCCAAAAGGTGACGCCGTCCGTCGGACCGGAGCAGGAATATTTTATTGTAGACCGCGAGAAATATTTAAAACGCAAGGATTTGATTTTCACCGGGCGCACACTGTTCGGAGCGATGCCGCCCAAGGGCCAGGAGATGGACGATCACTATTTCGGGGCAATCCGTGAGCGCATCGCGGCGTATATGAGGGATGTAAACAAGGAGCTGTGGAAACTCGGCGTCACGGCAAAGACCCAGCACAACGAGGTGGCTCCGGCGCAGCATGAGCTGGCTCCCATCTATGCGGAGTGCAATGTGGCGGTCGATCACAACCAGCTCACGATGGAGACGCTGAAGAAAGTGGCGGGACGTCACGGCTTACAGTGCCTGCTTCACGAGAAGCCGTTTGCGGGCGTGAACGGCTCCGGCAAGCACAACAACTGGTCGATCACGACTGATGACGGAATCAATCTGCTCGACCCCGGCGAGACTCCGCATGAGAACATTCAGTTCCTTCTGGTTCTGACCTGTATCTTAAAGGCAATCGACGAGCATGCATTGCTGCTGCGGGCATCCGCCGCCGACGTGGGGAATGACCACCGGCTCGGTGCAAACGAGGCGCCGCCTGCTATCTTATCCGTGTATCTGGGAGATCAGCTCGGCGATGTGCTGAACCAACTGATCAGCACCGGAGCGGCGACGCACAGTCTTGAGGGAGAGAGGCTGGAGACCGGTGTTAAGACGATTCCGGATTTCATGAAGGATGCAACGGATCGGAACCGCACTTCGCCGTTTGCGTTTACCGGAAATAAGTTCGAGTTCCGCATGGTCGGTTCGCAGGATTCGGTCGCAAAGCCGAACATTGTATTAAACACCATCGTTGCAGCCGCGTTCTCCGAGGCGTGCGATGTGCTGGAAAAGGCGGATGACTTCGAGCTCGCAGTGCATGACCTGATTAAAAAATATGCCGTGGAGCACCAGCGCGTAGTATTCAACGGCGACGGCTACTCGGATGAGTGGGTTGAGGAGGCAGCGAGGCGCGGACTGGGAAATGTCAAGTCCATGGTCGATGCCATCCCGGCTTACGTGGCGCCGGAATCAGTGGCGGCGTTCGAGAAGTTTGGCGTATTCACAAGGACCGAGCTGGAGTCCCGCGTAGAGATCGAGTATGAGACCTACGCCAAGACGATTAACATTGAGGCGAGGGCGATGATCGACATCGTCAGCAAACAGATTATTCCGGCAGTCATCAAGTATACGACCGTGCTTGGGCAGTCGATTCAGACCGTTGTAAACGCCTGTCCGGAAGCCGATATCCGGGTTCAGTCCGATCTGCTGACAGAGACGTCGGCGCTCCTGGCAGAAACCCAGAAAGCGCTCACACAGCTCAAAAAGGTGACCGATCAGGGCGGAGCGATGGCGCAGGGCAAGGAGCAGGCAGCTTTCTACCGCGACGAGGTGAAAGCCACAATGGATGAGCTGCGTGCACCAGTGGATAAGCTGGAGATGATCGTCGATAAGGATCTGTGGCCGATGCCGTCTTACGGGGATTTAATTTTCGAGGTATAACAAATAAAGACACTTTCTTTGGGACCACAACGCCGTGGACACTGGAGGAGGTGTCTTTTTTTGTAAAAAAGACTTGGAGGAAATTATTATGACAGAAGAGATGATGCAATTGGTAAGTGACAATGTGTTTGGTGTCTGGTTTTTGATCGGCGCTGCGCTGGTGTTCTGGATGCAGGCGGGCTTCGCGATGGTGGAGGCAGGCTTTACCCGGGCAAAGAATACCGGAAACATTTTGATGAAGAACCTGATGGATTTCTGTATCGGTACGGTGACATTTATTCTGATCGGATTCTCACTTTTGTTGGGCGAGGATCTGCTGGGCTTTATCGGAAAACCTGGGTTTGACATTTTTACATCCTATGAAAATTTCAATTTTTCTTCGTTTGTGTTTAACTTAGTGTTCTGCGCGACCACAGCGACCATCGTGTCCGGGGCGATGGCGGAGCGGACAAAATTCCTGTCCTACTGCGTATATTCCGGCGTGATCTCGGCGCTCATTTACCCGATCGAGGCGCACTGGATCTGGGGCGGCGGCTGGCTGGCACAGATGGGATTTCACGATTATGCAGGCTCCTGTGCCATCCATATGGTAGGCGGAATCTCCGCGCTGATTGGTGCTGCGATCCTTGGACCGCGCATCGGCAAATTTACGAAGGATAAGGCAGGAAAGATCACGAAGGTCAACGCATTTCCGGGGCACAACCTGCCGCTGGGATGTCTGGGCGTGTTCATTCTCTGGCTGGGCTGGTACGGGTTCAACGGTGCGGCGGCGACAGATATTCCGACTCTCGGGAGCGTATTTCTCACAACGACGGTTGCACCCGCAATCGCGACGATGGTATGTATGGTATTCACATGGATCAAGTACGGCAAGCCGGACGTCTCGATGTGCCTGAATGCCTCACTGGCAGGTCTGGTTGCAATCACGGCTTCCTGCGATGTGGCGGACGCGCTTGGCGCGGTTATCATAGGTGCAGTCGCTGGTCTGCTGGTGGTGTTCGGCGTGTGGTTTTTGGATAATAAGCTGCGTGTGGATGACCCGGTAGGCGCTGTGGCGGTACATATGTTAAACGGTATATGGGGCACGATCGCGGTCGGCTTGTTCGCGACGGATAAGGCTCCGGGATTTGCGGTCGCAGGGATGCAGAAGGGTCTGTTTTACGGCGGCGGTTTTAAACAGCTGGGGCTGCAGCTGATCGGATTTGCCGCAGTTGCGGGCTGGACGGCAGTTGCCATTACGATTACCTTTTTCGTGATCAGGGCAACGATTGGGCTCCGTGTGACGGAGGAAGAGGAAATTGTCGGTCTGGATTCGACGGAGCACGGTCTTCCTTCCGCCTATGCAGGTTTCTCGATCATGGATATTTCCAACACGATGACGATGGATATCAACGAGAATACGGATCTGGGCGTAGCGGAATACAAGGACGCGACCCCGGTGCAGAGGAATGCAGCCGTGAAGGTCGTGAGCGCAAGCCACGAGCCCACCGGAATTCACAAGGTGGTTATCATTGCAAAGCTGTCCAGATACGATCATCTGAAGAAGGCGATGAACGATCTCGGCGTGACGGGTATGACCTGCACACAGGTGATGGGCTGCGGTGTTCAGAAAGGCTCTGGCGAGCGATACCGCGGCGCGGAGGTGGATGCGACGCTGCTTCCGAAGATCAAGGTCGAGGTGGTGGTCAGCAAGATCTCCGTAGAGAGCGTTGTGGAGGCGGCGAAGAAAGCCCTCTACACAGGACATATCGGGGACGGAAAGATCTTTGTGTACGATGTGGCGAAGGTCGTCAAGGTCCGTACCGGCGAAGAGGATGTCGCTGCCCTGCAGGACGTCGAGTAGTGAAGTGCATATTCGTAAAACTTATTTATAATTAATTGATTTTGAAAGCGGCATCGGCGAAAAGCTAATGCCGCTGTTTTATCTGAGAAAGTGGAAAAATTTATTCATGTATGGTA
>CAZWRT010000029.1:0-33554 GCA_964636375.1 uncultured Lachnobacterium sp. | reverse complement strand
GAAGTTACCCAAGTTATGGTAGCTTCCGTTTTTTTGCACAGGTCTGGATTTTGGAGGTGAAAAAATGGTAAAAATCAACGGAAAAGCATGCAATATTGCCGGAAAGACATTGGCTGACTGGCTTGCAGACACAAGTTACGACTCCAGGCGCATCGCTGTGGAACGCAACGGAATTATTGTGCCAAAAGCACAATACGATGAAACGGTTTTGATGGATGGTGACAGCATTGAGGTGGTCAGCTTTGTGGGAGGTGGCTAAGTTGATTCCGAAACAAGAAGAAATGATAAGTGCGCTGGAATTACGCCAGGGGAAAGAGCTGACGGCGAGGTTTTCAGCGGCTGTGGTAGCAGTGTGCGGTCTCGGCGGTCTCGGCTCCAATATCGCGATATCCCTTGCCAGGGCAGGAATCAAAAAACTGATTCTCATAGATTTTGACCGGGTGGATATCACCAACCTGCACCGCCAACAGTATAAGGCAGCACAGGTTGGAAGGTATAAAACCGAGGCTCTGTCTGAAAATCTGAAAGAGATAGCGCCCTACATTGAAATTGAAATTCACATGGTACGTATGGACGAAAGTAACATCCCGGAGCTGCTAAAGGATGCGGATATTGTCTGTGAAGCCTTTGACTCCGCAGAATACAAGGCGATGCTTACCAATACCGTGCTGGAAAGGCTGCCGGATAAATTTCTTGTTGCCGCTTCCGGTATGGCGGGGATGGGAAGCCCCAACGCGGTTAAGACGCGAAAAATAACAGACCGCTTTTACTTATGCGGCGATGAAGTCAGCGATGTGAACAGCGGTATCGGGCTGATATCCTCCCGCGTCGCACTCTGTGCTGCACATCAGGCACACACGGTTTTGCGCCTTTTGGCAGGAGAATTTGATATTTAAGAAAAGAGGGAAATACATATGAATACGGATTTACCTAACATTGATAAGCTTATCATCGGTGGACACGAATTCGGCTCGCGCTTTATTCTGGGCTCAGGAAAATACTCTATGAAACTGATTGAGGCCGCTGTAAAGGACGCGGGAGCGGAAATGATTACCCTCGCTGTCCGCCGTGCTAACACCAAAGAGCAGGAGAACATTCTCGACTTTATCCCCGAAGGAGTAACGCTCCTCCCCAATACCAGCGGTGCAAGGAATGCAGAGGAGGCCGTCCGGATTGCGCGACTTGCGCGTGAACTCGGCTGCGGAAACTTTGTGAAGATCGAGATTATGCGTGACACCAAGTATCTGCTGCCGGATAACCATGAAACAATCAAAGCCACCGAAACTCTCGCAAACGAAGGTTTTGTTGTCATGCCTTATATGTATCCGGATCTCAATGCCGCCCGCGATCTTGTGAACGCCGGGGCTGCTGCTGTTATGCCCCTTGCCGCTCCCATTGGTTCAAACAAAGGGCTGGTTACCGGGGAGTTCATACAGATTCTGATCGATGAAATCGATCTGCCTATTATCGTAGATGCAGGAATCGGGCGGCCTTCCCAGGCTTGCGAAGCAATGGAAATGGGCGCTGCCGCTATTATGGCAAATACAGCGCTTGCCACCGCCAATGATCTGCCTGTGATGGCTGCGGCTTTCCGTCTGGCGATTGAGGCCGGACGGAAGGCGTACCTTGCAGGGCTTGGCAGAGTGCTTACCCGCGGAGCTGCAGCATCCGATCCCCTGACCGGGTTTCTTCGTGATTGAGGAGTGAAGCTATGGAAAACCAATTTTTTGTAGATTCTGAGTATCTTACACCTGAAATGCTTGCCAGGAAACATCAACTGGAAAACGATTCCTCCTCCCGCAAGAATCATATGGAATATCTGCCGGGGATGGAGAAAATCGAATCGGATGTCTGTGCAAGCGTTATGAATCAGGTGAACGCGTTTGACTATACAAAATACTCGGCAAAGGATGTGAAAGCTGCCCTGGAACATGAAACCTGCTCGATGGAAGATTTCAAAGCTCTGCTTTCACCTGCGGCTGAACCGTTTCTGGAGCAGATGGCACAAAGAGCGCGTCTGGAGACAAGCAGGCATTTTGGCAATACCGTATATTTGTTTACTCCTTTGTACATTGCAAACTACTGTGAGAATTACTGCGTTTACTGCGGTTTTAACTGCTATAACCATATCAAACGCATGAAGCTGACACGGGAACAGATTGAAAAAGAGATGAAGGTCATTGCCGACAGCGGAATGGAGGAAATCCTCATCCTCACAGGAGAGAGCCGTGCGCAGAGTGATGTGAATTATATCGGCGAAGCCTGTAAGCTGGCGCAAAAGTATTTCCGTATGGTAGGGCTTGAAATCTATCCGGTGAACACGGATGAGTATCGATATCTCCATGAATGCGGTGCAGATCATGTTACCGTTTTTCAGGAAACCTATGATACAGATAAATACGAAACTCTGCACTTGCTTGGACATAAGCGCGTCTGGCCTTACCGCTTTGACGCGCAGGAGCGCGCTCTCCGGGGCGGTATGCGCGGTGTGGCGTTTTCTGCTCTTCTCGGGCTGTCGGATTTCCGCAGGGATGCATTGGCGAGTGCATTGCACGTGTATTATCTGCAGCGGAAGTTTCCCCATGCGGAGATGTCACTGTCCTGCCCAAGGCTTCGCCCCATTATCAACAATGATAAGATCAATCCGCTGGATGTGCACGAAAAACAGCTTTGCCAGATCATCTGTGCATACCGTATTTTTTTGCCCTATGTCGGGATTACGGTATCTTCCCGTGAGAGCGCCGCATTTCGCAATGGCATCGTGAAAATTGCTGCAACAAAGGTTTCTGCCGGCGTATCAACCGGAATCGGCGATCACGAAAGGAAATACTGCGGAACGGAATCAGACGATGCCCGGGGCGATGAACAGTTTGAAATTGACGATAACCGCAGTCTTGGCAGGATGTATAAGGATATGGAAGAGGCGGGCCTGCAGCCGGTCTTAAATGACTACCTTTATGTGTGAGGTGAATGTATATGAGAGAATTTGATCCTACTCTTTATTTTATCACCGACAGCACCGGATTCCGGGAGGAAGAATTTTTATATCGCACAGAAGAAGCTCTGAAGGGCGGAGTCACCCTGCTGCAGCTTCGTGAGAAGGACAAAACAACAAGAGAATATATATCGCTTGCACAGAAGGTCCACGATATCACAGAGAAATACCGCGTTCCCCTCATCATTGACGATCGCATTGATGTAGCCCTTGCAATGGGGGCGGAAGGGGTTCATCTTGGACAGGGCGATATGCCGATTAATGCGGCAAGGAAAATTCTCGGTGAAAATTATATAATCGGCGCTACTGCCAAGACGGTTCCTCAGGCGATGGAAGCCTGTGAGCAAGGTGCGGATTATCTCGGCGTAGGTGCAATCTATCCGACCACGACTAAGGTAAAAACCGTTCTGACATCTACGCAAACATTAGATGCCATATGCAGGGCAGTACCGATTCCCGTGAACGCGATAGGAGGATTAAATAAAAACAATGTACAGGTGCTTGAAGGTATCGGTATTGCGGGTTTCTGCGTGGTATCGGCGATTATGAAGGCAGACGATCCGAAAACCGAAGCAAAAATTTTGCTTAACCTTGCAAAGGAATTGAAGGAAAAAGGGAGATGAGACGGTGAAAACAGCGTTGTCAATCGCGGGCAGTGATTCCTGCGGAGGCGCCGGCATTCAAGCAGATATAAAAACCATGACGATGCATGGTGTTTATGCAATGAGCGCGGTTACTGCGCTCACGGCACAAAATACAACCGGCGTAAGAGCGATTCAGGAACCGCCGCCTGAATTTTTACGGCAGCAGATCGATGCCGTCTTCGAGGACATTTTTCCGGATGCAGTAAAGATCGGTATGGTATCCTCGAGTGAACAGGTCCGCGTGATTGCAGACCGACTGAAATATTATAAAGCAAAAAATGTGGTGGTAGATCCCGTTATGGCGGCTACCAGAGGTTTTTCTCTGATGAAAACGGAAGCAGTACAAGCCTTGACGGAGGAGCTTTTGCCGGTAGCGGACCTTGTTACACCGAATGTTCCTGAGGCGCAGATACTTTCGGGATTTGCGATAAAAAATAAAGAAACCGTACTGGCGGCTGCAAAAATAATAGGCGATACATACGGCTGCGCGGTCCTGCTCAAGGGCGGCCACAGTGAGAATGATGCCGACGATCTCCTGTATGCAAGCGGAGAATATTGTTGGTTCGAGGGTAAGCGGATTGACAATTCCAACACACATGGTACCGGGTGTACATTATCCTCTGCGATTGCAGCGAATCTTGCGAAAGGCTGCGATCTGGTCGAATCCGTAAAACGGGCAAAGAATTATATCTCCGGTGCACTCTCCGCAATGCTTAATCTCGGACAAGGATCGGGACCGTTGAACCACGCCTTTGATCTCACATCACGTTTTGCAAAATAAATATCAATTTGAAAGGAATTTTACAATATGAGAAATTACACGACCCAGATGGATGCAGCAAGACAAGGCATCATCACCCCTGAAATGACGGCGGTTGCCGGGAAAGAATACAGAAGCGCGGAAGAGATCAGAGCGCTTGTTGCAAAAGGACAGGTCGCCATCTGTGCAAACAAGCTCCATACCTGTATTGAGCCTAACGGGGTAGGCTCAATGCTTCGCACAAAAATTAACGTCAATCTTGGTGTTTCAAAGGATTGTACCGACTATGACGTTGAAATGCAGAAGGTCATGGCCGCTGTCAATATGGGTGCGGAGGCGATTATGGATCTCTCCTCTCATGGCAATACCCAGCCCTTCCGCAAAAAGCTTACTAGCGAGTGTCCGGCTATGATTGGAACAGTTCCTGTGTATGACAGCGTAATCCATTATCAAAGGGATCTGGCTACGCTTACTGCCAAAGACTTTATTGACGTCGTCCGGCTGCATGCGGAGGATGGTGTGGACTTTGTAACCCTCCACTGCGGCATCACGCGCAAGACCATCGAGCAGATTAAAACGCACAAGCGAAAGATGAACATTGTTTCCCGCGGCGGCTCTCTCGTATTTGCATGGATGAGTATGACCGGTGAGGAAAATCCCTTTTACGAATACTTTGATGAAATTCTTGACATATGCCGTGAGTATGATGTGACCATTTCTCTTGGAGATGCCTGCCGTCCCGGATGCCTTGCTGACGGAAGTGATGTATGCCAGATTGAAGAGCTTATCCGTCTTGGAGAATTGACAAAGCGCGCCTGGGCAAAGGATGTCCAGGTTATGGTGGAGGGGCCCGGACACATGCCGATGGACCAGATTGAAGCGAATATGAAGATTCAGCAAACGGTTTGTATGGGCGCTCCTTTTTATGTTCTTGGGCCGATTGTTACCGATATTGCCCCGGGATACGACCATATCACCTCTGCAATCGGCGGTGCAATTGCCGCCGCTTCCGGTGCGGCGTTCCTCTGTTACGTAACACCGGCGGAACATCTTGCGCTTCCTAATGTAGAGGACGTTAAGCAGGGCATTATCGCCTCGCGAATTGCCGCCCATGCGGCTGATATTGCAAAGAAGATTCCCCATGCAAGAGACATCGACGATGCAATGGCAGATGCAAGAAGAACCTTCAACTGGGAGAAACAGTGGGAATGCTCGATTGATGCGGAAACGGCAAAGCGAATCCGTGAGGACAGGGCGCCGGAATATGAGGACAGCTGTTCCATGTGCGGTAAATTTTGTGCCGTAAGAAGTATGAATAAGGCTTTAAACGGCGAATATATTGATATCCTGTAACGGTTTATCATCTGTTGTACAGATGCGGGAAAGACACCACGGAGCCTGCTCTGTGGTGTCTTAAGGAAGCGTTGGATAAATCATCGCTAAATAAGTGTCGAAAAAAATTTAAAAAAGGACTTGCATTTTATAAAAAAGGGGTATATAATAGGCTTTGCGTTTGGCAGTAATATTTGAAATACGCGCGATTAGCTCAGTTGGTAGAGCACCTGACTCTTAATCAGGGTGTCCAGGGTTCGAGCCCCTGATCGCGCACTTAGAAAGTACTGGTTTTGTGGACAAGTATCCATGGGGTCGGTGCTTTTTTCTTTTCTCGGCCATATACAGAATAATTGCATGAGAAGGGCTATATTTACAATATCGATGAATCGATTTGCAATGGTCAGACGCGGAATTATAGGCTAAATTGGTATAAAGAGAAGACTGTTTTATTGCAATAAAAAAGAAACGGAGGAATGGGGAAATGGATGTAGTGAGAATGGGTGTCATTGGCATCGGAGGAATGGGGAGCAATCATTGCAGGCAGATGGCGGAGCAGAAGATTCCCGGCCTGCGGCTGACGGCAGTGGCGGATGTCCGGGAGGTCAGGCGGGAGTGGGCGAAGGAGAACCTTCCTGCTGAGGTACATATTTATGAGACGGCGGACGCCCTTATGGACTCCGGGGATGTGGACGCGGTGCTGATTGCCACGCCTCATTATTTCCATCCTGAGATTGCTGCAGCCGGGTTTCGCCGCGGCCTCCATGTGATCAGCGAGAAACCGGCGGGCGTGTACACGAAGCAGGTCAGGGAAATGAACGGGGAAGCAGAGAAAAGCGATGTCGTCTTTGCCCTCATGTTCAACCAGCGCACGAATCCCCTGTACCGCAAACTTCGTGAGATGGTGCAGAGCGGGGAATATGGAGCGTTGAAGAGGGTCAACTGGATTATTACGGATTGGTACCGGACGCAGGCCTATTACGATTCCGGCGACTGGAGAGCGACCTGGGACGGAGAGGGGGGTGGCGTGCTGCTGAACCAGTGTCCGCACCAGCTTGATCTCCTGCAGTGGATCTGCGGCATGCCTGTGAAGGTGCAGGCCTTCTGCCACGAGGGGAAATGGCATCACATCGAGGTGGAGGACGATGTGACCGCCTATCTGGAATATCCGAACGGCGCTACCGGCGTATTTATTACCTCCACGGGGGATGCGCCCGGCACGAACCGTCTGGAGGTGGACCTGGAGCGGGCAAAGCTGGTCTGCGAAGACGGAAAGCTGATGATGTATGAGATGAAGGTCAGTGAGCGGGAATTTTGCTTTACCAGCAGCGAGGGATTCGCTAAGCCCGAGGGAGAATGGACGGAAGTGGACGCTCCGGGCGAAAATACCCAGCACAACGGCGTACTGGCGGCATTTGCGGATGCCATCCTGCACGGCGGGGAGCTGGTTGCAAAGGGGCAGGAGGGCATCAACGGCCTTACGCTCTCCAATGCCATGCACTTGTCCAGCTGGCTGGGGCATCCGGTAGAGCTGCCGTTTGACGAGGAGCTCTTTTTGGAGGAGCTGACTAAGCGCAGGAAGCTGTCGAAGAAAAAGGAAGGGGTCAGCGGCGTAACCTTCAACACGGAAGGAACATACGGTTCATGAGTATGCGGGCAGGAATTATCGGGTGCGGAGGCATCGCAGTCGTGCATGCCCGGAGCATTGCCGGAACAAAAGGGGGCAGTCTTTCCGCTGTGGCGGACTGTGTGCCGCAGAGAGCCCGGGAGCTTGCCGCCCAGTACGGCGCGTGCGCCTATACGGACTGGGAGGAGATGCTGGATCGGGAAAAGCCGGATATCGTGCATATCTGCACGCCGCATTATCTCCACACGCCGATGGCTGCCAAATGTATCGCGCGCGGCATTCATGTTTTTACGGAAAAACCGCCGGTCATTTCCCGGGAGCAGCTCATAGAGCTGCAGGAATTGTCTTCTTTGCCTGCGTCGGCTGGAATGCGGCCGCGCATGGGCGTCTGCTTTCAGAACCGATGGAATCCGGAGGTGCAGTCCGCGAAGGCATTGCTGGAGAGCGGGGAGCTCGGCGGCATCGTCGGCGTGAGGGGCTTTGTCACCTGGCGCAGGGATCGGGCCTATTACCAGGATGACTGGCACGGAAAAATGGCACTGGAGGGCGGCGGCGCCCTGATTAACCAGGGAATCCATACGCTGGATCTGATTCAGTATCTGATCGGGAAAAAAGCGGATACAGTGGAGGCAATGCAGGCGAATTTCCACCTGCAGGGTGAGATTGAGGTGGAGGATACGCTTTGTGCCCATATCTTATATCCGGGGGCGCGGGCGGTTCTCTATGTGACGACGGGCTATGCGAAGGATGCTCCGCCGCTGGTGGAGGTCGAATGCGAGAAGGGCAGCATCCGCATGGAGGACAGCTGTCTGGCTATTCGGCGGGACGGGCAGACACCGGAAATACGCGCTTTCACCCAGGCGGAGGGCTATGGAAAGTCTTACTGGGGCGCGGGGCATCAGACGGCGGTTTCTCATTTTTACGGGAGCGTTGAGGAGAATGTCCCGGATCTTCTGGATTTTGCGAACGTGGAGGACACGCTGGATCTGATGCTGAACATCTATGAGAAGGCGAGAGAATAAGGAGGAGAATAGATATGTTGAATCAATGTAGGATGACGGGATTTGCGGACGAGATTGACCGGCAGTTTGATGTGCAGCTGCAGGTGTTGGAGGAGCTGGGGCAGAAGTATCTCGAACTGCGGGCAGCAGACGGGATCGGCGTTGCGGACATCGGGATGGAGAAGGCGGCGGAGCTGAAACAGAAGATGGCTGATAAAGGCATCGGGGTTTCTGCGATCGGTTCCCCGATCGGGAAAATCGGCATCACAGACGAGTTTGCACCGCACTTTGAGAGCTATAAACACATTGTGGAGCTGGCGCAGTATTTTGACACTCCCTATATCCGCATGTTCAGCTTTTACCTGCCGGAGGAGACGGAAACACAGAAATACAGGGAGCAGGTATTTGAGCGGATGGGTCGGATGATCGACTATGCCAAAGCAGAGAACGTGACGCTGCTTCATGAGAATGAGAAGGGAATTTATGGTGCGATGGCGCCGGAGTGCAGGCAGCTCTTTGATGAATTTTACGGAGAGCATTTCCAGGGAATTTTTGACTTTGCAAACTTTGTCCAGTGCAGGCAGGACACGCTCGAGGCGTATCAGCTGTTGGAGTCCTTCATCAGCTACATTCACGTGAAGGATGCGGTATGGGACAACGGCGAGGTGGTACTGCCGGGACAGGGGGACGGCAATCTGGCAGAGATCTTCTCAAAGCTGGATACGAAGGGCTATACCGGGTTCCTCAGTATGGAGCCGCATTTGTTCAACTTTGCCGGCCTGGATCTGCTTGAGAAGGAGCCGGGGGTCAAGAAGGAGAGCAATGGAATTGTTGCCTACAAGGCGGCTTACAAGAGCCTGCGGGAACTTTTGAACGCGGACTGATCGTGCGGAGATACTTTAATGAGGCTTTTCGGGAAACGCTGATTAATGCGTTTCCCGAAGTACGATTAATGCGTAATATTGTAAATAAATTTTCCTAAATCCTCACCGATGTTTCCGCCTGCAAAACAAGTGAACAAAAGCATTATAAGAAAAACAACTACAATAACCAAAATCTCTTTCTTATTAGCTTTCACTTCTTTCTCTTCCTGTGTTTTCATTTCAACAAGATTTTTTTCTGCAGCTTCTTTATAATTGTCCATAATGATATGTTCCCCTGTCAGAAGCTCGTTCACATTTATTTTTAATAATTCGCAAAGTTCCAGCATGATCGAAGCGTCTGGCATACTCTTGCCATTTTCCCACTTTGATATTGCACGATCCGTAATACCAAGTTTCTCAGCAAGTGATGCCTGAGTATATCCATTTTCTTTCCTGCATTTTGCTATAAACTTTCCTATTTTCTCCTGATTCATTTCGGGAACCCTCCTTTCATTATCGACTATACAAAATTATTGATATTTGTAACACGAACTGGCAGTTGATATGCCACAAATCCAGTAGAATCAGCCATCTCAACTGTTGGTTGGGTTAAGAAAATCCCATTTGTGGAACCAATTATAAGGTCACACCTTTCCCCGCCTTCGGAAGGCGAGATAAACACCTGCACAGATGAGCGAGGACAGGAGTGAGCCCAAGGGTGCCGCCATCCCCATTTCAAAGAGCGAGTCCGGGTAGAGCTTCGAGGCGAGGTAGGCCCCCGGAATCCGCACCAGTATGATGGAGGCGATATTGTGAATGAAGGATACCATCGAGTATCCGTAGGCGCAGAAGAATCCGCTAAAACAGAAGTGGATTCCTGCCAACGCACAGTCGAAGGAGTAAGAGCGCAGGTACTGCGCGCCCAATCGGATTACATCAGGATCATCGTTAAAAAGCCCAATGATCGGATGGGTTATAAAGCAGCATGCGGTTGCGAACAGCAGTCCGCAGCCGAAGGCGATTGCGGTGGCGTAGGCAAGGGTTTTTCTGGCGCGGTCGTGCCGGTTCGCGCCCACATTCTGGGCTGCGATTGCAGAGACGGAGGCGAGCATTGCGGAGGGGATCAGGAAGAGGAAGCCGATGATTTTTTCCACGATTCCCACGCTGGCGGCGATCGTCACTCCCCGGCCGTTGGCGATGATGGTGATCACGAGGAACGACACCTGGATGAGTCCATCCTGAAACGCCACCGGCAGGCCGACATGCAGGATTTTGCGGAGCATGTCCCGGTCCGGGTGCAGATCTGCCCGCGACAGGGAGATGCCCATATCTTTTTTCCACATGGCAAGCAGTGCGCAGACGACGCTGACCGTCTGCGAGATGACGGTGCCGAGAGCGGCTCCGGAGGCCCCCATATGCAATTTTCCCATAAAAAGTACATCCAACAGAATATTTGTGACGCAGGAGATTGCGATAAAGTACATCGGCGAGCGGGAGTCCCCGATTCCCCGGAAAATGCAGCTGATGATGTTGTAGGCTGTGATGAAGACAATTCCGGCAAAGCAGATTGCGAGGTAGGCGCGGGTGTCTGCTGCCGCCTCCTCCGGCACGGCCATGATTCGGATGATTCCATTCAGGCCAAGCAGCGCGAAGACCGTACCGACGCCTGCCACTCCCAGAAAGAGGGTGACGGAATTGCCGATGGCGCGGGCGGCCTCCTCCCGTTTTGCGGCGCCGACGGCCTGGCTGATCCGAACGGTGGTGCCCATGGCGAGTCCGACGATGATGACTGTCACCATGTGCATGATCTGGCTGCCGGTGGAGATGGCAGTGATCACGGCCTTGTCGCAGAACTGCCCCGCGATGAACAGGTCCGCCATACCATAAAAGGTCTGCAGAAAGCAGGACAGCAGGTAGGGCAGCGAAAAGCAGATTAAGTTTTGGATGATGCTTCCGTGTGTCAAATCTTTTTTCATGGAACATATCATAGCACATTGCGCGCTTTTTTGACAATCCAAAAGTATCGTCGGAGGCTGGGGAATTTTGGGTTGACAATTCCGAAATTTGCGGATATAATGTTTCCAACTTCATAGAGATAAATGCAATGATGGGAACACGTACATTTTGCGGAACAGACAGAGAGTTACCGGGTGGTGAGAGGTGCATGGAAAGCAAAATAAGGAGCATATCGCTTGAGCATTCCGCTTGCGCGGAGGCGATGTGCAGGTATTACATCCCTGAGCTTTTCTCCTGAACGATTTTTCCAGTAGGGAGCGACGGAGTGGCGCACGTTATAGATGCCTGAGTCTTGATAGAGACTTGCAGAGGCGCACTGCGCGAGCGGTGTGCGAATTAAGGTGGTAACACGAGATTTCCCCCCTCGTCCTTAACAGGACGGGGGGTTTTTAGGTTCATACCTTGAAAAGGAGGAATAAACAATGACACTGTACGACGAATTAGTCGCCCGCGGCCTGATCGCGCAGGTGACGAACGAAGAAGAGATCAAGACGATGATCAATGCGGGCAAAGCCACCTTTTACATCGGATTTGACTGCACGGCCGACTCACTGACCGCCGGCCATTTTATGGCGCTCACTCTGATGAAACGCCTGCAGATGGGCGGCAACAAGCCGATCGCGCTGATCGGCGGAGGCACCACCATGATCGGAGACCCCTCCGGCAGGTCAGATATGCGCAAGATGCTGACCAAGGAGGACATCGACCACAACGCGGAGTGCTTTAAGCACCAGATGGAGCGTTTTATTGATTTTGGCGAGGGGAAAGCCATGATGGTCAATAATGCGGACTGGCTGCTGCAGCTTAATTATGTGGAGCTGCTGCGGGAGGTAGGCGCCTGCTTCAGCGTCAACAACATGCTCCGCGCGGAGTGTTACAAGCAGAGAATGGAAAAGGGCCTGAGCTTTCTGGAGTTCAACTACATGATCATGCAGAGCTACGATTTCTACATGCTGTACCAGAAATACAACTGCAACATGCAGTTCGGCGGCGACGACCAGTGGAGCAACATGCTCGGCGGGACGGAGCTGATCCGCCGCAAGCTCGGAAAAGACGCGCACGCCATGACGATCACGCTCTTGACGGATTCGCAGGGAAACAAGATGGGAAAGACTGCCGGCAACGCGGTGTGGCTTGATCCGAACAAGACCTCTCCCTTTGAGTTTTTCCAGTACTGGAGAAATGTAGCGGATGCGGATGTCCTGAACTGCATCCGTATGCTGACCTTCCTTCCGCTGGAGGAGATCGAGAAGATGGATAGCTGGCAGGGCGAGCAGCTTAACGAGGCCAAGGAGATTCTCGCATATGAGCTGACAAAGCTGGTGCACGGCGAGGAGGAGGCAGGGAAGGCGAAGGAGGCCGCCCATGCGCTGTTTGCCGGAGGCGGGGATTCTGCCAATATGCCCACTGTGGAGGTGACGGAGGCGGACTTCGCGGAGCGGGACATGGATATCATGGCGGTTCTGGTGAAGGCAGGTCTGTGCGACAGCCGCGGGGATGCCCGCCGCGCCGTGCAGCAGGGCGGCGTCTCTGTGGATGGCGAGAAGGTCACGGATATCGGCACGACCTACAAGCTGGAGGATTTCGCAGGAGACGGCAAGGTTGTGAAACGAGGCAAGAAGACCTTTGCGAAGGTAGTCGGGAAATGAATAGAATGAATTTTTGCAGTACAGTATAAAATAATGTACTTCTGGGAGAGGGGGAGTCCTATGGTTCACGTAGTAGCTGACAGTACCTGTGATCTGTCAAAGGAGCTGGTTGAGAAATATGATATTACCATTGTGCCGCTCAATATTGTGCTGGGAGATAAAGAGTATGCGGATGGCGTGGATATCACACCCGATGAGATTTACCGCTGGGCGGACGAGAATAAATCCACGCCGAAGACGTCCGCGCCTCCGGTGGAAAAGGTGGTAGAGGCTTACCAGTCGCTGCTTCAGCCGGGGGATGAGGTGGTCGTTTTTTCTATCTCGGAGTCGATGTCCTCCGCCAACGCGATCTTTCACATGGCTGCGACGATGCTCGATGAAAGCAATCGGGTTTATGTGATCGACAGCCAGAATCTCTCGACGGGGATTGGCCTGCTTGTCATTGAGGCGGCCATTCTGGCAAAAAGCGGAGAGCCTGCGGAGCATATCGTGCAGAGAATCGATGAGCTGGTTCCGCGTGTCCGGGCGAGTTTCGTCGTGGATACGCTTGTATATCTCCACCGGGGCGGCAGATGCAGCGGGCTGTCCGCGATGCTGGGCAGCACGATTAAGCTGCACCCGCGCATTGTTGTGGAGAACGGTAAGATGCACAGCGATAAGAAATACCGGGGAACGATGCAGAAGGTGCTCCTGTCTTATGCGAAGGATCTGGAGGAGGCGATGCGACGCGCAAAGAAGGACCGCGTGTTCATTACCCATTCCGGCGCTGACGCGGAGGTGGTCGATGCAGTGAGGGATTATCTCGAGAGTCTGCATCTGTTTGACGAGATTTTAGAGACAAGGGCCGGCGGGGTAGTTTCCAGCCATTGCGGACCGGGGACGCTCGGGGTTTTGTTTATTGAATAAATTCATTTGCCGAAGGCAAATTTTGCATGAGCTGATGTTCAATTAGGAGGGTGGAAAAATGAAGGATATAATTGCGCGTTCGAAGACAATTGTGGAGACAGCGCAAAGTCAGAAGGGTATGTTGTGGATTTTGGAGCTTCTGTTGTTTATTGGCGTGTTTTTGATAAGCACCTGCGCGCAGGGCTTTGTGACGCTTCCGGCGACCGTGATCGCGATGTTTACAGACGAGGCGTACCAGAATGCGGCGGCCAGCGGCGACCCGCAGAGTGTGCTTGAGGCTTCACAGGCGCTCAACCAGCGCATGATGTCCTCGGACTGGTATATGATTGTGATGCTGTTCGGAACTGCGATGATGATAGGGGTGGTATTTCTGTTTTGCCGTTTCCTCCAGAAACGCAAACTGCGGACGCTTGGATTTGTGAAGAAAGGCATGGTGAAGGAATACCTGCTCGGCATACTGCTGGGATTTCTGTTCTTCTCGGCGTGTGTGGGATTGGCGTTATTGACCGGAGGATTGAAATTCGACGGGGTTTCGGAGACATTTTCTGTCGGCATCTTCATCCTGTATCTGCTCGGCTACATGGTGCAGGGAATGGCTGAAGAGGTGCTGTGCCGCGGATACTTCCTCGGCTCATACGCGAGGCGCTATCCGGTGTACGCTGCGGTGCTCGCCAACGCGCTGCTGTTTGCGGCATTGCATCTGATGAACAGCGGAATCACGGTGCTGGCATTTATCAATCTGACACTGTTCGGCATCTTTGCGTCGCTGTATTTCATCCGCAGGGGCAGTATCTGGGGAATCGGTGCATTCCACAGCTGCTGGAATCTGGTACAGGGAAACTTATACGGCATCCGGGTCAGCGGGATGGAATCCTCCTGTACGCTGTTTTCGATGACGCCGGTAGAGGGAAAGGAGCTTTTCAGCGGCGGTGCCTTCGGCATCGAGGGCAGCCTGATCTGCCTGCTCGTCTTAAGTGCCGGAATTGTCTGGCTCCTGCTCTCCAAGAATAAGGACGGAGACGGTTCTGCCTATTCGACCGTGTGACTCAGCAGGTAGTCCATCCACTGTTTGTAGTACTCCACTTTCAGATGGATTCCGTCCGTGGAGGCGTTATCCGGCAGACAGCCGTTCTTCTGGGAGAACATCTGCTCTCCGGCATTGAGATAGTAAAGCTCGTTTTCTTCGGCCATGGTCTGTAGCCGCTTGTTGTACCTGCGAATCTTCTCATTTCTCAGGTATTTGCTGTCGGAATTTACTTTGGCGGAAACCGGAAAAATTGAGTGCACATAGATGTCGGCCTCCGGGTTGATGGATTTAATTTCATCAATGAGTTTCTGGTATCTTTGAATAAAGATATTATCGGACGCCCAGCCGACTTCGTTGATTCCGAACATGAGGTACACCTTGGTAAACTCGGTCTGCCTCAGAGCGTCCACCGCAGAAATCCGTTCCTCATCCCCATCTGTATCGGCTAACGGCGTCGTGAATGCGGTGCTGACGGTCAGCCCATTGTGGGTGAATGCGGTGGTGTTGGACAGTTCGTTGAAGAGGATGAGACCCTCCGCGCGGGAATTTCCGATAATGACTGCATCATCAAAAAAATCGATGTCCACGGGAGTGTTTTCGGGCACCGGCTGGGAAAAATCATAGGGATCGGATTCCGTGTCAACGGTCTCCGAGGGAATCGAAGGATCTGCGGATGCAGATCCTTCGGTTTCTGTTATGGATGTATCGGAGGTCGTGGAGTCATCTTCTGAGGAAGCGGGCTCCGGGCTATCCGTCGCAGAGGTATCCTGAGTGCCGGAATGTTCCCCGGCAGAGCTGTCTGTAAGAGTCAGCGAGTCTGCTTTCGTGGAAATCTGATTATCCCAGTGGATGTAGATCGGGATAATGATCAGCAGTGCGATCGCTAAAATACAGCCGCCAAGCAAATATTCTTTGTATGGAAACCGGTTTTCCGGGTCAGTTCCTCTGAAATACATATTGTTCCTCTAAGGTTGTCAGTTATATCTGTTTGTAAGCGTTTTACCAACATTGATTACTGTTTCGTAATACAAATTAGCAGATCCTGCCTGAACACGAACCGTGACCGTCTGAATGTGGACGGATTCGCCCACCTCTAATCTTCTGTTTAGAATGCTCTCGCCGAGCACCGTACAGCCGACAATGTCGCCGCTCGAGGGAATGAGACAATTCTGCGCCAATTCCGTCGTTGTGGAGCAGAACCGGTTTGCGGTGGTGCGCGCCACTGTGATGGTCGGGGTCTCTTGACTGTCCCTGATTTCAAAGCTGGCTGTGACCCGGCTGGCAATGGCAGAGGCTGTGCCTGTGCCTGTGTCGTTCGGATAAAAGAACAGCTCTACATAGTAAGTTCCGGTAGGAGCCTTTTTATAGGTACCGCCAGTCCGTGTCACTGTGTTGATCACAAGCTGCTGACCCGTAACAGGAATTCGCAACGCGTTGACAGACGTGGCGCCCGTCAGATCCGGATTATAATACAGACCGTCCTTTATGATATACGCGTAAGCGATATTGTAGTAGGTACTGAAAACGGAGCTGCGCGATTCGGCCAGCCGGACGGAGATTCTTTTGGAGGCCTCATAGGTGCCGATGTCGGTTTCTGCATTCGGAGCCAGATCCAGCGTCTTCTGATCGATTTCTACCGTATGGCTTGTGACACCGTTGGTGGGAGGCTGCTGAATCACAATGTAAATATAAGTGGAAACCTTGCGGCTGCCGGATGTGAACGAAACCGTGTAGTAGTAGGTGCCTACCGGGCAATCGTGCGGGGTGATGATGAGCCGGTGGTTAGCCGGATCATGGGCCAGCAGATTTCTTGTGGCATTGCTGTCGGCTTCACTGAGGGAGTTGAGGTTCTCAATGACTGCTATCCCGCTCGCCAGGTCATAACTCTGGCCGAACTGGTTGTAGGCCGTGATATCAACATATTTCCGGTAGTCCGCCGGGTAGGCGTTGGACAGGTACACATAGGTTTCGCTCAGCTCGATGTTCGTCAGATACGGCTGGGGCGAGATCTCTACCTGATAGTTGTAGGTATATTTCTGTCCTCCGTAGACCGCGGTCACGATGACCGTCGCAGCTCCCTCACGGATTGCCGTCGCGCGGTTGTTATAGATCAGCAGGACATCCGGATTTGTGGATTCATAGGACACAGACTCATACTGTAATACAGCTTTATCTGTATCTAGCGCGCGGAAATGCATGTAATATACGCTGCCTGCCTCTACCTTCCGATTGTCCATGTAGGAGGGAAGCAGGTAATTCGGGGTTATTGAGTTCTTCGTGAGTGTAAAGTTTGTGTCTGTGGACGGCTTTGCCGGAACACAGGTGATCCTGCCCTGCGTCATCAGCGGCGAAATGGAGGAGTCGTTGAAGAAATAGGTCGCAGTGAAGGTGCTTACAGTTCCGACTATGGTCAGCTGAATCTTGTGTTCGGCCGTGACATAGCCATAGCCGTTAATGGTCACCGGATCGGAATAGTAAATCATTCCGGGATAAAGTGCAGTCACGTCAATGCCGTTTGCGTCATAAAGTGCATGCTGGATCGGGGTCAGCTTGCCTACGGTCGCCTCTGTTGTCAAAACCTCCATGCGCACTGGAATTCCAATGCTTGCGGTGATTTCTATTGATGTGCGGCCGTCGGTCAGCGTGTATGTTTCTCCGTTGCGGAAATTGTTGTACATGATGAGAGTCACTTCTTTTCCGTCTGCGGAAAACGTGATGTCCTTGACCAACTCCGTCATTCCGTATACATTTTTTAATTGAAAACTCTCCTTGCGGAGAGACTTTGAGACATCCTCCGGATAGACGACCACAATCTTATCAACCGCCGTCTGCCGGGCGCTGATCATAGGCGTGTCAACAGACACCGTCTTCTGATCGCTGGCGTAGAGATTCTTGCCGACATAGCCCTGTACGGTCAGCGTGTAGCGTCCCTTCTTCTTCGGGGTGAATTTTCCGGCGTTTGTAATGCAGTCAGAGGCGTCGGTGCCGTCTTCGTATTTGGCGCTCCAGACAATGGTGCCGGTAGAATTTTTTGGTGTGATCTGATAGCGGAGATTGTAGGATATGCCGACCTGAAGTGTGGAGGGCAGATCGGTACTCACGATCTCAAGCTTTGTCGGGCGGATGCCGATCTTGGCGTTTCCGCCGGAAAGCGTGTATAAGAGAGTTCCGCTCTTGTCGTAAATTTTTGCGATCACGTTTACGATCTTGTTCTTTGCGGCGATCTCCTCGTTGGTTTCTACAATCACCTTGTTCTTGGTTTTGCTGCTGGTGATTTTAGCGCTGGTCTTGTTTAATTTTATGTAGCGCGCGCCTTCACCGGTCACACTCCATTTGACAGTTTGTCCCTTGCTTACGCCGGTGATTGTGTAGGTAAACCCCTTGTTACCGTTCTCGAACAGAGTACTGTAGGTTTTTTTGAATTTCGGGGTTGTTGCCGCTTGTGCGGGCATTGGCTGTACGGCGAGCACCATGGCAAGGGCGCAGATGAACGCCAGCACTTTTTTGAGTCGTAATTGCATTGTTTCCTCCTTTTCCCACATTGTGCGAGAGTTTATGTTGCTTTTGATTCTACTATTATATAATATACTAGCACACTGTTTTGCGGACTGCAACAGCCAAAAGGCCGAGAAAAGGAGGAATTTTTTAGTGGTTAGCGCAGCGAGACAGGATCCCAGCCATAATCCTTGTAAAATTTGATATCAAGGCTGTTGTTATCCACATACATCTGAACCAGTTCTTTGCGGATGTTTTCCCGTTCTGCGGTATTGTTTTGATAGATTTCTGCCGACAGACCGTACTCCTTGCAGAATGCCCGGATGTCTTTCCCGTAATCCGCGCCGAGCCCGGCCGTCAGGTATTCGGTTACTGTGTAGCCGCCTTTTCCGTCCGGCGTAAGACGCGCTCTTGATGCGTTGATGCCGCCGGACTCACAGCATAAGGTGTTGCCGTTTCGGTAATAGCCGTATATTTGCATGTACCAGAATACCACCAGATCGTCGCCGTCCTCCAGAGTATGGAAGATGTGCGGAGCGGGGATGAATACGCTGTTTGGGGAGGCATAATAGCGGTCGGTCTCCTCCTTCAGGGTCAGGTCGCAGAGAGCCGCGAGTACGGCGTCGTCCCCGGAGTATCTGAATTCCGGGATCTTATTGTTCTCGTCGTCTGCGGGCACCGTCTCGATGGAGAGAGCAGCAGTGGTGAGCTCATTGCCGTCCGCCGGGCGGGAGTACAGAACGAAATCGCAGTTTCCCGTGACCACAAGAAAGCTGAGACGTTCGGTGCCGTCGGCGTCCGTCCAGCGGATGCACTCTCTGCTGTAAACGCTGTCGTCATATTTGCAGAGTTCCTCCAGATCCAGCGTCGTGCGGTCCTGGATCTCCCGGAAGGTGTCCGATACGCAGTTTTTGGTGTAATCTTTCCACCCCTTCCATATTTCCGACAGATGCGCGCTTTCCTCTGTCATGTCGAGGGCTTCCTCTTGCCCGGACAGTGACAGATCGTAAATGTAGGCGTGCGTGAGGGGATCTTCGGTCACGGAGCGGTCACGGAGCGTCTGGTTGAACAGATAGAGTGTGTGGTCCTTGACAAAGGTGCAGGTTCGGACGGTGTCCGCGTTAAAGTAGTTGCAGTCAAGCTTCTGCAGATCCAGTGCTGCGGTGAGCGCTTCCTTTGTCCGATCGTAGACCATGAGGCCGCGCTCGTTGGCAAACACCAGATACTCGTCGGAGCAGGACACCAGAACCGGGGCGAACACCTCATTCGGCAGGGTCAGGGTCTCATTGGCGATTTGTTTCTGTGTCTCGGAAAGTCCGATGAATTTCTTTACGGACTCAAAGAGCGCGCCGTCCGTGGCGGCATTGACGCCCACCGTGCCGGTCAGAATGACTGCGAGGGCGAGGGACGCGACGAGCGCTGCACGCACTGCGGTGTGGCGTTTATGGGCGCGGACCGGAATGTTTTCCCAAATCGCTTCCTGTCGGATTTTGTCCGGTCCGGACTGTTCCAACATATGGGCCAGTCCGCGGGCCAGTTCTTCATCGCTGTATGTCTTTTTCATGTTGATACCTCCTTGTTCTTGATGATTAATTCTGTTCTAAAATATTGCGCAATATCTTTCTTGCGTCAGCGAGCTGTGTCTGTAGGGTGCTCTCGTTCCGGTGCAGCAGCCGGCTCAGCTCGCGCAGCGTGTAACCCTCGCAGTAGTGGAGATAGAGGGGCACGCGGTATTTGGCGGGCAGCTCCCGCACCGCAAGCCAGAGGGCGTCGTCCTCCATGGACGAGAATGTGATCCATGGCTCGGGGGCATCGGCGAGATCCGCGCGCATCCGGCGGTAGCTGCCTCTGGCGAGATCCCGGCACTGATTTCTGGTCACGGTGATGAACCACGCCGTCTCGTGCTCGACGTCCCGGAAACGGGGCTGCTTTTCCCACGCCTTGGTGAAGACCTGCTGCGAGATATCCTCCGCATCCGCCGGATTTCCCAGAAGCACTAATGCCAGCCGATACACCCGGACAACCTGCCGGTCATAAAGAGCCCGAAAATCTGCGGTTTTTTCTGTTTGTTTTGTTTGCATATCGTCTCCTGTTCTGAATCGATTCTATTATATACACGAATCAGTCCTGAAAAAAATCCTAATTTTTTCTATTTTCCCAAAAATATTCAAAAACGGTAGCATTTTTGCGAAAAATCTGCTATAATGTATGCCTACAATTTGAGATAATAAGGAATGAGGAATACTATGAAAAAATATATCTGCATGATGTTAATGATTGGTCTGGCGTTTGGCGTTTCGGCGACACCGCAGAAGGTGCGTGCAGCGGAGAGCGTTCCTGAGACGGGCGATGCGGTTTTTGCAGCCGTGAACAATCAAAATGACGAATTTTCCCTCACGGCGGAAGTCGGGTCTGCGGAGGACGCAGAAGGAGATTTGATCCCGGCGGTGTATCTGAATTTTTCAGAGTTTGAAAAGATGCCGGACTATGTGGAGCTGTACCGCGCGGACGCAGAGGACGAGGACTGCCTGTGGATTGCCACCTGTGTGAGGCCGGAGTCAGCGGAGGTTTTCGGGTACTGTGACCGGATGGTCACCCCGGAAACAACCTATTATTACTGTGCAGTGGCGGGATGGTATAAGTCTGGGGATGAGGCGCCGCACCTCGGGAAGGTGACGCAGGTGCTCTCCTGTACAGTGGAGCTTTCCCGTCCTGTCATTGAGGTACAGAGTAACGGAGGGAAGGGAATAACAGTGGAGCTTCCCGCCAGCGGATTTTTGGAAAAGTATGGCTATGTCCAGGCGGCAGACAGCGTGGGCTTTGCGCCCGGCTTTCAGATCTACCGCTCCCGCAGTGAAGACAGCGGTTACAAGCAGATTGCGACAGTTCCGGGGAATGAGGAGAGTTACAGTGACACCACGGCGGTGAAGGGCAAGCTTTATTTTTACAGAGTTTGTTCCTATTATTATGACAAAGAGACCGGGAAGACCTACACCGGCGAATTTTCTGAGACGAGAATGTGCACGGTTGGAAGTAAGAGCTTTCCGGATGCGGAGGCATTAAATCTGGCGGCAGTCCGGAAATCGGGCAGCAGTGCAAAAATTAGCTGGAACTATGTGGACGGCTTTGCGATTGACGGCCTGTGCTGCTCGGTCCGCAAAGAGGGCGAGACCACTTTCGGCAAGCCAAAGTATGTGGAGTGCTCAAAGAATGCGACAAGCTGCACCCTCAAGGATTTGAAGGAAAACTGCGAGTATGAGATCCTCCTGCTGGTGCGCCTCAAAACTCCGTACAGTGACGGAAATGACGTTTTTTATTATGACAGCCGGTGGTATGCGGTTCGGTTGGACACTTATTAAGCAGAATTTAGGAGGATAGATTATCATGAGCAAAGTGATACTGACCGGAGACCGGCCGACCGGGAGACTGCATGTGGGGCACTATGCAGGCTCGTTGAAGCGAAGAGTGGAGCTGCAGAATTCCGGGAAGTTTGACCGTATTTTTATTATGATCGCGGACGCACAGGCGCTGACGGACAATTTTGAGAATCCGGAGAAAGTGCGCCAGAATATTATCGAAGTCGCGCTGGACTATCTCTCAGTCGGGCTTGACCCGTCAAAGTCGAATCTTTTAATCCAGTCGCAGATTTCCGAGCTGACGGAGCTGACGTTCTTCTATGCGAATTTGGTCACGGTGTCCAGACTGCAGCGCAATCCGACCGTGAAGTCCGAAATCCAGATGCGGAATTTTGAAGCGAGCATTCCGGTGGGCTTTTTTACCTATCCGATCAGCCAGGCGGCGGACATCACGGCGTTTAAGGCGAACGTGGTTCCGGTGGGCGATGACCAGCTGCCGATGATCGAGCAGACGAGAGAGATCGTGCGAAAGTTCAACTCGGTCTATGATGAGGTGCTGGTCGAGCCGGAGGCGCTTTTGCCGGAAAATGAGGCGTGCATGCGGCTTCCGGGCACAGACGGCAAACAGAAGATGAGCAAATCCCTTGGAAACTGCATCTATCTTGCGGATACGGAGGAGGATGTGAGGAAAAAGGTGATGAGCATGTATACGGACCCGGAGCATCTCCAGGTGTCCGATCCGGGCCATCTCGAGGGTAACGCCGTGTTTACTTATCTCGATGCATTCAGCAGCGACGCGCATTTTGCGGAATATCTGCCGGAGTATCATAATTTGGATGAGTTGAAGGAACACTATCAAAGAGGCGGGCTCGGCGATGTAAAGATCAAGAAATTCTTAAACAATGTGCTTCAGGAGGAGCTTGCACCGATCCGCGCGCGCAGGGCGGAATACGAGAAGGATATTCCGGCGGTGTACGAGATCCTGCGGAAGGGCAGCGACGCGGCGAGAGAGGTTGCTGCGCAGACACTCGCCGAGGTAAAGCGGGCGATGAGAATTAATTATTTCGATGATGCAGAGCTGATCCGCATCCAGAGTGAGAAATATTCGTAATAACAGAACGGAGTGGAATGAGATGAAGAAATCGAGACTGACCGCTGTACTGGCGGCATTGGTGATTTTGACCGCAGGATGCGGCGGGGACAAGGCGAAGGAGATTGATGCGAAGGCGCTCGCCGGTTCGCTGCTTTCGGAGGTCACATACGAGGACGAACTGCAGGAGCTGAGTGAACAGATGGCGGCGATGCAGTTTGACACTGAGGACGGAGTAAAGATCTATCTTTATATGGGCGGCGGCGCGACTACCGAGGAGGTTGCAGTGTTTGAGGCGCCGGACGAGGAGGCTGCAAAGAAACAGCTCGACCATGTGAAGGATTTTGTGGACGACCAGATCGAGACGGAGCGGGACTACCGCCCCGAGGAGGTCAAACGGCTGGAAGACGCAGTTTTGGAACAGAAAGGGAAGTATGTAATTCTGTGCGTTTCTGCAGATTCCGATAAGGCGAAGGAGATTATAGAGAAAGCGTTCAAATAATTATGGTATTCAGCAGTTTTGTATTTTTACTGGCATTTTTGCCGCTGATATTGATTTTGTACTACATCAGCCCCGGACGGGTGCGGAATCTGGTACTGCTTATCGCCAGTCTGATCTTTTACGCGTGGGGAGAGCCGGTGTATGTGCTGATCATGCTGTTCTCCACAGTGTTTGACTATACGAACGGGCGGTTAATTGAATATTTCAAAAAGCGGGGAAGCCTGAGGAAGGCGAAGGCTGCACTGATTATAGACATCTGCGGCAATCTCGCTATTCTCGGATTTTTTAAATATGCCGATTTTATTATAGGAAATGTCAACACGGTCACGGGTGCGGGAATTTCGCTTCTGCATCTGGCGCTCCCGATCGGCATTTCCTTCTATACGTTCCAGACAATGTCCTACACGATTGATGTGTACCGGGGGCAGGTTGCGGCGCAGCACAATATTCTGGATTTTGCCACTTATGTGACGCTTTTCCCGCAGCTGATCGCGGGACCGATCGTGCAGTATAAGACGGTGGCGGATGAGCTGCACAGAAGGAAGACGGGACTTGTTGATTTTTCCGAGGGGGCGTTCCGTTTCACGGTAGGTTTCGCCAAGAAGGTTCTGCTCGCGAACCAGATCGGCAGTCTCTGGGACACGGTCGCCGGTTTAAATGAGCTGACCGTAGCCACGGCGTGGCTGGGAGCGGTTGCCTATTCGTTTCAGATCTACTTTGACTTTTCCGGATATTCGGATATGGCGATCGGTCTGGGGCGGATGTTCGGTTTTCACTTTCTGGAAAATTTCAACTTTCCGTACATGGCGAAGAGCATTACCGAGTTCTGGCGCCGCTGGCATATTTCCCTGAGCTCATGGTTTCGGGAGTATGTGTACATTCCGCTCGGCGGCAACCGCAAGGGTATGCCGAGGCAGATCTTTAATTTGGCGGTCGTGTGGCTTCTCACGGGGCTGTGGCATGGGGCAAACTGGAATTTTGTGCTTTGGGGCGCGTATTACGGTGTTTTGCTCATCCTCGAAAAGCTGTTTCTTCTCAAGCTTTTGCAGAAGATTCCCGCGTGCATCGGGCATGTATACAGCGTGTTTCTCGTGGTCATCGGCTGGGCAATTTTTGCGCAGACAGATATGGGAAAGCTCGCGCACTATTTAAAGGCAATGTTCGGAATCGGGGTTGCCGGCGTGAATGCGGACTTTTTCTTCTTCCTTTCCAACAACGCAGTTCTGCTCGCGGTGCTTGTTGTGTGCGCCATTGATCATCGGAGCTGGACGGGGTGGCTTCGCGGCCGTCTGGTGGGAAAGAAGAAGGGATTGCAGATTCCGAAGGGCGTTTCCCGGATGGAACAGCCTGCGGGCACCATCTACGAGGCTGTGCAGGAATCCAGATGGCTGACCTATGTAAAACCGGTGCTTTTGCTGGCGATGCTCCTGCTCACGACCGCGTTTCTTGTGGGAGACAGCTATAATCCGTTTTTATATTTTAGATTTTAATGTGCAGGCAGAGGTTTTTTAGATGAGAAAATGCAGAATTGCAATTACGATATTGTTTGCGGCGTTTCTGGCGGTCATCTCCGGGGGCAGCCTCGTGCAAAAGGACCGCGAGTTCTCACCGAATGAGAACCGTTATCTGGAGGGCGTGCCCAAATTCTCTTGGGAACGCGTGATGAGCGGAGAGTTTCAGGAGAAGCTGGAGAAGTATCTGAGAGACCAGATTCTCGGGAGAGACGGGTGGATTACGGCGAAAACCGCGGTGCAGAAGGCGATGGGGAAGACGGATATCGGCGGCGCATACGTGGGCAGGGACGGTTACGACTTTGAGAAAATCACGCCCGAGGATGTGGACGAGGAGCAGGTCAAGCGCAATATTGTCGCAGTGCACGATTTTTTTGAAGAGACGTCCGCTGTGATCGCGCCGGAGCGCCTGAGTTTTCTGCTCGTGCCGACGTCCGGGCTGATTCTGGAAGAAAAGCTCCCGAAAAACGCGCGGCTTTTTGATCAGAACGCTTATATTGATCAAGTGCAGGCGGCGATGGGGGACTATTCTTTTGTTGATGTCCGCAAAGAGCTTGCGGCTGCCAAGGACGAATATATTTATTATCGAACTGACCACCACTGGACGACGGACGGAGCCTGTATCGCCTATGAAAAATGGTGTGAATCCGTGGGACTTCCCTGTGTGAAGCAGACAGAGCTGGAAAAGACGATGGTGACAGAGGAGTTCCGGGGCACCCTTTACTCTAAGATACTGGACTCGGATTCCGCGTATGACAGTATTTGGATCTGGACGCCGGAGGGACTCGGCGTGACCTATACGGATCGGTTCACGGTCACAGTGGGTAAAGACAAAAAAGGACAGCTTTTTGACGAGAGTAAGCTTGGGGAGAAGGACAAATATGCCTTTTTCCTCGGCGGCAATTACTCGCAGCTTGTGATTTCCGGCGGAGAATCCGGTGAGAGTGGGGGGCGCAGGCTCCTCGTGGTGAAGGATTCCTTCGCAAATGCCTTTGTGCCGTTTGTCGCGGGGCAATTTGAGGAAATCCATATGATTGATCTGCGCTATTACAAGGGCGATATACGGGAGTATTTATCGGAGCGCGGGATCACGGATGTGCTGGTGCTGTACAACATTTCCAATTTTATCTCTGACCAGAACCTGTATAGGCTGGCGGGAGATTGAGCCTGTGATGCAAGTCAGATACAATACTTTTCTACTCTGGTTCGGTAAAGACACCGGTTACATGTGTCGTACCGAAGAAAACAGGAGGGAAAAGAAAGAATGGATATTCTAAAAGAAAAGGAGACTGGAAGAATGAGACGAAAGAGAATGTACGCGATGGTTCTTGCGATGGCGGTTGCAGTGACAGCACTGTCCGGCTGCGGGGGAAAGGATAAGGACAGCCAGGAGAAACAGAATACCGAACAGACGAACCGGCGGGAGGAGAATACCGAGCCGGGTTCCGATACGGAGAACGGGGACTCGCAGGGGTCGGAGAACATGGGCACGGATACGGAGGAGCCGTCGGAGTACCCTGCAATTTCTTCCAACGAATCGATCATAAAACACGGCGCGGTGGTGCAGGTGGGAGATGCCGCCTACGAGCTCTACAATTATTCGGAGGATGCCGCGGACATCTATGCGATGGCGGTGAACAAGGCCGCGGAGGATCTGAGCGGGAAGGCCAAGGTCTACAGCCTGATGATTCCGCTGAGCTCGGCGATCACGTTTCCCGACAATCTGCGGGATCAGATCAGCAGCGCTGACCAGAAACAGGCGATCCAGAAGATCGGAAAAAAACTGGATGCTGCAGTGACCTATGTGGATTTCTACGATGACCTTATGGCACACCGGGATGAGTATATTTATTTCCGCACGGACCATCACTGGACCGCACGCGGCGCCTATTATGCCTACGAGAAATTCTGCAAGGCGAAGGGGATTGCCCCGGAGGCTCTGGACAGTTATGAGACCAAGGAGTTTGACGGATTTCTGGGCTCCTTTTACAATGATACAAACAAGGATGCGAAGCTGGGCGCAAATCCGGATGTCGTGACGGCTTATCTCCCGAAGATGAGCGCGGTCTGTCATGTGGAGGATTCCAAGGGCGTCAAGTATGACAGCCAGGTCATTTATGATGAGACGAAGGCGCCCGCAGGCCTTAAGTACAGTGCGTTCATTGCAGGGGACAATCCCTATACGGAGATTGTGAACCGTGAGCTCACCGACGGAAGCGCCTGCATTGTCTTAAAGGAATCCTTTGGCAATGCGTTCGTTCCATTCCTGGTGGATCACTACCAGACGATCTATGTTATCGACTACCGTTACTGGAGTGGAAATGTGGGCACGCTCGCCGAGGAAAAGGGCGTGACGGATGTAATTTTTGTCAACAATTTGTCTATGGCGCGGAGCAAGAGCCTTGTGAGTAAACTCTACCGTGTGATTTAAGGAGGTGCGCATCGTGGTAAAATACTACATGACCGATAACCGGAAACTGCATGAGGAGACTGCGGTGCGAGATGGCGTGTGGATTCATATGGTGAATCCGAACGTGAGTGAGGGCCAGATGGTGGCGGATCTTCTGAAAGTGGATGTCGAAGACGTTCTGGCGGCACTCGATGAGGAGGAGAGCTCCCGAATTGAGCTGGAGGACGGCTACACATTGATTGTCGTAGACATTCCCTCCATTGAGATCCGCCACGAGAAGGAGTCCTACACGACGGTTCCGCTCGGCATTGTCCTGACTGCAGATACGATCACGACGGTCTGCACCGAGGAAACTCCGGTGCTGCAAGCCTTCATCGACAACCGGGTGAAAGAGTTTTCAACGAAGAAAAAGCTGCGCTTTGTCTATCAGATATTATACCGGATTGCTGCCCTCTATCAGCTTAACCTGCGCACCATCGACAAGATGCGGACGGAGATTGAGGAGCGCGTCGGGGACGACACGGAGGAGGTGGACCTGATTGCACTGCACGAGCTGGAGTCCACGCTGGTGTATTTTGCGACCTCGCTGCGTGCAAACGCGGTGGTTCTGGACCGCCTGACCCGGTATAAGCGGCTGGAGCAGTATCCGGAGGACAAAGAGCTGTTGGATGATGTGATTGTGGAGAACCGTCAGGCGATCGAGATGACCGGTATTTACCGTGATATCATCAACGGAACCAGAGAGCTGCTCTCCTCGGTCATCGACAACCGGATGAACAGCATCATGAAATCGCTGACGATCATTACGCTCATCATGGCTGTGCCTACGGTTATCTCCGGAATCTACGGCATGAACGTCAATGCGCAGTGGGTCCCGCTTGCAAATACTGCCCACGGCTTTGCGATTGTCTGCGGCATTATGGTGATTATCTGTATTCTGGTGCTTCTTCTGCTCCGGAAAAAACGAATCTTGTAAACGTGGCTTGTCAAAAAATACTTTAATTTTAATAAAAAAATTGGATATTATTACGTGGCTTTTTCACTGTGGAAAAGAGTTGATTGGTAAATTACACAAAGTTTCTATACAGTACGCACAAAAGACCGACACATTATTTGTTGATTTTCACAATAAAAAGTGGTATCTTAATAGTGTCAGCGGAGAATACCTCAGATAAGTTTGGAAGTAAGAGTAAAAGGAGGTGTATCGTATGCGTACAATCGATCCATCGATGACCTTCAGCGAGGTCGTCAAGTATTACAAAGAGTACGCGAAGCGTGCGAGAAGCTGCGGAAGAAAGCCGGTATCTTTTTTGAGATTTGTCACGGGCAGATATTAGGTCTGCCCGTGTAATCCCTTGTCTCTTATCAGAAAGGATCTGCATCAGATCCGAATATCCCTATGTTTTATTTCTTTGTTTTTATGGTATAATGATTACTAAAAAGCGGGAAACACTTGATTTTTCGGTGCTTCCCGCTTTCTTTGTTACTAATTTGTTACTGGTTCAGCGTAAAAAATATTATTTTAATAGATTCACGGTGTCCCGTAATTGGTCAATGGTTTTGTGATTATACACTCGGTTTCCGACATCCTTTGACTTGTGCCCCATCAGCATATCAATGCATTTCCTATTGCCTCCAGCATTGTCAAGATTGGTTTCAAAAGTGTGTCTTGCTTCATGTGGGGTCTTGTCGGCTTCAATCTTTTTCATGACTTCGCCCCAAAACTGATAGTATTGTGCTGGCGAAATCTTCTTATCCTGATAACTGAACAGATACACATTGCCTTGGTCAACCAGTGTTTGAACAAGGGGTTTGATTTTTTCATGTACTGGGACTATCCTGTCTTTGCCGGATGCTGATTTGATACCGCCCTGAAAGTACCAGTTCTTGATGTTTACCTGTTCGGTTTTCATGTTCAGCAGTTCAGTCAGTCGGAAACCCGTATACAAATAAATCAGAACCGTGTTCACCCAGTCATCATCTTTGATTTTCCATAGCTGTTCAACCTGTTCAGTGGTGAATGGCGTTCTATTGGTTTCAGGTATTGGTGGGGCGGCGGTCAAGGTAGAATACATCTTTTCGATTATGTCACATTCAAAGGCAAAGCGGTCAAGATGCCCCCAAAGGTTCTTGATTGCCCCTTGCGTAGCGTATCCGCACCCGCAGTTGTCAATGCAGTCCTGCATCTGATACGACCGGATCTTTCTATACTTCATCCCATAGTATTTTGAACAATGCTTGAACGCTGCTTGCAACGATCTCTGCAAAGAAGCTCCAAGTTTTGGCAGCTTTATTTTTGCCCAACGCTGATATAATACTGTAAGGGTGACTTTTTCCCGGTCAATGTTCCAAGGATTATTGTTGTATTGTGCAAGTAGTATGTTCCCTTGTTCTTCTGTTTCCGCATAGCCAATCGGGACCTGCTTGGAATGCCCTTCTTCATCATATACCGTCACTTTAACAATCCAAGGCTTCAGTCTGTTGCCTTTTAGCTTAGTTACACACCCGTAACCGTTAGGATTTCTTTTTCCCATAAAAATCAGTCCTTTCATATTGAGTTTTTAGGACTGAAATGGTATAATCATAAATGCATAACCTTTTTCAAGTTTTCACTGGATGCCAATTCAGTCCTTGCTTGATTAAGTGCCGAACCCCTGACCGCTGCAACGGCTGGGGGTTCAATTTTTATTTAATAGCCTACTTTTGTAACACCATATTCTGCTTGTTCCGTTGTGAATCCTTCAAATTCTAATTGCTGGATTAATCCATCACGAGAAAGGGGCATAATATCTAAATAGCTTTTTGCTTTTCTGGCTGCCTGTTCATTCCAGTCGGCACCGCAATTGTCAGCGGCAAAGGTGGCTTCCTCATTAGTGAATCCCTCAAATTCTAATTGCCGAACTAAACCGCTGTAAGAAAAACCGGATATGCTTAAATATAGATCAGCCTTTTTCAGGGCATTTTTTTGTCCCATTGATAAGGTTGGTGCATCCTCGGTAGATGGCTCTGTCGAAAGAATGGATTCAGTATCTTTTGATTCATTGGGAATTTCTTTATTAGTAGAAGATTCCGTTGTATCCGAGCTGGCCTGTGTACCTGGCGTTGTAGCATTATTTTTGTTTTCATACGGTTTCCCGTAAACCAATATAAGGATGAAGAATAGAATTCCGACAATGGATGTCACCAGTCCTGCAACTGCCATTCCCTTTCCGCTGGATTTTGATGCAAATGCAGCTATGGCCAGTGCCAGCCCAATGACACACGGTACGATTCCTATGTATAAGCAAACTAAAACTAATCCAACAATACCTAAAATCATTGACGCAACGGAAAGGCCGCTGCCTTTCTTCTTTTCATTCATAAATTTCCCCCTTTCTCTGTACGGTACAACATAAGTCTCACTTAGTAACTGTTAGTAGTAGCGGTTCAAACTCTGATAAAATAAGGCGGTATCGGTTGGTAGCTGTTAAATGTAAATTCTTTATTATAATAAATTTTTTTTCTTGTTAAAAAAAAAGTAAAAATATAAGAATATAGACATCAACCGCTACCGCTACCGCTACCTTTTGTGTTTCTCGTCTGATAATAATTCATCAAGAAACTGCATAAATTCTTGCTTTCCAAGGTCATTCAGTTGGTGGTAACGGTTAAGAATTTTAGAATCATCAACCGATGCTAGTGGAATATCTGCACCAGTCAACCATTCCATGCTGACATTCAGGGCAACAGCTAATCGGTAAAGGGCATCAGGTTCAGGAGTATGAACGCCGTTTTTGTATTGGCTGATGCTTGCTTTATCCAGTCCTGAACGGTTTGCTATATCAACCCACCGCAATCCACTTTGTTCCTTTGCCTGTATAAAGCGTTTTTGAAAAGTCGTCATTTCATCCCCATTTCTGCCTATTTTCGATGACCTTGCCGATAATTTTTATAGGTTTTTCCGAGATTTCTTTGTTAGTGAACGTCATTGGTTCATATGATGGATTGAATGAAATTAAACTTATTCCTTCTTGATATTTCATCAATCTCTTGCAAGTGGCACTGTCACCGTTAATCAGAACAATTACAATATCCCCTGATGCTGCGTCTTCCTGTTGTCTGACAATTACAGTATCACCTTCTGATATCCTTGGTGACATCGAATCACCCTTAATACGCAACCCAAAATAGTTACCAGATGCCGCTTGATACTCACTAATATATTCATAATCAATATAATTTTCTTGTGCAAAAATCGGAACACCGGCTGCCACTTCACCAAGTACAGGGATCTGCACAGTTCCAATTTTTGTTTCTTTAATATCTAATCGTAGAGCTTCGAGGTCGGTATTATTGTCAAGGTGTTGTAACATTTCTTCTGTTTTAGTTTTATATTCAGATATACCAGTTAAATAGTCTAGCTGGACACCAAAATAATCAGCCAATTTTTGAAGTTTTTCAGGTTTTGGAGTATATATGCCTTTTTTCCAACTTGTTAAGGTAGCCGTTGATACACCTGTTTCTTGTGCAACTCTGTATGCTGATACACCTTTTTCGCTTAATAATTTTTCAAATATTTCATACATGATTCCACCTTCTTTCTAAAACCATACACCAAACAACTTAGAAAAATTAGCGAATAGGTATTGACACACTAAGAAAACTATGCTAGTATGTCTGTATCGCTAAGAAAACTAAGCGAAAAAATAAAGGCATATTTGGTTTCTTGTTATAAAATTGTTGACAGCATAATTATACTAAGAAAACTTAGATATGTCAATAAGGTTTCTTAGATTGGAGGTGAATAAAATGTTTTCTTATGAAAAATTTAAAAAGTTATGTAATGAAAGAAATGTAACTGCTTATCAGGTGAGTAACATATCTGGTGTTGCAACATCTACTTTATCAATGTGGAAACAAGGAAAATATGTTCCCAAGCTTGATAAAATTCAAAAAATCGCAGATTTCTTTGATGTCCCTGTAACTTATTTTTTAGAAAGAGAGGTAAAAGAGGACGGATAAATTACAAATTTTTGAAAATGCCGAGTTGGGGCAGATACGAACAGTAACTATTGACAGAGAACCTTGGTTCGTAGGGAAGGTTGCAAAGTACCTACATATGATGACTTTATCATCTATCAGGTAAGCTTGAAAAGGTTGGGTGGTTGACATGAATGATATGAAGGTGAACGAATCGCTGGTGTTTGATGCATGTGCATTAGTTGAACAGATTTCCAAGATGAGCAACATAGAAGCAATGCAGGCCAAGGCAGATTTTGCAGCGTTTCTTTTGAATCTGGCCATGAAAGAAGGTGACAAGGTTGAAGAGAATCATCGCGGCATGGATTGAACAGATTCTTGAATTTGATGGGAAACTGGAATACATGACATATATTGAAGGGCTGAAACAGAAGGGGCAGCAATTCAAGGAAATCAGTGTTGACCAGTTAGAATCAGGTGTTGTGAAAATTAGAATCAGAAAACAGTACAATAACAATGAGATTTCTAATGAATAAAAGAAAGGGTGATAAAAAATGAAGTTCAGCGAAAAATTGAAGAAGGCTATGCAGAAGTTAGGACTTAATCAGGCACAGGTTGTTGGGCTGACTGGAAAAAGCAAGGGATCGGTCAGTATGTACCTGAATGACAAGACCACACCATCAGAGAAGGTACAAAGTGATATTGCAGTGTCACTTGGTCTTGCCCCTGATTATTTTGAACAGGAAGAAGCACGGGTTGTTGCAATGCCAAAGGATGCAAAAGGCAAAATCAAGCGGATGCTGCCGGAAGAAGCGGCGGTTTTGCTTGGCATGGACAAAGGGACAGTCAGGAAGGGACTGCAACAGGGGGTTTTCCCTTGGGGATATGCGATAAAGACTTCTGAAAACTGTTGGGCGTACTTCATCAATGCAATGCGTTTTGCAGAGATCGAAGGAATATCAGTATAAGGAGGTAGGATATGTCAGAAACCAATACGAGGAATAAAGCAATGGAAAACAATAATGTTCAAAATGTTGTTCATGGGTTCAAGGTGTTCAATCCTGACTGGACTTGTTCACCGAATGGGAACACCAAACAGTACACTTGCCCCGGCAAGTTTGAAGAAGATGTCACCCCGGTTCGGTGCGGGCGTGGGATACACTTTTGCAAAAACGCCGCGGATTGCTTCAATTACTATTCATTCAGCCCTGAAAACAAGGTTGCAGAAGTGATTGCCTATGGTGATGTCGTAGAAGAAGGAAACAAGTGTTGTACTAACAAACTTGAAATCGTGCGTGAAATCCCTTGGGATGAAGTCTTGCGTATCGTGAACATAGGAAAAGATTGCACGGGACTCTGCAACACCGGGAACTGCAACACCGGGAACTGCAACACCGGGAACTGCAACACC
>CAZWRT010000028.1:26179-35074 GCA_964636375.1 uncultured Lachnobacterium sp. | reverse complement strand
GAAAGGATTGCGAAAGACCCATCTGTGAAAGGCTATACTGATCTGGATGAGTTGTTCACAGACCTGAAAGCATGAAAAAAACAAAATACATCGTCAAACCCACGACACAATTTAAAAAAGACTACAAACTTGCAATGAAGCGCGGAGCAAAGATCGGGCTGCTGGATGATGTAATCGCTGCCCTTGCGATGGGTAAAACACTCCCGGAGATAAACAAAGACCATGCCCTGACCGGAAATTGGGCAGGACACCGCGAATGCCACATACTTCCGGACTGGCTGTTGATCTACCGCATTGAAGATGATGTGCTGGTTCTGACTTTAGCCCGTACCGGTACACACAGCGATCTGTTTGGCAAGTGACAAACTAACCGTTCATTCGATTTGACATCTTCAAAAGTCAACGAAAAATAGTCGCCCTGGAACACAGTCCCCCCCGCTCAAATGGTCTTCGTCATTGCAATTTTAGGCGAAATCATTTTGCTTTTGATAAAGATAATGATAAATACATATAGAATGATAAAAATACTTTGGCAAAAACCCACAAGTAAGGAGCTTAATGTGAATTGATATAAATGTACTTCAAACTTATAAAATTCACTCACATAATTATTCATTTCAGCTATCAAAATATTTGAAATTACAATACCTGAAAGCATAGCAATAGCTACCACTGCTGTTATACCGCTTAAGAACGCTTTCAGAATGTATGAAGATGATATGCCTATGGCTTTTAACAAACCGACCTTGGGTGTAACCCCCTTCATTAGATAGGAAATAATTGCGGTTGTCAGGGATATGCTCATGAAAATGACGACCCCAATATTTACAATAATCTTTAGCTTCCCATATTCCTTCTGCTTATAATTTAATTTCCCCTCCGGAACCCGGTAATTTTTTCCTTCCGCACAGATGTCCAGAAAAATGGTATCATAATTCTCATCGGAATTATAATATCCAAATACCATATTATCGCCGGCTTCACCATATATCCCCTCATAAGTTTCTCTCGAAATAACCGCGCTGCCGTTAAAGTAAGAGGAAATACTTTCATCCAGAATACCGCATACAATATAGTTATCAATGTCCTCTTCTTCCCACTCTGCACAAAGAGTGATCGCCTGCGGAATCGTGTCGCCAATGGAAATGCCAAACCGCTGTGCAAAGTAGTATCCAACCAATGCTTCCTTTTTCCCGGTTTCCGGAAGGGAGCCTTCTGAAAGATATTGGGAGAAAATTTTTCTGATACATTCATCCGGAATCCCGTATACCGCACCAAAAAAGCCTACGCCGGTCAGTTCATCATAGTAGTTATACAGGCTGCGGTACACAACGCCATAACAATCTGCCTGATCGCCTGCAATTTCCTGTGCTTTTTCCGCAAATGAACCAATATCATTATAGCCGACAAAGGGATACGAGCCATCCTGTGAATTATATACGGTTCCATTAAATACAAAATCCGGCATGGAATCTACCGTAGCAATTTCATTGCTCACCAGCATTGTCTGAACCGATGCGTAAACCACAAGAAGCATGCACATAACCAGAAGAAACATCATAACTCTTCTTTTTTCAAACATGACATTCATCACAATTTTCTTTGTCATCTTACTTAACTCCCATCTTAATTATTTCATCTGCACTGGCATCAAACTGGCTGGAATGGCATGAAACAATGACCAGCTTATTTTCCTTATGGCAATACTCTGACAGGAACTGAATAATTGTATCTGCATTTTCTTCATCTAAACTTGAAATTGGTTCATCACAAATCAGAATATCGGGGTTATTAAAAATAGCCCTTGCAATTCCCGCCCGTTGCCGCTCTCCTCCTGATAGCTGTAAGGGATAAGATGTTTTCCTGTTATGAATATGCAATAATTCTAACAGCTCCTCTGCCCGTCTGCTGATATTTTCTTTTGTATCCGTTTTCTCGCAATGAGCCGCTAATACAATATTGTCAAACACATTCAAACCATTTAATAAATTAGAATCCTGAAAAACTATTCCCAGTTTTATAAGGCGCATCCTCTGCTTTTCCTGCTCTGAAAGATTGTCTGCCCGCTCATCATTGATATAAATGGAACCTTCGTCACATTCCTGCAACAGCGAAATCATTGATAACAGTGTAGATTTTCCGCATCCTGAGCTGCCTTTCAATACATATAAACTGCCGCTTGAAAATGTATGGGTGAATTTGTCTACGACAATCTGTTTCTGTTTGTTAATTACAAACGCTTTTGTAATGTTATCCGTTTTTAGCCGTGTCATATAACCTCCATATTTAGCGATTTTACCACCTTTTGACTTTCACTCATATCAGCTTTCTAACAGCTAGGAATTGTCTTTGGAAAAACGCCTGTACACAAACCTGTAGCTGCCCGTGACAGTGGCCCAAGCATCTGCCTGATAAGGAAAATCCTCTATGTCGCTCACATCCGCTCCGGTAATCCTGCCATACTCCAGCCAATCCTCCTCGCTGCTGAGAAGATAGAAGGAAAGGGTATATTTGCCGCTGTCCAGATATTTGGGCAGAAATTCCGCATCTACAGATACGCCTGTACAGGAAAAGAATATCTCATTCTCATTCTGAAACACCACTGCCGGAATGACTCCGTCCCGGTCAACCTCCCAATCAGTGTATGCGACATATTCTCCCGGCTGCCGGATCTCAATGGCGAACTCTTCCTGCAGTATGGAGTCCTGGCTGCCCTCCATTGTAAACTGAAAAGTTCCTTCCGCCGCAATTCGATCTGCTGCAAAGAGCAGGCTGACCATCTGTATGACAGCGGCGCACGCGATCGCCAGAGCTCCAACCGAAATCATAAAATTTCTGCCCACAACCCTGCCAATGAATACCGGTACTCTTTTTGCAAACAGAAGACACATCAGTATGAAAACAATGATTGCGCAAAATGTAACCACAGCGGGATGCGCCCCTGTATGATGGATAAAATGAAACACATCAGAATTCCGGTATATCGGGCTCAACTGACAACAGACAGATTCCACGATCCAAGGCAGTAAAGCTGTCACGATACCGACGCCTGATATGATTCCCAGACAAAGGTTCACCCGAGGATGTCTCTTGGACCCCTTGTAAAGCAGGAGAATTGCCGCCGCTGCCACAAGTGGCAGCACTGTGCCCGCAATATCAACCAGCGCAAGCGATCGGTGGTCTGAAAGCCCTTTATATGTCATATAGGGGAAGAATCTGACAGTTCCGCCGCAAATCCACACGGCAATACAACGCCCCAGCACATGCAGCACGGCATACAGCGCGGCCCACAGAAGAACGATACAGAGCATACGCATTCCTGCCAATACCCCGCCCGGTTCGGGATTCTTCCCCAGCCTGCTGTTTTGCTCTTTCAGCATTCCGTTCAGGCGCACAATCTCCCTCAAAAAAAGCAGCAAAATCACCGCCGCCGCAAGGGCCGTCACCCATCCCATAACCTCTCTCTGCAGTAATGCGCCATAAATTCCACAAAGCATACAGGCACATTCCATCACTCCAAACCCCTGAAACAGTTTCCTGACCTTCGTATAATGCACAATCGTGGACTCCACGTCCGTATACATTTCAAAAGAGCCTTCCTCCGCTCTTCTGCGCAGAGTGACCCAGGGACCCCAGATACTCACAATCTCGACTCCCATCTCTTCCATAAACTGCTGATAGCCCTCCGACACGCCGAACAGGTTTTCCGCGATATCTACCTGGTAGATGTATTGCCCCGGCTCACATTTTGCAAAACGGTAAAAGCCAAGGGTATAACCTGTCATTGCCCATCCCTGCTCTGCCATCCGATTGAGCCATTCCGCTGCTTTGTCCTTATCATAGCCCATTCGAAACTTAATCATTTTCTTTTTCCTCCTCAAAAAGCGCAGAATTCGCAAGCAGCTCCTCCAAGCGCTTTTTTTCCTCCCGGAAAACACTGGCGCCTAAATCAGTGACAATATACAATTTCTTTTTCCGGGAATCTGTCTCCTCACTGTATATGCGTATCCAGCCCTTCTCCGTCATCGTCTGGATAGCTCCGTACAGCGTCCCCGGCCCCAGCACTACCCTTCCCTTTGTCAGCTCCTCCACCTCCCGGATGATTCCGTATCCGTGGTTTGGCTTCCGAAGTGATAGCAGGATATAGAACAATGCCTCTGTCAATGGTATGTTTTTCATTATATCGCCTCCCGATATATCGTAATTCAAATATATCATCGACCGATATATTTGTCAAGACCAAAAAAGCACACAAAAAAGCCTGCGGGATGCAGGCTTTTGAACTTATGCAAAATATTATTCAAGAAATAATTATGTAAAAACTTTAAGTTTACGCACTTTGGCTTCATGCCCTCAGCGACTCCAGCTCATCCTCCGTCAGCCTTCGGTACTCGCCCCGCGGCAGATCTCCCAATGAGATTTGGCCGATGGACAGACGCTTTAGATAGAGCACCCGGCAGCCCACGGCGGCGAACATCCGCTTGACCTGATGGTAGCGCCCCTCCGTGATCGTGAGGCGTGCGTGAAATGCTTCGCCGGAAAGCTCTGCGGAAAATGCCGCGTCAAACGGCTCCTCCTCCGGCAAAACCACCAGATTTGCGGGCTTTGTCGGTTTTTCGTCGCCGATATCGAGACCGATGGCAAACTGCCGTGCCGCCTCCTCTGGTATCTCACGGTCAAGCACCGCATAGTAGGTTTTCTCCACATGGCGGGCAGGACTGGTGAGATGGTGGTTGAGCGCGCCGTCGCTCGTGACAATGATCAACCCTTCTGTGTCCTTGTCCAGACGGCCAACCGGAGAAAGTTTTTTGCGTTCGGGCGCGGGGAAATAGTCCATCACCGTAGGTGCACTTCCGTCCGTGCGCGCCGTGACACAGCCCGCGGGCTTGTGAAACAGATAGGAAATCGATTGCTGATATTCCACGGGAGCTCCGCAGACGCACACGCGAGCAGCTGCAGGATCAATCTTCTGCTCCGGCTGCCCAGCCGTCTCTTTGTCCACTGTGACCTTCCCGCCCCGAATCAGCTTTTTGATCTCACTTCGCGTCCCAATCCCCGCATCCGCGAGAAACTTGTCCAGACGAACCATTTACTTCTCCTGTCTTAAAAAATCCACGAGAAAATCCCACACACGGCCGACCGACGCGATGTTTAAGCGTTCCTTGGGCGTGTGGATGTCCTCGATATCCGGACCAAAGGACACGCAGTCCAGCCCCGGCAGCTTTTCGGAGAAAATGCCGCACTCGAGCCCCGCGTGAATCGACTCAAACACCGGCGGCTCGCCGTAAATATCCTCATATACGCGGGAAATGTGATCCCTGAGCTGCGACTCCTGCAGATACTCCCACGCAGGGTAATCGCCACTGGTTTCAGTGGTTCCCCCCAGCAGCCCGATCAGTGTTTCCACGCGCTCCAGCAAATCCTCCTTGCGCGTGCGCACGCTGCTGCGGAGCGAGGTAACCATGTTGAGACTGTCCGCTGTAAGCTCTAATATGCCGAGATTCAGCGAGGTCTCCACCATCTGCGGCATCGCCTGACAGCGGGCCTGCACGCCGTTTGGAACCGTCCGCAGATAAGAGATCACCCTTCCTGCAGAATCCGAATCCAGCGCCGCGGCTTCCGCGCTCCCCGCCTCCACACAGATCACGACAGTCTCTTTGTCAGAAACGGCTAATTCCTGCCTGAATATCTCCTGCATCTGCTGCGCCGTCTGTTTCACGTGCAAAACCTCACTCTGCTCCACGATAATTTCCGCCGTGCATTCCCTTGGAATCGCATTGTCCTTCTGTCCTCCCGCCAGCGAGCATATGCCCATGGATGTCTGCCGGTTGAGCGCGCTTAAGACTCGTCCCATCAGGATATTCGCGTTGCCGCGCTCCCTGTGGATTTCGCCGCCGGAATGCCCGCCGGCGAGCCCGGTCACGGCAAGTCTGAGCAATATACCTTTCTTTGTGACCCGTTCGACCGGGATCTTTGCATGCACGGCAATGCCGCCCGCGCAGCTCGTGAGGAAATGTCCCTCTTCCTCGCTGTCGATATTTAACATTCTGCGCCCCTTGAGCATGGAGAGATCAATATCCGCGGCGCCGAGCATCCCGATCTCCTCGTCCACCGTGACGACTACCTCCAGCCTTGGGTGCGCCAGCTCTTTAGACTCTAAGAGCGCCAGCGCATAGGCGAGCGCAATGCCGTCGTCCCCGCCCAGCGTCGTTCCCTTCGCGTACACATGTCCGTCCGCGATCGCGAGCTCAAGTCCGTCCTTCTCAAAGTCGATCTCCACTCCCTGCTCTTTCTCGCACACCATGTCCATGTGGCCCTGAATGATGATGGGCTCTGCGGCCTCGTAGCCCGGAGTCGCCTCCTTGAAGATAATCACATTGTTCTTATCATCCTTCCGGTATTTCAGATTATGCTGCTTTGCGAAATCCACCAGATAATTGCTGATCTCCCCCGTGTTGCCAGAGCCGTGCGGAATTCCCGCAATCTGTTCAAAATAGTAAAACACTCTCCCAGGATATAAATTTTCTAATATCATCATAGTGCCCTCCCTGTTTTCATAAAATGTGACATGAAAAAAAACTTATGTGTACTTGGAACTTTCCTGATGCTTATATTTTTTTTACTCCGTCCGGTCGAGGCGCTCGCCGCCTCCCGTCGTGGGCTCACAGTATGGTTTGAACAGCTTTTGCCGGCGCTTTTGCCCTTTAGCATTCTCTCCTACATCATCCTGCAGTCCAACCTCTTCTCCTGCGAAAAGCGCTGCAGGGGGAAAATCCCGCCGGAGGAATGGTATATCATACTCTGCGGCTTTCTCTTCGGCTTTCCCATCGGAAGCAAGCTGACCGCCGATTTGTGCCGACAGAAAAAGCTCTCAAAAGCACGCGCCCAGTGGCTCTTCATCCTCACCAATAATTTCAGTCCGGTGTTCGTGACCACAATACTCACCAGCCTGCTCGGGATCTCGCCCGGAATTTTCACCTATGCGCTGCTGTACGGACTGCCCTTTGTCCTGTGCGTGCTCGCACTGCATATCCTGCCGGGAAGCTCCTGCACAGATATAAAAAATACGGCATCAAGATTCAGTCTGAATATGCAAATCGTTGACGCCGGTATTTTGAATGGTTTTGAAACTCTGATAAAAATTTGCGGATATGTCATCCTGTTTTCCCTGACTGCAGAATTCCTTCGCATTATACCTTTCGGACATCCGCTGGCGAAGACCATTCTGATCGGGTGCACAGAGGTGACTACCGGCATGTCGGAACTCTCCGGCATCACAGATACTTCGCTCGTATATGTCCTCGCCGTGTGGTTTCTCTCATGGGGCGGGATCAGCGGGTTCTTTCAGACTGCATCCATCACAGCGGGCACCGGTCTTGCGATGCGGCGGTATCTGACCGTCCGTCTGGTGCTCTCCGGCGCGTCCGCGCTGCTCGCAATCCTATACTGCGCCTGCGGCCTCCGTTGAAATCTGGATATTTGTGACATCCGGCTCATCAAGCGGTGCCTGCTGAGGCTCCTCAAACTCCGGTTCCTGAGGGAAAATCTGTGCCCGGTCACGACTGACCACATCCAGTGAACCCTGCAGGGAATTAATCAGATTTTCATAGCGCGCGTGCGAAGTTTCAATCGCGTGCGTCAGAATGTCCTCTATAGTCTTTAACTGGCCGTCCGTATAGTTCATTGCGCCGAGCCGCAGCGTATTGGCCTCATTGGTGGCATTGTCAAGAATTTCCTGCGCCTGCTTGGTCGCAATCATGACCACCTCATTTGCCTGCGCGTAGGCCTGCTGCATAATCTGATGCTCGCTGACAAGCTCGTTCGTCTGGATGTGCGCCTGCGCGATGATCTGATCCGCCTTCGCCTGCGCGTCTGCGAGGATCGCCTCCTTGTTGCTGATAATCTTCTGGTAGCGCTTGATCTCCTCAGGAGTCTTCGTCCGCAGTTCTGCGATCAGTTCCTCTAACTGTTCCTTGTTCACAAGGATTTCCGTGCTGGAAAATGCCTTGAACTTACAACTGTCTATGTATTCCTCAATCTCATCAATGATCTGCTCCATCTTGCTGCTCATAGCAATACCCCCTAACCTTTCTGGCTGTATTTTTGATAGATCCGGTCAATAAAACACTGCGGCACAAAATTCGAAATATCGCCCCCATAGGAAGCAAATTCCTTGACGATCGTGGAGCTCAAATAGGAATACCTAAGATCCGCCGTCAGAAAGACGGTCTCTATCCGCTCGTCCTGTACATGGTTCGCCTGCGCAATCTGCAGCTCGTACTCGAAATCCGTGACCGCGCGCAATCCTCTCACAATGATTGTCGCGCCGATTTCATTCATAAAGTCAACGAGAAGCCCGTTGAATGACGCCACCGTCACATTCGGCAGGTCCCGTGTCATCTCCTCTATCATACTAACACGTTCCGGCAAAGAAAACAACGAATTTTTTGCGCTGTTATTCAGTACTCCGACCACGAGTTCATCCACAATCTGCGATGCCCTCGTGATGATGTCCATGTGCCCGAATGTAACCGGGTCAAAGCTTCCCGGATAGATTGCTTTTTTCATAAGTATCACCTGCTTTTCTGCAAAAATACATGCATGCTGGTTTTATATTCCTTGCGCTTGATAACCTCAAATCCCAGCTCGTCAAGATAGGAAAAATCCTCATCCAACGCCGCCTCCACAATCACCTGCGCATCCGGCTTTACGATGCTCGAGCGCGCGAGAAATGCGAGCACATCCGCCTCATACCCCTGCCGGTACGGCGGGTCCATAAAAATCAGGTCGAAGGTATAGCGTCCCTCGAGCGTGTGCAGTGCGGTGATCACGTCGCTGACAATGAGCTTCGAGAGCGACTCAAACTTCGTGAACGCAATGTTGTCCTCGATGCAC
>CAZWRT010000028.1:0-26169 GCA_964636375.1 uncultured Lachnobacterium sp. | reverse complement strand
CAGTAGGCTGCACCGCGGCTCAGCGCCTCGAGCCCGATCTGCCCGCTCCCCGCAAAAAGGTCGAGAAAATAGGAGTTCGGCACATCCGCCTGCATAACGTTGAAGAGTGTTTCTTTTATTTTATCTGTCGTAGGTCTGGTATCCATGCCCTCCGCCGTTTTCAGCGGCAGACTGCGGGCCTTTCCTGCAATAATTCTCATCGTTCTCTATTTCTGCTCCTTCAATACGTTCTTGTTCTTTGCGATATAGTCCGCCAGCGACACGAGTGTCAGCGCCAGCGACACGTAGATCAGCGCAATGCCCAGCCAGTAAAAAAACGGATGGTCGATGTCGAGCATCAGCACAATGACCATAATCATCTGAAATACCGTCTTGAACTTGCCCCAGTAGCTCGCCGCGATCACCACGCCGTTGTCGGATGCGACCAGACGGAATCCGCTGATAATAAATTCCCGCGCAATAATGATGATCACAATCCAGGCCGGGATTTTCCGCATCTCGACCAGACAGATCATCGCGGAGCACACTAAGAGCTTATCCGCGAGCGGGTCCATAAATTTGCCGAAATTTGTCACCATGTTGTATTTTCTTGCGATCTTCCCGTCCAGCAGGTCCGTGAGGCTCGCAATCACAAAGATTGCCACGGCAATGCCGTTGACATACTCCAGAACACCGCCAAAGATTGCCCTGATCAGGCCCCATTCATGGAAACTGCCCAAAAGCAGGACCACAAACGGTACGATCAGTATTACGCGGAATATCGTCAGTTTGTTTGGTAAATTCATGCAATCACTCCTATCAAATCATACTCGTGCGCGCCGGTGACGCGGACCCTCACGATATCTCCCGTCATCAGTTCCTCCTCCGTGTGAACGAAAATGTAGCCGTCCACGTTCGGCGCGTCCCGATAGGTTCTGCCGATGTAAGCGTTTTCATCGCATACCTTTCCCTCGATCAGCACGTACAGGATTTCCTCTTTTAAAGTCTCATTCCTGTCAAAAATGACTTCCTCTTCGAGTTCCATCACATCAGCCTGCCAGTCGGCCTTCTGCTCCTCCGAAATCTGATCCGGCATTTTTTCAGCGGGCGTCCCCTCCTCAGGGGAGTAAGCAAAGGCCCCGAGCCGGTCAAACTCCATGTCGTTCACAAACTGCATGAGCTCCTCGTGCTGCTCTTCGGTCTCCCCCGGAAATCCGCAGATCAGCGTCGTGCGCAGGGTGATATCCGGAATCCGCTCCCTCAGGTGTTCGATCTGTCTCACGAGATCCGCACGGTTCGTCTTGCGCCCCATGCGCTTTAATATCTCGTCGCTGCAATGCTGGATCGGCATATCCAGATAGTGGCAGACCTTTTTATTCCTGATCATCGCATCGATCAGTTCCTCGTAGATCTCTTCCGGGTAACAGTACATGATCCGTATCCAGAACAGTCCCGGAATCTCATTCAAAAGATCCAGCAGCCGGTGCAGGGATTTCTCCCCGTAGAGATCCACACCGTAAAGCGTGGTCTCCTGCGCGACCAGGATCAGCTCTTTTACGCCCATATCCGCAAGCTCCCGCGCCTGGGCGGCAAGCTCCTCCATCGGAACGCTCCGGTATCTGCCGCGGACGGACGGGATGACGCAGTAGGTGCAGTTCTTGTTGCAGCCCTCCGCAATTTTCAGATATGCGTAATGCCCCCCGGTCGTGAGAACGCGCTTGTTCCTCCCTGTAATAGGTCCGGTGAGCGCGGGAAAATCCGCATAAAATCTCCGTTCCAGAGTGGCGGATACTGCCTCCCAGATCCGGTCACAGGCATTGGTGCCAAGAATGGCGTCCACCTCCGGAATCTCCTTTTTCACTTCGTCCTGATAGCGCTGCGACAGACATCCGGTGACAATCAGCGACTTGCAGCGCCCCGACTGTTTCATCTGCGCCATCTCGAGGATCGTGTTGATGCTCTCCTCCTTGGCGTCCCCGATAAAACAGCAGCTGTTCACGATAATGATGTCCGCCTCTGTCTCGTCGTCAGTCAGCTCGATTCCGTGACCGGTGAGCACTCCGAGCATATACTCGGAGTCCACCAGATTCTTGTCACATCCCAGAGAAATAAACAGTAATTTCACAGACCGCCCTCACTTAAAAAGGAATGACAGCAGTCACCCCTTCTCGTACCTCTACTTTGCAACGTTTCCAGCCTCTTCTTCCTCGGTGAGAATCTTCACATCGCCCTGGAACAATTCCTCCACAGCAATAGAAAGGGGCTTATTACACTTGCCGTCGCCCTCCAGAGGCTTTGCGCCGTCGATCAGCTGTCTTGCGCGCTTTGCCGTAGCTAATACGATAGAATAGCGGCTGTTGACCACCGGCTCCTCGCCGATCTCTACGCCGTCATTGACTACCTTCATCAGTTCTACATAAGATGGATGTATCATAATTATTCTCCTTTTATTCAATATTCTGTATCTGCTCGCGGACTTTTTCAATATCCGTCTTAAGATTAATGCCTGTGTCCGAGATCTCCAGATCGTCTGCCTTAGAAAGGATGGTGTTGGCCTCCCGGTTCATCTCCTGTGCGATAAAATCAAGCTTGCGGCCCACGGAACCTCCCGTTTCGAGAGTATCCCTCACCGATTTGATGTGGCTCCTCAAGCGCACGATCTCCTCATCCACACAGACTTTGTCCGCATAGATGGTGACCTCTGTGATGATGCGCGACTCGTCAAGCTGCCGGTTTTCCAGAATCTCCTTCACCTTATTCTCAAGACGCGTGCGGTAGCTCTTCATAATCTCCGGCGCGCGCTCCTCGATGAAATCGACATAGGTGAGCATCGCGTCCAGCTTGCCGCACAAATCCGCCTTCAGGTGCTCTCCCTCCTTGATCCGGCTTGATACAAACTGTTCACAGGCCGCACGGATGGCGGTTTCCATTCCGGTCCAGAGTTCTTTTTCGTCTTCCTCCTGCTCTTCCATCACGAAGACCTCCGGATAACGGGACAGTGTGCTCACGCGGATATCATTGTCCAGGTCAAACTCCTGCGCCATCGACTGTAAATGCTTCAGATATTCCGCGGCCAGAGATGCGTTGTATTTCAGGGAAAAATTCGCCTCGCCGTATTCCTCGCAGACAATGTACACATCCACCTTGCCGCGCTCCATGTATTCCTTTAAGAGTGCGCGGATGGAGCTCTCAAAAAAATTGAATTTCTTCGGCATCTTGATATTCACATCCAGATAACGGTGATTCACGGACTTTATCTCTACCGTGAACCTGCGCTTCTCGTCTGCCGCTTCCCCCCGGCCGAAACCGGTCATGCTCTTGATCATATCTCCACGCTTTCCTCCAAGCCTTCAGTTACACCTTTTGCATAATTATAGTAATTATAATGCTTATTGGAGGATTCGTCAAATAGTATTTTCAGCGTCCTTGACAAGCGGACGTTTTCTATGCTATTTTTGCAATAATATAAACGTAAAAGAGAGGAATTCATCATGGCATTTGACGGAATCGTTATCGCAGGTCTGGCGGATGAGCTTAGCCGGACAGTTTTAAATACAAAAATCAGCAAGATTGCCCAGCCGGAGGCGGATGAGCTCTTGCTCACCCTGAAGGGAGGAAGCGCCGGACAGTACCGGCTTGCGATTTCCGCGAACGCCTCTCTCCCGTTTCTTTATCTGACCGATGACAACAAGCCCTCGCCAATGACTGCGCCAACCTTCTGCATGGTACTGCGCAAGCACATCGCAAACGGTCGGATTGTTGCCATTTCACAGCCCTGTATGGAGCGGATCCTCCGATTTGAAATCGAGCATCTGAACGAGATGGGCGATCTCTGCCGCAAGACGCTGGTTGTCGAACTGATGGGCAAGCACTCCAACATCATCTTCTGCGATGAGGACGGCACGATCATCGACAGCATTAAGCACGTTTCTTCTGCGGTGAGTTCCGTCCGTGAGGTTCTGCCCGGCAAACCCTACACCGTGGCCGCCACGCAGGAGGACAAGCGCAGCCCGCTCACCGTCATCGCCGATGAAGCCGCGCAGATACTGGGCAGCCAGCCGACGACGGTCTGCAAGGCGCTCTACGGCTCCTTCACCGGGGTCAGCCCGCTCATTGCAAACGAGATTGCGCACCGCGCCGGGATCGACGGGGACAGTTCTGTGTCCTCACTCTCCCCGGAACAGCTCATTCACCTGTCCAACCATGTGCAGTGGTTCTTTGAAAAAATACAAAGAAAGGATTTTACCCCGGTCATCGTGCGAAAAAACCGTGTGCCGGTAGAATTCTCCGCCGTGGAGCTCTCGATGTATCAGGATTACGACACGGAAAAATATGACAGCATCTCAAAGGTATTGGAAGTCTACTATGCGGAGAAAAATAGTTACAGCAGGATTCACCAGCGCTCCGCCGACCTGCGCCGCATCGTGGGCACGGCTCTGGACCGCTGCGTCAAGAAATATGATCTCCAGGTAAAACAGCTGTCCGACGCAGAAAAGCGCGAAAAATACCGTCTATACGGCGAACTCATCAACAGCTTCGGCTACGGTCTTCCCGAAGGCGCGAAGGAACTCGTCGCAAAAAATTATTATGACAATGACCGCGAGGTTAAGATTCCGCTCGACCCGGAGCTCACGCCGCAGGACAACGCCAAAAAATATTTTGAGCGCTACGGTAAATTAAAGCGCACGGCGGAGGCGCTCACCGCTCTGACCGCGGAAACACGCTCACAGATTGACCATCTGGAATCCATCCAGAACTCTCTGGACATCGCCCAGCAGGCGGATGACCTCGTGCAGATCCGGGAGGAGCTCGCGGAGTCCGGCTTTATCAAAAAAGGGCACGGCGGGAAAAAAATCCGCTCCAAAAGCAAGCCCTTCCATTATATTTCCTCGGACGGCTATGACATATACGTGGGGAAAAACAATTACCAGAACGACGAGCTGACCTTCCAGTTTGCCACCGGAAACGACTGGTGGTTTCACGCAAAGAAAATGCCCGGATCGCACGTCATTGTCAAAAACAAGGACGGCGAGATGCCGGACCGCGTGTTCGAGGAGGCGGGAATGCTCGCCGCCTACTATTCCAAAGGCAAGGACAGCCCCAAGGTGGAGATCGACTATCTTCAGAAAAAAAATGTGAAAAAACCAGCGGGCGCGGCGCCGGGGTTTGTCGTATACTACACGAACTACTCTCTCACGATAAGCCCGGATATCAGCAGTCTCACGCTTGTGGAATAATTCCCACCTGTGCGGTTGCAATCCAATGGTTTATCTGCATGCAATTTATTGCGGTGCAGGCAGAGCATTGGATTAGCAACCCACTCCCAAATGAGCAAAACGCGGATGCGTAAGCAGACGCAGGAGCGCGTAAGCGCGGGTTTTGCGAATGTGGGAGCCAGGTTGGATGCACTGTGGAGCATCCAACCGCACAGGTGGAATTAATTTAAAAACATGCTATTAGTTACCAGACATAAGCCATAATCCTCTGCATATAATATCAGTGTACCGCGAGGTACAGGCAAAGGAGGAAGAGAACATGGCTAACAGAAGTACAAAAAATTCATTAGAGCGTTTTAAGTATGAAGTTGCAGATGAGCTTGGAGTCCCGTTGACGGACGGTTACAACGGTAACCTGACCGCAAGACAGAATGGTTCTGTGGGCGGCTATATGGTCAAGAAGATGATCGAAGCACAGGAAAAACAAATGGCTGAGGGCAAGAACCGCTAAGGCACAGCACCAAGACAAGAACGAAAGATAAACAGAGGGCTGTCACACGAACGATTGAAAAATCGTTCGTGCGGCAGCCTTCGTTATTGTGTATATTTATAGATTCATCTTCGCAAGCTCTTCCTCGGCAAAGCGTTCCATCCTCCGGCGCAGCGGTTCGTGCTCCGGCTGATTCAGGTTTTCATCCTCCGAAAGAATGCGCATACACTCCTCCGATGCGGCCTTTAAGACCGCCGCGTCCTGATAGATGTCTGCGAGCCGGAACTGTATTCCCCCGCTCTGACGGATGCCGAAGAAGTCGCCCGGCCCGCGCAGCTTCAGATCCTCTCCTGCGATGAAAAAGCCGTCGTTGGACTGCGTCAAGATATCCAGACGTTTTTTGGCGGTGTCCGCATCGCCGGTGTTGATCATAATACAGTAGGACTGTGCATCGCCACGCCCCACGCGCCCGCGCAGCTGATGCAATTGCGCCAGCCCGAACCGGTCCGCGTTCTCGATCATCATGACCGTCGCGTTCGGCACATTCACGCCGACCTCCACCACGGTCGTCGCCACAAGCACCTGAACCTCGTTCCTGGCAAATGCCTCCATCACGCTCGTCTTTAATTCATTTTTCATTTTCCCGTGCAGCACGCCGAGCCCGATCTCCGGCGGCAGAACTTCCCGCAGATGTTTGACATAGTCCGTCACATTTTCCAGATCCATGTTCTCGCTTTCCTCCACAAGCGGGCAGATCACATAGGCCTGGTGTCCCTCGGCGGCCTGCGCGGCGATGAACTCATAAGCCTTTGGTCGGTATTTCGTGTCCACCACGCAGTTTTTGACGGGAAGACGCTTTGCCGGAACCTCGTCGATGACGGAGATGTCCATATCGCCGTATAGGATGATGGCGAGTGTCCGCGGAATCGGAGTCGCCGACATTACCAGAATGTGGGGGTGAAATCCCTTCTCCGCAAAAATCTCCCTCTGACGCACACCGAACCGGTGCTGTTCGTCCGTGATGACCAGCGCGAGATTCGTGTAAACAGCGCGCTCCTGGATCAGCGCATGCGTGCCGATCACCATTGCATTGGGGCAGAGCTCCAGCCTCTCGTAGGCCATGCGCTTCTGTTTCGCGGTCATGGCAGCAGTCAAAAGCACGACCGGAAACTTCAGCCCGAACTGCTCACAGAGATTCTGAAAGGTCTCGTAGTGCTGCCGCGCCAAAACCTCGGTAGGCGCCATGATCGCCGACTGGTATCCGTTGTGCGCCGTCCACGCCATAGCAAGGAAGGCGACCACCGTTTTACCGGAGCCCACGTCTCCCTGAATCAGCCGCTGCATCACGTACTCCCCCGCCATGTTCTCCTGTATCTCGGCGAGTGTACGCCGCTGTGCGCCGGTCAGCTCGTAGGGCAGCTTTGCGATGAGATTTTCCACAAACTCCGGCTCGCGAAACGCAAATGAGCTCGTCTCCCGCCGCCCGCTCTTGCGCTGGTACTGTATCTGCATGATAAAGAGGAAGAATTCATCGAACACCAGCCGCTTTCTCGCCGCAATCAGCGTCTCCATCGAGTCCGGGAAGTGAATCTGCTTGATCGCATAGTTGTACTCACAGAGCTGCAGACGGCTGCGCATCTCCTGCGGCAGGTCGTCCGAGGAGAGCTCCTCATCATCGAGAACCGCACGTATTGTCTTTGTGATGAGATTGTTCGTGATCCCGGCGGTCAGGCTGTACACAGGAAGGAGCTGCTTTTCCATGCCGCGGTACGCCTCCTGCGTGTAGACCGCAGGCTGCTCCATAACCGGCCGCCCCTCCTTCACTGTCACCTTCCCGTAAAAGATAAAGTTCTGCCCGGGCTTCAGTGTGTTTTTTATGTAAGGCATCCGATACCAGATCATCTGGAGCTTGTGCGCTCCGTCTCCGACGCTCATAATTGTAACTGCAAATCTTGACCCGTTCCTTGTGACCGGTGTGCGGTCCACTCGTGCCAAAACTGCATAGTATTCCTCCGCAAACTGACCGATTTCCCCCACGGGAACCGCCGCCGGATACTGCACATAGGTGCGGGGAAAATGAAGGAGTATATCCCCTGCGGTATATACTCCCATTTTTGCAAATGAATGTGCGGTTTTCTCGCCGATCCCCTTCACTTCGGTGATCGCTGAATCTCGATTCATAATCCGCTCGTCTCCTGTACTATTCCACGGAAATCACATAGTAATAGATGGGCTGGCCGCCGCTGTTGATCTCCACCTCCACCTCGGGATACTTCTCCCCGATCGCGGACGCGAGCGCTGCCGCCGCCTCCTCCGTGGATTCCTCACCATAATAAATGCTTACAATCGCAGCATCCTCATCCATCATTTCATCCACCATCTCCAGCGTCACCGCGGCAAGATCCGTGCCGACTGAAAGAATTGTGTGGTCTCCGATGCCCATATAATCGTTTTCTTTGATCTGCCTGCCGTCAATCTCCGTATCGCGCACTGCATAGGTCACCTGCCCGCTCTTCACATGGGAGACCTCTTCCATCATTGTCTTCTGGTTTTCTTCCACGCTGTAGTCCGGAATAAAATTCACGAGCGCCGTGATGCCCTGCGGGATCGTCTTAGTGGGGAGCACGACAATGTCCTTATCCTCCGCCAGCTCCGCCGCCTGATTGGCCGCCAGAATGATATTGGAATTGTTCGGCAGGATGAAAATGTGCTCCGCATTTACCCGTTCGATGGCTTTCAACAGATCCTCCGTACTCGGATTCATCGTCTGACCGCCCTCGATGATATCATCTGCGCCCAGCCCTCTAAAGATCTCATTTAAACCGTCACCGATGGACACAGCGATAAAACCGAACTCCTTTTTCGGCTCATTACTCTTCGTTTCATCCGCCTCCGGCTCCTCCGATGGTGCGGCAGCCTGCTCCTGTTTCTGCTGCGCCGCAAGCTTCTCGGCATCCTTGATTAATTTTTCCTGATGTTCCTCACGCATATTATCGATCTTGATTTTGCTCAGGGAGCCATGTGTCAGCGCCCTCTGAATCGCAAGACCCGGATCGTTGGTATGTACGTGAGTCTTAACGATCTCATCGTCCGCTACCACTACGATCGAATCACCGATGGATTCCAGATATGCCTTATACTCCCGCTCTTCCCTGTCGGAGAGCGGACGGTTCAGCACGATGATGAACTCCGTGCAGTAACCGAATTTGATCTCCTCCTCAACCCGGGAGGATATTTTCACCGGGCTTCCCGCAGGCGCGCCCTCGATCTCATAGTCGATTTCCTTGCCCATCAGCGCGTCATAGGCGCCCTTTAACACCTGCACAAGCCCCTGTCCGCCAGAGTCCACAACTCCCGCCTGCTTCAACACGGGCAGCATCTCCGGGGTCTGGCTCAGCACGAACTCGGCATGTTTGATGACCGCCTCGCCGAAAATGACCAGATCCTCCGTCTCGTCCGCAAGCTCTGCCGCCTTCTCCGCTACTCCCCTCGCGACGGTGAGGATCGTCCCCTCCTTCGGCTTCATGACGGCCTTGTAGGCAGTCTCGACAGCCTTTTGCATCGCGTCGGAAAGGATTGCGACGTCGAGCTGCTGATGCTCTCCGATCACCTTGCTGAATCCCCGGAAGAGCTGGGATAAAATCACACCGGAATTGCCCCTCGCCCCGCGCAGGGAACCGGAGGAGATCGCCTTGGCAAGCGCCGCCATATTCGGGTTTTCAAGCGCTTTTACCTCCCGTGCCGCCGAGAGAATCGTCATTGACATATTGGTCCCGGTATCGCCGTCCGGCACCGGAAAAACATTTAATTCATTGATCCATTCTTTTGTTGCATCCAGATGCTTCGCGCCTGCGAGAAACATTTTTGCCAGGCACTCTGCGTTTATACTTGTGATTTCCACTGTCATTCCTCCTCTAATCGATCACGCGAACGCCTTCGATATAGATATTGATCTTTGCCACGGTCATTCCGGTGAACTTCTCAACCTCGTACTTCACGGTCCCAATCAGATTGTCGGAAACCGTACTGATACTGACTCCGTATGCAATGATCACATGAAAATCGATCACGATCTCATTGTCGCCGTTGACCCTTACACTGATTCCGTGTGAGAGATAATCCTTCTTGAGCAGCTTGACAAGACCGTCCTTCATATTGACGGCCGCCATCCCGACTATGCCGAAACAGCCTACCGCGACTGATCCTGCACAGGTGGCGATCACATCTTCATCGATCAGAATCTGTCCATATCTGGTATCCATCTGTCCCCTCATACCGTCTACCTCCGAAATGCATATACTGTTGTTTTATTATAACCATTTTTCTGGGAAAAGTAAATAAATACTAATTATTTTGATTTTTTATATTTTTTTGTTGCATTCACACTTCATATCTGTTAAAATACCATTGTTGTGAATTTGAGCAAGCCAATTTAAGTGCAAGGAGGTGCAAAAATCATGGCAAAGTGTGCTATTTGTGAAAAAGGCGTACATTTCGGCAACAAAGTGAGTCATTCTCATAGAAGATCCAACAGAATCTGGAAATCAAACATTAAACGTGTCAGCTGCAAGGTCAACGGAATACCTCAGAAATTATATGTTTGTACTTCCTGCCTGAGATCCGGTAAAGTTGAAAGAGCATAAAGCCATAACCGTCGCAAACGCGACGGTTTTTTCATGAAAAAACCGTAAAGATGCACATTCTTTTTCATGCCGCTTATCTGCACGAGCAGGAAGAAAACAGCAGGTAACTCAAAAACAGTACCGCGGCGATCAGCAGGATTCCGATGATCCCGCCATCCACGATGAACATTACCAGCATTCCCATTCCGAACCAAAATAATGTATATCCCCAGACACGTTTCATGAAAAATCACGACCAAAAAGCATATATCACTACTAATATATGCTTTTCGGCCTTCATAATACCCAATTATTCTTCGCTGTTTTCTTCCGGCTCGTCCCCGCCATCCTCCAGAATGATCTCATCGCCGCCTTTCTTTCCGGAGGTAAACCGGTTTATCAGATCCGGAACCATGTCGAGAATCTTGGTCATACCGTCCTGATTCTTGACGTTGACGAGTTTAGCAGAGCCGTTCTGGATCACAAGCACCGCGCTCGGATTAATCTTGCCTCCCATACCGCCGGCCCCGTTGTTCTTTTTCTCCTGTGAGAATGCACCGGCCGCAACGCCGAAAGATACATCCACAAGCGGGAGGATGATTGTATCACCGATATGCACCGCGTCCCCCACGACCGTCTTGGTCGTGATAAAGCTGTCCATCCCGCGGAACAGGGATTCCACCGTATTGTTAAAACTGTTTTCTGTCATCTGATACCTCCCATTTTAAAATATGTTTTTGATTGTTTTATACAAGCCTCTGCAGTCCTTATTCTTAAGAACCGAGATCAGCAGTCCTGCCATATGAAACAGAAATGCCCGTCCGCGCACATCGAAGTCTGCCTCCGCGTATGCCTTCTCCGCCATAAAATCCGGTGTGACATCCCAACGGTTCCTGTAAGCCTGCGGAAACATCGCAATCACGCCCAGTACCTCGCCGGTCGTGTCCGGCGATCCGGTGGAAAACTGTAACGTAAGCCGGAATTTTTTCGGGAAAACCTTCCGCAAAAACCAGCCTGCTTTCCCGCTCAGAAATCCTGCTGCCGGACGAAAGTGCTCGTCCTCCAGAATCGCGCGGATTTTCGCGATCGTTTCGTCAATCTGCCGGACGGCTTTTTTGATCCGCTGAAGGATACCCCGGATCTTCTGCCGGATTTCCCGGATCTTATCAGAAATCTTTGTAAAAATATTTGCTTTTTTCCCGGTCTCTTTGCCGCTCTTTGACTTTTTCCCGGCTTCTGTGCTGCTGTCGGACTCTTTCCTGGTCTCTGCGTCGCTCTCGGACTCTTTCCCAGTCTCTGCGCCGCTCTCGGACTCTTTCCCAGCCTCTTTGCCTGTCCTGCCCTCCGGCGGCTCCTTCTCTATATTTTCCGCAAAACCGTCACGATTATCCGCTTTTTTCGGTTTCTTCCTGATTCCGAAAATGCGCAGATAGCTCCCGCTCTTCTCCGGTGTCTGATCCAGCGCAAAAATAAACAGATATAACAGCCAGCTCACCCGCACCTTTACAGTCGCCTGATTGTTGTGCCAGCTCCCGCTCACCCGGTAACGGACGGGGACAAAGAGTACTAACAGGACGAGCAGCAGGATCAGGCTAAGGATCGCGAGCAGAATGATTCCTATGATCTTGAGGATCAGGAGTACAATAGTCATGCCCTGCGCCTCCGTTCCTCCTTCAGATAATTCCACACATCCACGGTTCCCGTGTGCCGATAGGTCTCCTCGATGATATCCTTTACCAGCGCGACGGCGTCATCATAGCCCTTCGCCATGCCGATGACCTTCATCTCGCTTCTCGGATACGCCCGCAGCAGGAGATTCCATGCGGGAATTATGTCCAGAAGGTTGTCCGGGTTCGACGCAAACGTGATCAGATACACTCTGACCGTGCCCGCATTGTGCTCGATCTTCCACTTTATTCGGTTGGCTTTATCCCCAATGGATTCGCTCACATACAGATCTTTCAACCATTTCATAGATTTTCCTTAATGCTAATAATATTTGCGGCTCCCCCAAAGATTATTTTTTTTCAGATTCAGATATTCGTTGTAAGCCCTCTCCAGGATCTGTTTCTCATTCGCAAATTTTAACAGATGATACGCCTCATGATACTTGTAAAAACCGGAATCTACGAAGTATTCCTCCTTCTGCGGCTTGCTGTAATAGCTCTCTCCCATCATCAGATACCAGTGGACCTCCTTCTCCACGGTATCCTCCGGCACCGAGAACGTGTACTGGCTCTTGCCTATATAGCGGATAATCGTCGCCTTCGCCCCGCTCTCCTCTTTCACCTCACGGACAGCGGTATCTTTGTACTCCTCGCCCTTCTCCACGGTTCCCTTGGGCAGGACCCAGCCTTCGTAGCGATTCCTGAAATTCTTGTATAAGAGCAAGATCTTACCGCGAAAAATCACTACGCCGCCACAGCTTGTTGCTTCAATCATATGCAACTCCTTTCTGTGGATTCCCCGCCGGCTGACCGCCTGCGGGCTCTTATTCTACACCAATAATGAGTATAGCATTTAATCAGTCAAAATACAAGTCAAAGACCTTCTTTGCCACCGGAACCGCATAAGCGCTGCCTCCGCCGGCATCCTCCAGCACCACTGCGACGGCGATATCCGCGTAGCCCTCCTTCTCTGCAAATCCCACAAACCACGCGTTTGTCCGGTCGGAGGTGTCCGATACCTGCGCCGTGCCCGTCTTGCCGTATGCCGTATAAGATTTCCCATCCAGCGCCCTCGCGGTTCCGTCCGTCACAACCGCCCTCAGATACTCCCTCAGAAATTTTGCCTCGTCCGCGGCGATCAGGGCACGGTACTCCCGCGGCTCATTTTGATCCACAAGCGTGCCGACTGCACTTTCCTTGTGGTCTACCAGATAAGGTGCCATGAGTACACCGGCATTGTCGATCGCAGCCGCGACCAGCGCCATGTGCAGGGGAGAAACCAGCGTCAGACCCTGCCCGATCGCAGTCTCCATGAGAAGTGCCTCCCCGTCCTCCCCGGTGAGCCGGAAACTGCTCTTTCCGGAGTTAAAGGCGATCGGCAGACTCACGTTAAAGAGCATGTCCTCACAGAACCCCGCGAACTTTTCCACATCCAGCGTCAGCGCAAGGCTCGCGTAGGAGGAGTTGCAGGAATTGGCGAAGGAGCTCTTCAAATCCTCATCCCCGTGGTGCCTGCCCGAGGCACAATGGATCGTCTGTCCGCCCCGCGAAAACTCACCGGCGCAGTTGAAGCGGTAGTCCACAAAGCTCGCCGGATGCTCTCTGTAATATTCCAGCGTTGTAAAAATCTTAAACACCGAGCCCGGCGCGTACTTTCCCTGCGTCGCCCGGTTGAAAAGTGCCGTACTCCCCTCCGCCGTGATCGCATCCCAGTCTGCGGACACCGTGTTCGGATCATAATCCGGTCTGGAGACCATCGCGATGATTTTTCCGGTCTCCGGCTCAAGCACAATCACCGCGCCGTCGTAGGAGCCGAGTGCCTCATAGGCACATTTCTGGATTGCGGCGTTCATGGTCGTCACGACCGTATCTCCCCGGCTTTTCTTCCCGCTGATGTCGTTGAGAATCTGCTCGAGAAAGAATTCGTGTGAGCGCAGGAGGGCAAAGTTTTCCTGATTCTCGATCCCCGCCTTGCCGTTGTCCACATACCCCACTGCGTGGGCAAACATGCGGCCGAATGGATACTCCCTCGTCTCCGCCCCGTCCTCTCCTGTCCGCGTAACCGCAAGCACCTCGCCGTCCGCCGACAGGATCGGTCCCCGCACCACCCGCTCGGCAAAGAGGTCCTGAAGAGAATTGTACGGGCTGTTGATAAACTCCTCGCTCTTCACAGCCTGAAAGTACACAAAGTAGACAATCACCGCGAGAAACAGCGCCGTAAATATATTGCTGACCACAAGAAACTCATTGTCTTTTTGCGGTTTTGACGGATTTTGCGGTTTTGTTGGATTTTGCGGTTTTTGAGGTTTTCCCGGTTTTTTCCGTTCCATTCCCTGCGCCCCCTTTCCTCACATTCGGCTGTCTGAGCGCCGAACACTGCATGATATAGAGCCCCTGAATGATCCCGAACATGATCATCGTGGTCAGCAGCGAACTTCCGCCGTAGCTGACCAGCGGAAGCGTTACCCCGGTGGAGGGGATGAACCTGATGCCGCCGCCGATCATCAGAATGACCTGTGTGGCATAGAACGTGCCGAGCCCCACCGCCGTCAGCTTGTAAAACGGGTCCTTCAGACGCATCGCCACGTTCATAATCATAAGAAAACAGCTTGCACACACGAGAATCAGGCACAGCGCAAAGACGCCGCCCATCTCCTCCGAGATCGCCGAGAAAATAAAATCCTTCGAGACCACTGGAATTTTCTTCGGATATCCCTGATTCAGCCCGAGCCCGAACCAGCCCCCGGTCCCGATCGCAAACAGGGACTGGCTGATTTGATAGCCCTCATTATCGATGACGCTCAGCGGGTCTGTCCACGCCAGCACGCGGGTCTGCACGTGCGAAAAAATCCTCCACCCAGCCAGTGCCGCCCCCGCCAGCGCGCAGAGCCCCGCCGCAAGATAAACGGGGCGGCGGCTCGCAGCATAAATCATGAACAGGCAGACGAGGAAGTACAGGAGTGCACCGCCTAAATCCTTTGACACCACGAGCATAAGGACAAATATTGCAGCGATCACTGCCGTGATGAGAATCTGCATAAAATTCTGCTTTTGATAGAGCATGGACGCCAGAAACATCACAAAAACAATCTTTACGAACTCGGACGGCTGGATGCTGACAGGTCCGATGGAAATGTTGAGTTTTGCGCCGTAGCTGGTTGATCCCGCAACCGCGACAAGCGCAAGTGCACCGATCCCGGCGACGGCGTACAGCCAGGTCAGCCTCCGGAATACGGACATGCGGTTCAGCACCGGCGGAATCATCAGCGAGACGGCAAATCCGACACAGGCAAACAGAAACTGCCGGAACGCCTGCTCGTAATTAAGGCGCGCCAGAAAGAGAAAGCCGACGGACAGGAGCATGCACATATTGTTGAGCACAAGCTCCGACGCATGCTGAAAAAACAGATGGTAGGATGTGAACACAACTGCAAAAAAGCCGAGCTGCATCAGTCCAAGCACGATCAGCCTCATGTCCTCTGTGGTGAGATACAGGACATAGAACGCGATTACGTGGATCGCAAACATCAGCGCACGCTGTATGTTGTAAATCCGCCCGCGTCTCTTTTCGTCCCCGTCGATTCGAAACACGTGAAAGCACTGGTACGTGTATGCCAGAAATAACAGGATCATCAAATATTTGGATAGCTGTACCGTCAAATGCACCATTCTTACTCCACTCCCCTGCGATAGTGTCCTCCCGTGTAACGCTCCTGCCACTGCGCCGGATAGACGCCTGGCCCGCCCTCGTCAAAGCCGCGGAAAAGCTCGAGGATCTCCCGCACCCGTTTTTCATCCTCCACCATAAAATCCAGCCGGACACCGGTGATCCCCATGCGCCTAATCTCTCCAAGCCGCGCAAAAAGCATGGTCGGCAGCGAGTTATAAACGACATTGTAACAATCTATGCAGTAATTTTTCACAGGAAGCTTCCGGTGCTTCCTGTCCGTCAGATACGTGACGGCCGGCCTTTGCGCGCAGGATTGCGTGCTGGCATGGACGCACTGGGCGCTCGTCATCAACGGATAGTGCCCGTAGACCACCATTTCCGAACGCCCGTTGTCGCGGTGGGCGATCTCCCCCGCATTCAGCTCCGGCGGAACCGTATTGCGCGCCGCCCCAAGCGCGGAGAACGCGCGCACGGCGAAGTTGTTCATCGTATAGAGATTATAGTCGAGCACCACCGGAATCCCCGGCAGGTATTTCTGCGCGAACGCAAAGGTCTCATAGCTTCGGACAATAACAGCATCCAGCGGCAATTTCTTCAAAAATGCAAGAAATCCTTCATACCTTGTTGTCGTATGCTGTCTAAAAATGCGTGGAAAAGCAAATCCGGCCTCCTTCCCTGCCTTTTTGCAGCGCTCAACATCCTTCGCGAGCTCACCGGGCAGATCTTTTGCATAGGCGGCCGCGTCCAGATACACGGTTGTGACAAAAGGCTGTGCCAAAATCACATCCAGCAGCGCACGGTTCTCCGTCAGGCAGATCACGCGGGGCTTTTCCTCGCCGTCGCGCATATGACAGCTCTCCCACTCCGCCGGAACCTGCCCCGGCTGCGGCATCGCCACAGATGAGCCATTCCGCCGCGTCTCTGCCAAAAGTGCCTCCTTTAATCCGTCCAGCGCTTCTCTCCGAAGCCGGTTTAAGACTCCGTTCGGCAGAAAGACATCCCCGCCCATATCAACCTTGATCTCCCGCATCTCAAAGACGGACTCTCCCGCTTTGGACATCCGCTGCCGAACCTCCTCGGAAAGGAGCGGTTTCTTATCTGCCCGCTGAACCTCCATTCCTGATGCATGGGAGGAACTGCCGCCGCAGGTCACCAGATACTGAGCCTCCTCTCCGGCCCTCAGCGTGAGCTGTCCGTCCGCCGCAAGGCGCAGAGGCTGTGCGGCAAACCGCTCCGTGATCTTCTCCTGCAAATCCTCATCGCATCTCTCATACGCCGGAGACTGAAATGTCACCATATCCGGCCCGTTTTTTTTATGGTAATAGCCGTCCGTGAAACCGCACCGGCTCCCCAGAGCGGCAACCGCCCTGCGGTCTGCCTCCTCAACCGGCACCTGCATTTTCTCTTTTCCCTGCGCGGAAGCCTCCAGACAGCGGTCAATATATTTCCGGTAATAGGACACCACGCCCGCGGCATAGGGAAGCTGTTTCATGCGGCCCTCAATTTTTAACGAATATCCCCCGGCCTGACGCAGTCCGCACAGATCCTCCAGCCCGCACAAATCCTTTAGGCTCAGCACGTAGGAATCCTTCAGAATACACTTATTTTCCGCGTCTGAGACCTCATAGGGCAGACGGCACGGCTGCGCACAGCGCCCGCGGTTGCCGCTCCGGCCTCCGAGCATGCTGCTGAAGAGACACTGCCCCGAGTAGCTGTAGCACAGCGCCCCATGGACAAAAACCTCCAGTTCCGCGTCGGTGCTCTCATGAATCTGACGGATCTCGGCGAGGGAGAGCTCACGCGCCAGCACGATCCGCTTTGCTCCCAGCCCTGCCAGAAACACGGCGCCCTCCGCGGAGGTCACAGTCATCTGTGTGCTCGCGTGGATGTCAAGCCCCGGAAACGCCTGGCGTATAAACGCAAACACGCCAATGTCCTGAACAATCACCGCGTCCAGCCCGCGCTCATACAGAGGGAGCAGATAGGCGAAGAGTTCCCCCTCGAGCTCCTGATTTTTGAACAGCGTATTCACCGTCAGATAAACCCTGCGCCCGAAAAGATGCGCATAGTCGATCGCGTCGCCGATCTCCTCCACACTGAAATTGTCGGCAAATGCCCGCGCCCCAAAGCGTTTCCCTGCCAGATACACGGCATCCGCCCCCGCCGCGACCACTGCGCGAAAAATCCCGTAAGTCCCCGCGGGCGCCAGCAGCTCAATGGCCGGCTTCTGCAATTGTGTGTGTTGCCTCCGTTCTTCCATCGCTCTCCCCATTACGGTAATAAAAGAGGACAGGCTGCGCTCTGTCCCCTAATCTTATGCATGATGTTTTCCGGCTCCTTTTCCGCCATCCAACAGCTTGTCCTCCAGCGCCGCCTCCAGACGCGCCTTGTTCAAAAGCAGCTCCTTGTTCTCGGACTCCAACTCCTTCATGGACGCCTCGGCGCTCTCCGTCTTGATCTGGTTCGAGATCAGGTCGTGTTTCAGATCATAGATCTCCCTGTCCTTGCTCTCCATGTCGCGCTCCAGTTTTTCCACCTGCGCCTTTGCTTTGAAATAATCATCCGCAATATTCAGTTCGATCAGCGTGCTCTTCATTCCGACCGGAACATGCCGGTAATCCTCCAAGGCATCAAACTCCGCAATCTTGTTGTTGATGTACGCGGCAACCCTCTGCAGGTACTCCTCACCCTCATAACCGCTCAGTGTATATACCTTGCCGTCGATCACGACCTCCGCACTTGTCTTGGCTGACATATGTTATCCTCCAAATCCTATACTCAAAACCACTATATATGGTATTATAAACATTTATCAGTACAAAAGCAAGTACTTTATGCATTGCGGTCAAAATGAGCATAAGCTGTCTCCGTGGCTATCCGACCTTTAGGTGTGCGGTTGATAAAGCCGTTTTTGACCAGATATGGCTCGTACACCTCCTCGATCGTTCCGGAATCCTCTCCGATGGAGGCCGCAAGCGTGTCGAGCCCGACCGGACCGCCGTCGAATTTGTCGATGATTGTCAGCAGAATATTCCGGTCATTCTGATCCAGGCCGAACTTGTCCACCTCCAGAAGATCCAGCGCAAACGCCGCCACCTCATAGTTGATCCGCCCCTCATACTTCACCTGGGCAAAGTCGCGCACGCGCTTTAACAGCCGATTTGCAAGCCTTGGCGTTCCGCGGGATCTGCGCGCCAGCTCGTGCGCTCCCTTCTCGTCAATCTCCACGCCGAGCACATTGGCGGACTGCACGACGATCGTCTGCAACTCATCCACCGTGTAGTACTCCATGTGTCCGATCACGCCGAAGCGGTCTCTGAGCGGCGCCGAGAGCATGCCCGCCCGCGTAGTCGCCCCGACCAGCGTAAATTTCGGAAGATTCAGGCGTATGGAGCGCGCCGATTCCCCCTTTCCGATCATCACGTCGATCGCATAGTCCTCCATGGCCGGATACAGCACCTCCTCGACCTGCCGGTTCAGCCGGTGGATCTCGTCCACAAAGAGGATATCCTGCTCTGCGAGGTTGTTCAGGATCGCCGCCATCTCTCCCGGCTTGGCGATCGCAGGTCCGCTCGTCACCTTCAGATGCGACCCCATCTCGTTGGCGATAATCCCCGCAAGCGTCGTCTTTCCAAGGCCCGGGGGGCCGTAAAACAGCACATGGTCCAGCGCCTCGCCCCTGGATTTTGCTGCCTCGATATAGACCTTGAGATTGTCCTTGAGCTTCTCCTGTCCGATATAATCGTCCAGCCGCTGCGGGCGCAGGCTCATCTCAATTTTATAATCTTCTTCCTGAATCTGCGTCGATATCACGCGTCTTTCCATGCATCCGTCCTCTTCCCTTTTTGTTACTGTTCACTCCGTGACCATTAACATTCAGAAATCAATTAAAATATGTAAACAGACGATTTTCGCCCACATCATGAGATAAATTTAAGCGCAAGGCGCAGCACATCCTCCACGCTCGTCTCCTCTGTGACCTCCACCTTTGAGACCGCCTTCATGCTCTCCGCCGAGGAATAGCCCAGCGCGGTCAGTGCAAGCACCGCGTCATTCTTCACTGCGCTCTCCGGATGCGCCGCCTTCGCCTCTGCGTGCTCCGCCTTTCGCTCAAACGCCTCCTCCAAAGAGAGCTTGTCCTTGAGCTCGAGAATCACGCGCTGGGCAGTCTTCGCCCCGATCCCGGGCGCTTTGGAGATCGTCTTGGAATCACCGGAGAGCACCGCAAAACGCAGATCGTCCGCATCCATCGTCGAGAGAATCGCAAGCCCTCCCTTCGGCCCGATTCCGCTGACGGCGATGAGGAGCTTAAAGAGCTCTAAATCATCCTTTGTGAGAAAGCCGTAGAGGATCATCACATCCTCTCTGAGATGCAGATAGGTGTAAACCTTGATCTCCTCTCCGGTAGACGGCAGATACTCCAACGCCTTTCCCGGAATAAACACCCGATATCCGATCCCCCCTGTCTCGATCACGACCGAGTCATAGGAGGTCTCCGCGAGTTTCCCCCTGATATATGCGTACATCGAATTCATCTCCCTTAGTAAAACTTATATACATTGTAGCAAACATTTGTTCTGTTTGCAAGAGGAAAATATCATTTTTCATCTCCGATCTTTTTTCTCCGAAAAAATAGAAAAAAAACGCCGGTATTAGCGATCAGATCTCAAATACCGGCAGTTTTTTATTCTTATTTAATTTTACAGAGTAAACTTCCTATGGTGTAATTAACTTGTTTTGGGTGTAAAAATGGTTTTGAATCGGATATATGGTGTGAAATAAAGTTTTGTATTGCTATCGCTGCCGCTAATACCGTTATGTATACCAACAAAATTATGGCTGTTACCGGTATTATGAGTATAGTAAGGGCCGCCGCTATCGCCGCCCAATGACACGCCAGTACGCAAACTGCACCTTGTAAGACCTTTAATTCTGTAAGCTCCGTAAACAAGTGTTACGTCCTGTGCTTCAACTGTGCCAGTACAGTATCCACCATTGTAACCATACTTCATTACATCGGTGCCTTTTGCCAAATCGTCTTTTGTTGCCGTGATATCCCGATAGAAGCTACTGGAGGAACCATAAATCAAATTGGACAACGTATCGCTATTGGTTTTCCTTATCACCGCCCAATCACCGCTGCCGTTATCATGGAATAAAACCAACCCTGTTTCTCCGAATTTACTGCCTGCCCGATAGATATCTTTTTGTGTTCCGGAATTAGTCATCCCATGTCCTGCGGTGATGATACCGTCATATGTGGTTGGGCCATCTTTAATAGTTCCACATATTCCGATTGAATAACCGGGACCGGAAGCATCGCCACGATTAATTTCCATACCGCCCTTTAAAGTCTCTTGCGTTTTAATATATTCACCCTGCTTAATTACGAACAGATCAGCACGAATCGGTGCCGCGTTGTCAGGGTCAGCAATGAAAGCCTGTGGAGCGTTCATTGCGTCAGCAAGTTCGTTTTCAACTGCAACTAAATCACTGGCAACTTCAATGATAATCTTGTTACTTTCAACCTCCGTATAATATGCAGTTACTTCATAATTCTCTGAAAGCTCCTCACAAACGCTATCCTGGATTTCCTGTAATTCGTTCAAAGAATATTCTGCTTTTTCATACTCAACACAATCGATTCCGTTGAAAATCCTGTCATATTTATCTGTAACACTTACGTCTAATGATGTTAATGCAACATAGAGGGTTGCGCCATCAATCCATGCTCCTGCATAATCATCAGGATATATTGTCGCACCGTCCGCCGTTACCCCAAAGGTATCAAATAGAGCGGCACAGGCTTGCGCGGCCTCATATTGGATTTCAGCATTTGCCTCATATTCTGCAATTGCAGCATCTGCCTCAAATTCTGCGATCCCAATATCTTCTATGTCTTCAATCACAGCATTGGCAGCGGCCTCGTTCTCAACATGATGAGGTAATCCCGAAGCCTGAACCGAGTATAAGCCGGATACGGCTATGACAGACAACGCTGCCATTGATGCAAGAAACTTATTAAATTTTTTCATGATTTACACCATCCTTTCTATATTAGTTCAAACTCGAGGCTAAAAATCAGATTTACAGATTTATCATCTGGCTTTTGCAATTCCTTAATCAACTTATACCTGCCGGCTTCAAGTACCTTGTCCTGGAAATTACAGGGCAACTCCAGTGTATCCTCAGGTAACACGGTATACCCCTCATCCGTGTGGAACAAACCATCCGCCGGAGAAGATACCCATTCATAACCATTCCAGATTAACAGGCTGAATCCAATTCCTGCAGACAGTTTTTGATCGCTATTGTTGTGTATGGTAACCGTTATCTCTCCTACATTTGTAGAATAACTTGGTGCGTCTACCGTCATATAATATGCCGGAGTTTCGTTACCTGTCCATGTGTTGCCGCCAGTAAGGCTAATATGTGCCTCCTGCTCGGTAGATAGCTGGACGACAGTAATCATAGGCTTTAATGGTGCTTCACCATTCCACACGCCATGATCGTCAAAATAATAGACTTTATTATCAATAAGCTGTTCACCTGTCAGGCGATTTCCCGCTGAGTCTACATAGTATTTTGATCCATTTTCCGAAATCCAGCTACCGTCTGCATTCTCCACTGTCGGCCGTCCTTTGCTAACTTTATTTTCGCTATCATCGTCCATATTGGTGCCTGCGAAAAAATGATAGGAAAGTACGACGACTAACCCAACCACGACGGCAACAGATGCGACCAAAATTATAACCATTTTCTTAAATTTCATAATATCACCTCCTTTTTGCATAATATTTTTCAGCCTGTTCCTCTGAAAGTAAATCATGGTTTAACTCTATATACGCTTCCAGGAATACCTTTGAACCATAATTGGTATAACACGCATCCTCAGAATCAGCAAACGTTGTGTCGTTAATCCCCATATTTAAGTACTCGGTAAGAAGCTCATCAAAGCAGTCTGCTCTGGAATAAAGCTCCTCAAATAAATAAGATTTTTTGGCAAGGTTATCCATTCCATCTTCTATATGGTCAAACGCTAATATATCCATTAAAAAAGGATAGTTTACTGCATAGTCTACAAGCTCTTCTGTTGTAAGACTTTGTACATATTCTTTCGGCATATTGCAAGCTGCTGCCCTCTCGCTGAAAGATAACTGACTCCACTCCGCCGAATTTGCATCAAGAGGATATTCTCCAATAGCCGTATTTTCCCAATCTTCCAATAAAACTATGTCTGTATTGTAATCCGTTTCCTTGTATGGCTTATCTTTGTTTTCTGTCAATACAACTTCATCAATTTCAGACATCAGCTCATCGCTCACGTCGTAAACACTGGTAACCGTCGATTGTACATAAACCAGAGAGCCTACAGAGTCTTTGTCCGCAGGAGAAAAGCCGATGATATATCGATGCCCCACTTCTACCTTCCCCTTTAAAATAGTCATTAAAATGGTGCCATCGCCATATGTGTTGAGATTGCTGCCCTTCGACAGGGATTCCACCGAGCATCGATAGGAATTTCCATTATGAACTCCCTCAATCTCCATTTCCAGAATGTATACGACCCCCACATAAGCGGATTCGCCCACCATTTCAGAGAGCTCATTTTCGTAAGCAACGGGCGCGCTTACGGATGCGGGATGCGGTACGGAGTTATAAACCGAGATGACATAGTCTCTCATTGATGTTTCTGCAGGAAGATCAATGGACTGATCGTACATGCGGTATTCCTTGCTGCTCTCACATAAGAGCACATCGGCGTTTAGCATATAGCGGTCATGGTCATAAAAAAGAGACTGCTGTCTTTCCATGACCAGGAGATAGCTCAGCCCCTCCTCGTAAACATCAGCGCCGGACTCATAGCTGTAACCAATTTCCTCGACATTTGCAGTTCCAATATTGGAACACAGATAAATCTCCGAGTCCGTCACATCGCCGTAAAGGCACTCTCTCACCTTAAACTTCTGCTCGGTATAATATTCATGCCCAATGGTCTCGATATACTCACCGACAATTGCCACATCGCTTATGGAAATCAGTTCATCAAAGGTAACATATTCTCTTTGGATACATGCTGCCAAAAAAACTCCTTCCGAGTCTGCTCCTTCATTTTTTGACATATCCACAGTGGACGAACAGGCGCCAAACACGAGAAGAAACACCATTGACAGAACTGTAAATGACAGGGAACGCATTTTTTTCATATTCATCACCTCCAATTTTAATAAACCTGTGACAGATGGTTTACATCACGGGCTGTTAATGAAGTCACACTCGTACCCATTGAATACATTATATCAGAGGAATTGTAGGAATGTCCTGCCCATCCTAAAGCGTGCCCCAGCTCATGGGTACAGGTATTTCTATACTCATCAATTGTATGCCCCTTGTCGATCACACAGCCGACGGCTTTTGTTATTTTGCGCCCGGATTTCGACATGTTGCCATACTGCCAAATACCCTCTATGGAATAAGTTGTATATGTCACCCCATTGATTTTTTCGTCTACTCTCAAATTAGTCATATTATTGATTTGTTCTATTGTTCCACCATAAAAAACTATCGGAGAAGAGGGTTTTGATGTGTTCCAATCAATTGTCATTCCAGTTACATCATCCCATTCACGGCATCCGTGAGTCATTCCATTAAAAAAATAGAACGATGCATCAGAGTTAAGTTTATCTAAATAAATATCAACACTTTCCCCATCCCATCTGCCGATTGAAGCTTCACTTGTATTTTTTCTAAAAGTCAAGCCATAAAAAGCTCATTATTACTCTATGCCTAATAAAGTTTCTTGTCAATCCATCTTATTAATTCGGCAAAATCAGCTCGTTTCTGGCACAGAATCAAGTCCCTCACGACATACCCAGCAAGGATCAGCCCTGCCACTTGGGTAGACAAACGCCACGCTGCCTGGAGTGGATCTGCGCCCCCATCCTGTGTCCTCTGCCCCCTGCACAGTCTATGCTCCCTCTTATATCATCATTCCCCATTGAAGTTTCCCCTTTTCGAACGGTTGCCGGCAATTTTTCGAGGGACGAAATTTTTTCCGTTCACTCTTTAGTTGCTTTTTCGGTTAAAAAGGTTTCAGTTATTATGAAAAAAAGTCACTGGATTTTTTTGCTCAACTCTATTGTAAAAATCTCTTCCACAGGAAATGTAATTTTTACCAATCCTATCGCAGAAAATTCACCACTTATTTTCTCGAAATTGCGCAACAATAAATCACTTGCTTGAAAGAAAGCCTCACTTTCATCCTCGCCGGTAAGTGCTATTGTACAATGCGGTACCCATCGATTCGGGACATACCACTCCCAACCTTTTGTATCGAAATCTTTTAGGCACTCATGCAGCTCTCGCTGTAATTGATACATATCACTGTTCATAACAGGTGAAACAAAAATCGTTTTCGTATCATTAAACATACCAACCGAACCAATATATGCGGGCATAACTTTATGACTCCGCGCAAAATCCCTTAACTGTTCTATGCATCGGGCTTCATCTACATCATTAAAACAAGCCAATGTAAGATGTGGTCTTGTCTTCCATTCTAAAAACTTTGTACTGATCTTTTCATCCGCAATTCTCCTTGCCAAATCAAAAAGTTTCTTTTCTGTTTCTTTATCATAATATAACTCTATTGCATATTGCATAGCAGTACCTCCATCTAACGCCACGCTGCATTTATAGCATCTGAATTATTTTTGATACACAATCACTGGTTGACATCTCATAAGTGTCAACCATTACTTCATATCCCCCCTTAGGATACAAATATTGTAAAGAGGCTTCTGCCGAACCTATGCACCTATTTCCGCGTTGTTTTTCTCGTTCTTTCAATATCTGTATGGGACACGTCACATGAACCGATAAAAAATCGTATTGCTGTAAACTCTCTCGCAGTATACGATATATCCGTTCGCTGGTCATTACATGATCAATAATAATACCCTCTTTCATCTGTAACAATTCCCTTGCCCTTTCACAAAGCATTGGCGAAATATCATATACATCGTCCTCATAAATAACATCATTTGGAGTCATTTTAAGAAAATCGTCTATAGATATAATTTCATATTCCAGATTGCATTTCAATTTAAGAGATTCCTTTATTGCGGTTGCCAACGTGGACTTTCCACTGCTTGACGCACCATTTAACAAAATAATTCTTTAGCTTTAGAGGTCTGTAAAATATCCAGAAGTTCATGAAAACTATTAACTGAGTTCCCCGCATATGGTACATTTCTGCTATTAAGCAAAATTGTATTCATTCCCAGCTTTTTAGCGGCTTCCAAGTTCCCCCTTCTGTCATCTATATACAGACAGTCTTCCGCCTTAACTGCCAATTGCTCAATGGTAAGCTGAAAAATGCGTTCATCCGGCTTTTTAATTCTCAAGTCCCCACTGATACTGATTACATCAAAATATTGATTTAGATTAAATTTCTCACGAAGATACCTGCTCCATTGGCTGCAATCATTTGATATGACAGCTAATTTATATTGCTTTCTAACAG
>CAZWRT010000027.1:0-35092 GCA_964636375.1 uncultured Lachnobacterium sp. | reverse complement strand
GAAAGGAAGACCACGTTTGGATGTCAATTGAGAAATTTGAGGATTATCAAGTTGGATGATCAGACTCGTGCTTGAGAATATGGAGAAAGTTATAGTGGTAATATAAAGTTGGAACAGTTTTTGAATTTGCAGACAGGAGAGTGGCTTGTGTGACAGACCGAGGAACTGAAAAAGATGATTTCTTTTCAGAAAGAAAAGATTGGCAACATGATGCCGAATATATTAGCTACATAGAAAGCGGTGAGTCAGCAGCAGTTTTTATTGTAAGAGATATAGTTAATTCTATAGATACGGCAGGAAAATGGATTGATGTTATATCTTTAAATACATATTATAAAAAAGGAGCAGGGGACAGAAAAGCTTTCAATTGGATCGTTGTTGAGATATTCCCAAGAAAGATGACTCCAAAATATGATGGACAGGATACTGCTTATAATAAATATTTAACTTGGCTTACTGCACATGAAGACATTGCAAAGCAAAGACAAGCAGGATTTCATGGAGATAAATATCTGGTTCTTTGCAATCTTTATAATAAAAATAAAAACAAATTTACAACGCGCACAATTATTGCTAGAAAATATTGGGAACCAATGGATGCTTATCGCCCGATGGAAAAAAAAGACCCAGTGGCTCCAGAATGGGAATATAGAATACAAGCTGTGAGAAAAGTAAACAGTAAGCAAGTACAATATATTGAGGCTCATAAGTGGGAACTTGAAGATAAGATTAGGGAAAATGGGAAACCAACACTGGAGATTTTGAAAATTCAGTAGAGTTTTGATGCATTATAGAGTATATAATTACGCTGGTAAGAGATTATCGTTAAATAATGCACACCATTTGAAATCTTTTTAACGATAGTACCGTTAAAAAGTTGGTAGTCTGCATCCTTAAAATTGACTACCAATTAACTACTACTCATTATTACATTTTGCCCTGATTTGCCTTATTTTGCGTAATGCGCCACATTTCACAAATTTTATGTGGATTTTACGGCAGTGCAAAAGCCCCCAAAACACGGCAAATCACGGCATTTCAGGAGGAAAGATTAACATGATTAAGGTACTTTTTATATGTCATGGAAATATTTGCCGCTCGACTATGTGCCAGAGTGTTTTCGCCGATATGGTCGTTCGGCGTGGAGTGGCGGACAGGTTTGAGATTGATTCGGCGGCAACCAGCAGGGAGGAGATCGGCAATCCGCCGCACTACGGGACGGTGCGGAAGCTGCAGCAGGAAGGGATTCCGCTGATTCCGCATCGAGCCAGACAGATGACCAGAGACGACTACGTGTATTACGATTACCTGATTGGGATGGACAGCGAGAATATCCGGGGCATGACGAGGATCGCCGGAGGCAGTGACAGCCAGGGTAAGATCTATAAGCTGCTGGAGTTTGCGGAGCGCGGAAATGACCGCGGTTCTGCGGGCGGGAGTGCGGGACGGGCGCGGGATGTGGCTGACCCGTGGTACACTGGGGACTTCGAGGCGACTTACCGGGATGTGACGAGGGGACTGTCAGGCTTTATGGATTTTCTGAAGCGCAAGGGGGAACTGGACTGTGGCGGCGTTTGAAACAGAAGGCAGACAGAGAGGGACGTAGACAATAACTACAGGGACTGCTAAAAATGTGTGGATTGATAAATGGCATCGAATATAGTATAATAGGTAAGTCAAAGGGGGCAGCATAGAGAATGAAAGTTATTAAGGTGAAGGCGGGAGATGCCGTTGCAAAGCGCCAGGAAAAGGTGATAGAGTGGTATTTGATACAGGAGGGCTCTGTGGTGCGGCAGTTTGCGTTCGCAGAGTCTGTTATGTCGCGCAATGCGATTATCGGAATTATGGAGGGGGAGTGGTTTCTCTGTGATTATACGGCAAAGGAGGATTGTACGCTCATTGCGATTCCGTGTAAAAATGTGGTGGATCTACAGGTCATGCTGCATGAGCACGAAAATTTCCGCCCAATTTTTCTTCGGACTGCCGTGGAGCAGAGACATCAGCTTTTGTGCCTGTATGCAGGTCTGCAGAAAAAGGTTAAGCTGCTGCACCATGTGGCGGAAACGTTATACATCGACTATAAGACGCAGTGCACGGAGCTTTTGCTGAATGTACAGCCGTTTCCGCGTATGGAGAGCTTTAAGGCACTCAAGATGCAGCATGTTGCGGAGAACTGGGAGATTGCCAACAGTAACAGCCTCGTCAAGGGCTACCTTGGGGAGTACATGCAGCTAATGGTGAAGGATGACGGGATGTGTGTCGGCGCAATCATGGAAGCGTCGGCGCAGATGCATCGTGTCACACTGGGTATCGGGGAGATGGTGCACTATCTGATGGCGAATAACGATATTTTGTGCGCGGATTCCGGAGATGATATTTTTCATCTGTTTTTTGATATGGCGGTTCAGTTGTCCCAGAAAAAGCGGGATGTGGCACCGGCGCGCTCCCATATGGTACAGATTGTGGATACCATGGAGGAGCTTGGAATCTACGGGAAGGACCGCGTCAGCGAGCTCCGCGGATACTGCGAGAACTATGATTTCGCAGGCAGCTCTGAAGGGCGCATCAATGTGGTTAAAGAGGACTGCGTGAACTATATTCTGGAATATGCGGGGTACGAGAAGGCAGAGATCCGCAATTTCAAGGAAACTCTGAAAACTTTCCGGGAGCTTCCTGATCCGCAGTCTACCGAAGATGATGCAAGACGTCTGCGCAGGGAGATTGCCAACGTATTTTATGATGTGTATGAGAAAGCGTTTTTCCGCTCCATTATGGATGAGGGGAAAACGGAGCCGATCCTTTCCATGTTTTTTAATTTCGGATTTATGGATGTGGCGTTGCTCGGTGAGGAGAAAACGAACGCACTTTACCATCTGTCGGATTCTTTGAATTTCTTCCTCTCGGATCATGTGTTTACGATTTATGAGTGGTTACGATGCATTTTCCGGGGAGAGAGGGAACCCAGCCGCAACGAGTTTGACCAGGATTACAACGCTTATTTAACGGAACAGAAACGGCTTGGAGAGATTACGGATGCGCAGCTGCTTGCGTACAAGGAGGATTGTACGCGCAAGGTCAAGTTCGAAATTCACAATATTTTCCAGACCGGAAACCGTGTGACCTACGGGCGCGTGTCCAGTTTTTGCCCGGTCATCGCGGGATATGATATCTTTATGGCGTTGGAAAAGATGGTGGTGACCGCGGAGCGCATTGAGAACGCAATTAACAAGGTGAGGTATCTGGATTACTCGGTACTTTACCGTGAGGTGCTCTTCTCGGATGTGAAACGAGGGATCAATCAGGAATGGATTATGAAGGAAGTTATGCCGGATGTGATCCTTATGCCGAATGCGGGGAGCAAAGCATTGATGTGGCAGGAGGTTTCCGGCGCAAAAAGCGACACGCCGGCGCGTTTCCTTTTCCCGATTCTCACATCAGCGGATCTGGATGAGCAGATGGTGGAGATTCTGGGACGCTACCGCTGGGAGATCTGCCGCCGGATTCAGGGTGTGTACTGGAACGATTTGAGAGAGAAGTCCCTCACCTCAGAGTTTTACGATTATGTGCAGTTTTACCGCAAGAACGCAGAGTTGTCCGCTGAGGCGAAGGAGAAGCTCAAGACGGCGCTTGCGCGGGCTAGAAACAGCTTCCGTGAAGTGTTTGTCAAGGATTACCAGAACTGGATGAAATATGAGTCTCAGGGGAGTTTCCGCCTGAACAAGGTGTCGAGGAATATTTTCATGAGATACTGCCCATTCTCCAAAGAGGTGCGTCAGAGTCTGATGTCAAATCCGGTGTATCAGACCGCGTTTACGAAGCTTGAGGTGGAGAACCGCAGATCGGTCCAGCGCATTACCGCACTTTATGATAAGTATGAGGCGGCAGGAGGAACGATTACTGCGGGGTTGAAGGATAACCTGAAATATTATCAAATGTGAGAAAAGGGAGTGTTTGTTTGGCGCGCACGATTGAGGCGATTGCACATATCCGTACACCCTATCCGGAAAAATTCGGAATTCCCCGACAGAGCGGATTAGTTGCCGCAGAGGGCGAGATTATATTTACACCGAAATACCGCAGCGTGGATGCGGTTCGGGGAATTGAGGAGTTCTCCCACCTGTGGCTTCTGTGGGAGTTTTCCGGGGCGAAGCAGGATGGGTTTGTGCCGTTAGTATTTCCGCCGCGGCTCGGAGGAAAAGAGAAACGCGGGGTTTTTGCCACGCGCTCACCGTTTCGTCCGAACTCTATCGGACTTTCCTCTGTGCGTCTTTTGGAGGTGCGTCAGGATACCGGGCTGGGACCGGTTCTGCGCGTGCAGGGCGCGGATCTTCTGGACGGCACGCCGATTTTTGATATCAAGCCGTATTTGCCCTATACGGACGCTCACCCGGAGGCGGCAGGAGGTTTCGGGCAGCTGCACAGCGGGGATGTGATCCGGGTGGATTTTCCGGAGGAGCTTTTGAACCGGCTGCCGGAAGAAATTCGTGATACGGTTCTTGCACTGCTCGCTCAGGACCCACGGGCGGCATACAATAAGCAAAGGGAATACGAGTACGGCATGGCATTTGGAGATTACGATATCCGTTTCACCGTGCAGGACGAGGTGCTTTCCGTGTGCTCGGTGATGCGGCGTGATTCGGGAGATTTCCAAAAAATCAAGGGCTGAATCCGACGGAAGGCATGTTTTTGCAGAATAAATGATATTATAACAAAGGAAGGATTGGTGATTTAGAACGATGAGTGAGTTAAAGGATTATATCAGAAGTATCCCTGATTTTCCAAAGGAAGGTATTATCTTTCGGGATGTAACCAGCATTTTACAGAGTGCCGAGGGGCTGAAGCTCTCGATTGACGAGCTTGCGAAACGTCTGGAAAATGTGGAATTTGATGTGATTGCCGGGGCGGAGAGCCGCGGATTTCTGTTTGGAATGCCGGTGGCATATCTGTTAAACAAGCCCTTCGTGCCGATCCGCAAGCAGGGAAAACTCCCCTGTGAGACACTCTCGAAGAGTTATGACTTAGAGTACGGTACAGCCGTCGTCGAGGTACATAGAGATGCGATTACGCCCGGGATGAAGGTGGTATTGTTCGATGATCTGATCGCGACCGGCGGTACCATCAAGGCGGCGGCAGAGCTCGTGGAGGAACTGGGCGGCGAGGTGGTGGAGTGCCTGTTTCTCATGGAACTGGTGGATCTGGGAGGCAGAGAAGTGCTGAAAAAATATCGCGTGGAATCGGTCGTACAGTTTGAAGGAGAGTAGCTTAAAGGCATTTTTGCATATTTTTTATTAAAATGAACATACTTTCTCTAAAAACGAAAGGGAGATCAAGTATGGGTCAACAAGTTGGAAGTGGGAGTCTCTGTTTCGCAGAGGCTCCCTTTATTTTGGCATCTGCCTCAGTAGTCGGGAAGAAAGAGGGAGAAGGTCCTCTTGCTGAAAAATTTGATTGTATTGGAGCGGATGACAAGTTCGGACAGGATACCTGGGAGGCCGCCGAGAGCGCGCTGCAGAAGGAGGCTCTTACGCTTGCGCTCGGGAAGGCGGACAAGAAGCCGGAGGATATGCGTTATCTTTTTGCAGGAGATCTGCTGGGCCAGCTTATTGCCTCCTCCTTTGGACTGAAAACGTTTCAGATCCCCTTGTTTGGAATCTACGGTGCCTGTTCCACCTGTGGAGAATCGCTTGCTCTCGCTGCGATGACAGTGGCAGCCGGATACGCGGATTATGTGGCGACTGTGACTTCCAGTCATTTCGCCAGTGCTGAAAAACAGTTTCGTTTTCCACTCGGTTATGCCAACCAGCGGCCTGTAGCGGCGACATGGACGGTGACGGGCGGGGGAGCATATATTGTGGCTGGTGAATCAATTCTTGCAAAATCTAGTGGAAAGGAAGCTCCATTGGCAAAAATTACAGGGATTACGACCGGTAAGATTGTGGATTTCGGAGTCAAGGATTCGATGAATATGGGGGCGGCGATGGCACCGGCCGCCTGTGAGCTGATCGCCCAGCATATGGAGGATTTTGGACGAAGCCCAAAGGACTATGACGCGATTGTCACAGGAGACCTGGGGCTGGTCGGACAGGAGATCCTGATCAAACTGCTCAGGGATAAAAATATTGACATCAGCCAGGTGCATGAAGACTGCGGCATCAAGATTTTTGACAATGAAGCGCAGGGCACAGGCTCCGGCGGGAGTGGCTGCGGCTGCGCGGCCGCGACGCTCTCCGCACACTATCTTCCGAAGCTGGCGAACGGCGAATGGAGCCGGATTCTGTTCGTGCCGACCGGCGCGCTTTTGTCCACTGTCAGCTTTAATGAAGGAGAGTCGGTTCCGGGCATTGCGCATGGAGTTGTGATCGAGAGCTGCAAAAAGTAGGGAGGAAAAGAGGATGGAATATTTAATTGCATTTGCGATAGGTGGATTGATCTGCGCCCTGACACAGATTTTGATGGAGAAGACGAAGATGCTGCCTGGAAGGATCATGGTACTGCTGGTTTGTCTGGGTGCGGTGCTGGGAGCATTTCAGATTTACGGACCGTTTTCTGAGTGGGCGGGAGCGGGCGCGAATGTGCCTTTGCTCGGTTTTGGCAACAATCTTTGGAAGGGTGTGAAGGAGATGGTGGATGAGAAGGGGTTCAGCGGCATTTTCCTCGGCGGCTTTAAAAACTGTGCCGCAGGACTGTCCGCGGCGCTGGTCTTTTCCTACCTTGCATCCCTGGTCAGCCAGCCCAAAATGAAAAAATAAATTTTTCATTGTTTTATGTACAATTGTGTATTATACTTCAAGATGGACGCGACTTCTGTCCGGGCTCATGTATAGTTCTGTGATTTTCGTTCATACTATCTCTGTAATTCAGATACATTTCATAGAGAAGGAGATCAGTAGAATGAGGAAAATCAAACTTTTTATGACTGGATGCCTGTTGACCGCATGTATGTGTTTCTTTGCAGCATGTGGAACGATGGACGATAACATGAACAACGACACCACCAACAACGGAACTACAAACAACGGGACCACCAACAATGGAACCACGAACAATGGTACGACAGGCAATGGAACTACCAACAATGGAACCACGAACAACGGTACGACCGGTAACGGAATCACGAACAACGGCACAACGGGTAACGGAACCACGAACAACGGTACAACGGGTAACGGGACCACGAACAACGGAACCACCAACAATGGCACGACGGGCAGCGGAACCACCAATAATGGCACTACAAACAACGGGAGCAGCCTCGGCAACGATGCCAGAAGTCTCGGCAATGACGTGGTGAACGGTATCAGGGATGCCGGCGGCGCGATTGTGGACGGTGTTGAGGACTTAACCGGCACCGGAAGGGGCACTGCGACCACTCGGTAAGGAGCTTTATGCAGGCAGCAGCTTATGAAAAACTGACTCAGTCGTTTCGTAATCATCCGAAACTGGCTAAGTCAGTACATATTTTTAACAGAGTTCTGACCGGGATTGTGTTTACTGCCTATCCGTTACTTATACTCTATCTGGCAGCGGAGCGGGAGAAAACACTGTACCTGTCTGTCGTTGTGCCGCTTGACGGTTTTCTGATCGTGAGCGTTTTTCGATATCTGTTTAACCGCCAAAGACCCTACGAGCGTTATGATTTTATACCAACGATCCCCAAGGACACCAAAGGAAAATCATTTCCGAGCAGACATGTGTTTTCGGCATCTGTGATTGCAGTGACGTTCCTTGTACAGAGGAATCCGGTTCTGGTGGGGATGGGGGCAGGTCTGATTATCGTTGCGCTCATGATCGGGGTGATACGTGTCATTTCCGGGGTTCATTATGTCAGTGATGTCCTTGCCGCATGGGTGTGTGCCGGGATCGGCTGGATTGCATATGCCATTTTTTTGTAATTTTATGTAAATAATGCTGGCGTAAATGCAAAGAAACGAATATAATAGTGATATTGGCATAAAATCATGTATTCAATATATACGGGAGGAAAAGGGAATGACGCTTGCAAAAGCTGTATCGACGCGGTATAATAAAACAATCGAGAAATGCAGCAGCAAAGAAATTTTTTTCGCAATTCTCGACATGGTTAAAGAGCTGGCAAAGGAAAAGGCGATCAACGAGGGAAAGAAGAAGGTCTACTATATTTCCGCCGAGTTTCTGATCGGGAAACTTCTCTCTAACAATCTTATCAATCTGGGAATTTACGAGGCTGTGGACGCTGAACTCAGAGCCTCCGGCAAAAGCATTGCGGAGATTGAGGAGGCGGAGCCGGAGCCCTCATTAGGCAACGGCGGACTGGGGCGGCTGGCCGCCTGCTTTCTGGACTCCATTGCGACGCTGGGGATCAACGGGGACGGCGTGGGCTTAAATTATCACTACGGCCTTTTTCAGCAGAAATTTCAGAATAATCTGCAGGTGGAGGCACCGAACCCATGGATTACCATGCAGAGCTGGCTGACAAAGACTGAGACGACCTATCCGGTTCTGTTTGGCGGATTTACCGTTCAGTCCAGAATGTATGATATCGATGTGGTCGGTTACAATAACTGCACCACAAAGCTGCATCTGTTTGATATTGAGTCCGTGAACGAAAATCTTGTGGGCGATACGATTGATTTTAATAAGGAAGACATTGCCGGCAACCTCACGCTCTTTCTGTATCCGGATGACTCGGATGACAAGGGGCGCCTCCTGCGCGTGTACCAGCAGTATTTTATGGTCAGTAACGCCGCCAGGCTGATTCTTGAGGAAGCGGAGGCGAAGGGGTCCAACCTGCACGATCTGGCAGATTATGCGGTTGTTCAGATCAATGACACGCACCCGTCCATGATTATTCCGGAACTGATTCGTCTTCTTCAGGAGAAGGGATTTCTGATGGACGAGGCGATCTCTGTGGTGTCTAAGGTTTGTGCGTACACGAACCACACGATTCTTGCGGAGGCGCTGGAAAAGTGGCCCCTTGCGTTTTTGGAGAAGGCGGTGCCGCAGCTGGTGCCGATCATTCGGGAGCTGGACAATCGCGTGCGGAGCAAGGTGAAGGATGAGACCACCTACATTATAGGCGATGATCTGGTGCACATGGCGCATATGGATATTCATTACGGTTTCAGTGTGAATGGTGTCGCGTATCTGCACACGGAAATTTTGAAGGATACCGAGCTCAACAACTTTTATAAGCTCTATCCGCAGAAGTTTAACAACAAGACAAATGGCATTACCTTCCGCCGCTGGCTGATGCTCTGCAACCCGGAGCTTTCGACGCTGATCACCGGGCTGATCGGAGACGGCTGGAAGAAGGACGCCAACGAGCTGGAAAAGCTGGGAGCCTATGTCAAAGACCGCGCGGTCTTGGAGAAGCTTCTGGAGGTGAAAAGCTTAAAGAAGGCGCAATTGTGCGAGTATTTGGAGCTCACACAGGGCATCAGGCCGGACGATCAGGCAATTTTCGACATACAGGTCAAGCGTCTGCATGAGTACAAGAGACAGCAGATGAACGCGCTGTATGTGATTCACAAATATTTTGAAATCAAGAAGGGCAAAAAGCCCGCGATTCCGATCAATGTATTTTTCGGCGCGAAGGCGGCTCCGGCATACATCATCGCAAAAGATATTATTCATCTGATCTTATGCCTGCAGGAGATTGTCAACAATGACCCGGAGGTCAGTCCGTACCTCAAGGTGTTCATGGTGGAAAATTACAACGTGACGCTGGCGGAAAAAATGATCCCCGCCTGCGACATTTCCGAGCAGATTTCGCTTGCATCCAAGGAGGCATCGGGAACCGGCAACATGAAGTTTATGCTCAACGGAGCCGTGACGCTCGGCACGATGGACGGGGCGAACGTGGAGATTGCCCAGTTGGTCGGAAAGGACAATATTTTCACCTTCGGCGAGGATTCCCAGACTGTGATCGACCGCTATGCGAGAAAGGATTACAAGTCAAAGGAATACTACGAGAAAAATAAGAACCTCAAGAGAGCTGTGGACTTTATCATCAGCGATGAGATGATGGAGGTGGGATGCAGCGAAAATCTTGAGCGTCTGTACAAGGAGCTTTTGAATAAGGACTGGTTTATGACCTTCCCTGATTTTGATATGTATACGGCAGCCAGAGAAAAAGCATATGATGCCTATGCGGACCGCAGTTCCTGGGCCGCGAAGATGCTTGTGAATATCAGTAAGGCAGGATTTTTCTCCTCTGACCGCACAATCGAACAGTATAACAAAGAAATCTGGAAGCTGAATTAGTTTTTGGTTCAAAATAATAAAAATTTTAAGGAGGAATTTAAGTTATGTCAGATTCAAACAACAATTATACCCAGTCGACGGGGGGGTATAACCCGCAGGATTTTGGTTATTCATCGGCTCCGGAACCGGAGAAGAAGGGCATGTCAATTGCTTCCCTTGTCTTAGGTATCTGCGGATTTATCGCCTGGTGTATTCCGTTGTTCGGATACCCGGTAACCATCGTCGGAATTATTCTCGGTGTCATCGGTATGAAGAAGGGTGGAAAAGGGATGGCAATTGCCGGTATTGTCTGCTCGGCGATCTCTCTTGTCCTGACGGTTATCAACTCTGTTGCAGGAGTGTTGCTGGCAACAGGTATGCTGAATTCGATTTAGTAGAACTGCTTGGAGCACTTGACTGTCCTCTCATATCGAGGGGACAGTTTTTGTATACCAGGGGCACAATGTCAAAACTGTTCGTGCTTGCACGAAAACATGTTTTTAAAAATAAGCAATAATCTATCGGAGAAACCATGAGAAAAAAATGTAAAACCATATGGATAAAACAGGGGATCTTATTGGTGCTTTGCGCGTGGATGCTTGTCGCGTGCGGCGAACAGAAAAACCTTGAAGAGGACGCATACCGCCAGTATGGGATTAACTGTTTTAAGAGCGGAAAATACACGGAGGCCATTGATGCTTTTCAGACGGCACTGGACTGTGCGGGAGGGAAGGTCGGCGAAAAGGAACTTGATATCTGCTTTTACAAGGCGAAAGCCCAGTACTTAAGTGGCGACTCGGAGGCGGCGATGACGACCTATAATTCCGTGATTACATACAATAAGGACGCGAGGGCATACTATCTGCGCGGCGAACTCTCGTTTGCGCTTGGAAACCGCGAGGAGGCGCTCGCGGATTATAAGACTGCGATCGAGACGGGCGGGAAAAATTACGAGCTCTACATCGGCATTTATTCGACGCTGAACGCCAACGGCATGACTGAGGATGCGAAGAAGTATTTGAATCAGGCAATGCTGATTGAGGGTGAAAAGCCCGCAGACTGTCTCTATAAGGGGAGGATCAGCTACCTGTTGGGAGATTCAGACAATGCGGAGTCTTATTTGACGAAAGCACTGGAGGGCGGGGAGACTCTGGCCACATATTATTTGGGGCAGATCTGTGAGGACAAGGGAAATCATGAGAGTGCCAGAAGGTATCTGGATCAATATCTGGAAAGCGGACTTGCCGGTTCCTATGAACTCTATGAGCTTGGAAATGAGGAGATGGCGGACGGAGATTACGCACAGGCGCTTGTTTATTTTAATGCCGGTCTGAAGCTGGAGTCGGTTCCCAACCGACAGAATCTGATGAAAAGTGCGATTGCCGCATATGAGTACAGTGGGGATTTTGCGTCTGCAAAGAATATGGTCCGGGAATACCTTAAGCTGTATCCGTCGGACGAGGAAGTTCAGAAGGAGAGTACATTTTTAGAGACGAGATAAGGAGCCGGGATGTCAGAAATAATTATTAATGAAAAGACGCAGGAGCAAGTGATTCTGGTGGGCGTCAGTGCGGACAGCACGACCGATCGGGAGACTGAGGAGTCTCTGGAGGAGTTGAAGGAATTAGTTCACACAGCAGGAGCAGAGGTCGTGGGGACCGTCATTCAGAGGCGGGAGCAGGTGCATCCGGGCACTTACGTGGGAACCGGAAAAACGGAAGAAATCGCGGAACTGATCGCCGCCACCGGAGCCACCGGCATTGTCTGCGACGATGAACTTTCCCCCGCGCAGATCAAAAATCTGGAGGCTGTCCTTGATACCAAAATCATGGATCGGACGCTTATCATTCTGGATATTTTCGCGGCCCGCGCCACGACCAGCGAGGGCAAGATCCAGGTGGAGCTTGCGCAGCTTAAGTACCGTCTGAGCCGCCTTACCGGGCTGGGACGTTCCATGTCGAGACTTGGAGGGGGAATCGGAACCAGAGGACCGGGCGAGAAAAAGCTGGAGATTGACCGCCGCTTGATTCAGGATCGGATTGCTTTTTTGAACCGGGAATTAAAGGATGTGGTCAGGCACCGGGAAATCAACCGGGCAAAGCGCGAGAAGAGCGAGATACCGGTGGTTGCCATCGTGGGCTACACAAATGCCGGGAAATCGACGCTTTTAAATCATTTGACGGATGCGGATGTGCTTGAGGAAGATCAATTGTTCGCTACATTGGACCCGACGACCCGCATTTTGGAGCTCTCCGGCCGCCAGCAGGTGCTGCTGACTGACACGGTGGGGTTTATCCGTAAGCTGCCGCATCACCTCATCGAGGCGTTCAAGAGCACGCTCGAGGAGGCGAAGTACGCGGACTGTATCTTTCATGTGGTCGATGCAGCCAATCCGCAGCGCGATAAGCAGATGCACATCGTTTACGAGACGCTGGATCGTTTGGGCGTGAAGGACAAGAAAATCGTCACACTCTTTAATAAGCAGGACCTGCGCACGGATGAGGAGCCTCTTCAGGATTACCGTGCGGATCAGATTCTGTTTATCTCCGCGGCAAAGGATGAGGGCTTAGAGGAGGTCAGGGATCTCCTCGCCAATTTCCTGCGCGAGAATAAAATATACGTGGAGCGCATCATCCCCTACGACAAGGCCGGGATTTTACAGGCAGTCCGCAAGTCCGGCGAGCTGATTCGGGAGGAGTATGTCCCGGAGGGCATCTCCATTGCAGCCTATGTCCCCATGGAAATTTACGGGAAACTCTAAGGGAGCGCTGATGAAATCAGCGTTTCCCTAACTGTTCTTCTTTGACATCGCCGCCCGCTTTCTCAGGGTCGGGTCTAAGATCCGCTTGCGGATGCGAAGGCTTTTGGGGGTGACCTCCAGCAGTTCGTCCGTGTCTATGAAGTCCAAAGCCTGCTCGAGGCTGAGGATTCGGGGCGGCGTCAGCGTCAAAGCCTCGTCCGCCGAGGAGGATCGCGTGTTGGTCAGATGCTTTTTCTTGCACACATTCAGCTCAATATCCTCGGCTCTTGCACTCTGGCCGATCACCATGCCGGAGTAAACTCTTTCGCCGGGCCCGATGAACAGTGTACCGCGATCCTGTGCGGAGAAGAGTCCGTAAGTCACGGATTCCCCGGTCTCGAACGCGATCAGGGAACCGGTCGCGCGGTAGGCGATTTCTCCGCGATAGGGCTGGTAGCTGTCAAAAATCGTGTTGATAATCCCATTTCCCTTTGTGTCAGTCAGAAATTCCCCGCGGTATCCGATGAGGCCGCGCGAGGGAATTGAGAATTCCAGCCTTGTGTAACCTCCGGCGATTGAACCCATGTTAAGCAGCTCGCCCTTGCGCTGCTGAAGTTTGGAGATCACTGCGCCGGTGAAATCGTCCGGCACATCGACATATGCGGTTTCAATCGGCTCCAAGGTCTTTCCGTTCTCGTCTTTTTTATAGAGGACTTCCGCCTTGCTCACGGCAAATTCATAGCCCTCGCGGCGCATATTCTCGATCAGTACGGACAGATGCAGCTCGCCGCGGCCGGAGACCTTTAAGCTGTCCGGGCTGTCGGTTTCCTCTACGCGGAGGGAGACGTCTGTGTTCAACTCGCGGAACAGGCGGTCGCGGATGTGGCGGCTCGTCACGTATTTGCCCTCCTGACCGGCAAGAGGACTGTCATTGACGATAAAATTCATCGCGATCGTCGGTTCGGAAATTTTCTGGAAGGGGATCGCCTCCGGGGCATTGGGCGCGCAGATGGTGTCGCCGATGTGGATATCTGCAATGCCGGAGATTGCCACGATGGAGCCGACACCCGCCTCTGTCACATCTACCTTGCTCAAACCGTCAAACTCATAGAGCTTGCTGATTTTCACCTTGACGAGCTTGTCCGGGTCATGATGGTTAACCACAACGGCATCCTGGTTGACTTTCAGACAGCCGTTGTCCACTTTTCCGATTCCTATGCGGCCTACATACTCGTTGTAGTCGATTGTGCTGATCAAAACCTGTGTGTTGGCGTCAGGATCGCCGGCGGGGGCGGGAATATAGTTGACGATTGTCTCAAAGAGGGGCGTCATGTCCTTTTTCTCGTCATCCAGATTCAGCATCGCATAGCCGTCCCGTGCGGACGCGTAGACGAACGGGCAGTCCAGCTGCTCGTCGGAGGCGTCCAGGTCCATGAACAGCTCCAGCACCTCGTCAATCACCTCGGCAGGGCGTGCCTCCGGGCGGTCAATTTTGTTGATGCACACGATGACCGGAAGATCCAGTGCCAGTGCCTTCATCAGAACAAACTTTGTCTGGGGCATGGTTCCCTCGAAAGCGTCAACCACCAGAACGACGCCATTGACCATTTTGAGGACGCGCTCAACTTCTCCGCCAAAATCCGCGTGTCCGGGCGTGTCGATGATATTGATTTTTTTATCTTTATAAAAAACGGCTGTATTTTTGGACAAAATCGTGATGCCGCGCTCGCGCTCGATGTCTCCCGAGTCCATGACGCGCTCTCTGACCTCCTGATTTTCGCGGAAGACGCCGCTCTGCTTTAAAAGCTCGTCTACCAGCGTGGTTTTGCCGTGGTCTACATGGGCGATGATTGCAATATTGCGAATGTTATCTCTTGTCTGTATCATGTGATTGCCTTTCTTATTTTTAATCTGTCTTTTCACAGGACTGTATCATTTTAACACAAAAATACAATTTCGCAAGATATTTTCAATCTTTTCAATGTTTTCTGGATTTTTCGAGTGCCTTATCGACAATCTTTTAGGTTTTCCAACATGCGCATCGTGGTAAAACATGTCATGCCAAATATTTCCACAAAAGGAAGGGAGAAAATTCATGGGAGATAAAATGTTTGAAAACAATCAGGTCACTATTATGGGCGAAATCGTGTCCGACTTTTCGTACAGCCACGAGGTGTACGGGGAGGGATTCTACATGGTGGAGGTGTCCGTCAACAGGCTGTCTAATTTTGTCGATTACATTCCGGTCATGGTCTCGGAGCGGCTGATCGATGTGCGGGAAAACTATACCGGACAGTATGTGTACATCACAGGCCAGTTTCGCTCATTCAACCGTCATGAGGAACGTAAGAACCGGCTGGTGCTCTCCGTGTTTGCCAGAGAAATCGAATTTGTGGATGAGCCGGAGGGGGAAAATGCGAGCAATCAGATTTTTCTGGACGGATACATATGCAAGGAGTCTGTTTATCGAAAAACTCCTCTGGGGAGAGAGATTGCAGATCTGCTCGTGGCCGTGAACCGCTCTTACGGCAAGTCTGATTATATCCCATGCATCTGCTGGGGCAGGAATGCAAGGTTTGCATCCGGGTTTGCGGTGGGCAGTCATGTGCAGATCTGGGGGAGAATCCAGAGCCGTGAGTATGTAAAAAAGCTCAGTGAGACGGAGGTGGAGCAGAGAGTTGCCTACGAGGTCTCGGTCAGTAAAATCGAATTTATCGAGTAGAATGAGTGCTTGATTATTTTTTTCTGTTGTGGTATCGTACTATATGCTGTTTTGTGTGATATGGATAACGAACTGATCCTAGGCGCTGCCTGGGGGACGGATGGAGGGAAAGTATGGACAAAGGCGTTGTACAGATTTACTATGGAGAAGGTCATGGAAAATCTACGGCTGCCATGGGAAGAGCGATCCACGAGGCGAGCACTGGAAAAAGCGTGATAGTGATTGAGTTTTTGAAGGGGAAACATGAGGAGGAGTTGTTATTTTTAAAACGTCTGGAGCCGGAGATCATGCATTTCCGCTTTGCCAAGACACAGATCAGTTTTGAGGATCTGTCCGAGGAGGAGAAGAAAGAGGAAATCATGAATGTGCGCAACGGTTTTCATTATGCGAAAAAGGTGATCAGCACCGGAGAATGTGATATGGTCATTCTGGATGAAATCCTTGGCGTGATTGATGAAAATGTCGTTTCCGTGGACGAGATGCGTGAACTTTTCGCCGCGAAGCCGGAGGAGATGACGATCATATGTACCGGAAGAGTTCTTCACAACGAAATCCGGGAATTCGCGGATGAAATTTATAATATAGCACCGGAAAAATAATGAATTCGGGAATTGACTTCCGGGTTCCGGGATGTTATCATAGCAGTAAGAGTAGAGGTTGCGCGAATCAAGAGTAGCCGGATGGATGTGGCAGACACATAAGAAATCCGGTGAAAGGGACGAGCGCCGAAGGGGACTGATGACTGCAGTCGGTCTTCTGGGCATACGGTGAACAGCCGTATGACTGTCATCCGTGAATATGGATGGAGAGCTACCGATTCTGTATGGACGAATGGGCCAGCTCTTTATGGGCTGGTCTTTTTGTAATACCAGGTGCACAAGTTTTATGCGCCTGATATCCATGGGGGAGTATCGTCCTCTGCTTGATTGTCATATCTTAATTTTGAAGGTGGAAAGGAGACCAAACAATGGCAATTTTTAAGGGTGCGGGAGTGGCAATTGTGACTCCGATGAAGGACAATGAGGAGGTCAACTACGACAAACTGGAGGAACTGATCGACTGGCAGGTGAAGGAGGGAACGGACGCGATCATCATCGCTGGCACGACCGGAGAGAGCTCTACCCTGACGATGGAGGAACACCGGGACGTCATAAAGGCGGCAGTGACGTTTGCGAAGGGACGTGTGCCGGTGATTGCGGGAACTGGGTCGAACTGTACGCGGACGGCAGTTCAGCTCTCGCAGGAGGCCGAGGAGACAGGCGTGGACGGACTTCTCATCGTGACTCCCTACTACAACAAGGCGACTCAGGCGGGACTGATCGGCCACTATTCCAAGATTGCGGACAGCACGAAATGTCCGATCATTATGTACAATGTACCCTCGCGGACCGGCTGCAACCTGCTGCCGGAGACGGTGGCGGAGCTGGTGAAAACCAAAGAGAACATCGTGGGTATTAAGGAGGCCTCCGGCAGTGTGGCGCAGGCGTCGAAGGCGATGTATTTGACGGATGGCAGGATGGACCTGTATTCCGGCGAGGACGGTCTGGTACTGCCGCTTTTGTCCATCGGAGCGGTCGGTGTGATTTCCGTGTGGAGCAATGTTGCGCCGGCGAAGGTGCATGAGCTGTGCCGGAGCTTTTTTGAGGGAGATCTGGAGACCGCGCGCAGGCTGCAGTGCGAGGCGCTGCCGCTCATTGACGCACTGTTTTCGGAGGTGAACCCGATTCCGGTCAAGACGGCGGTAAACCGGATGGGGCTTGCGGCAGGACCGCTGCGCGCGCCTCTGTGCGAGATGGGCGCAGCAAACGAAGAAAAACTCGTGCGGGTCATGAGGGAGTACGGAATAACGATTGCCGGATAATGCGGGGATACATACAGGAGGAAAAGAGCATGACTAGAGTGATTATCAATGGCTGCAACGGGAAAATGGGGCAGTGTGTTACCGGAATCTGTACCGGGGACGAAGAGATAGAGATCGTTGCGGGGATTGACACCTACGACGGAATAGCGAATGATTATCCGGTTTTTCCGAGTCTGAAGGAGTGTACGGTCCCGGCGGATGTCATCATTGATTTCTCGACCGCAAAGGCGCTGGATCTGCTGATCGAGTACAGTGTTGACCGCCAAATTCCTGTGGTTTTGTGTACCACGGGGCTCTCTGAGGAACAGCTGCAGAAGGTGGAGGATGCATACAAAAAGGTGGCGATTCTGAAATCTGCGAATATGTCCCTTGGCATCAACACGCTGTTCGAACTGCTGAAAAAGGCGGCGCTGGTGTTCGCACCTGCGGGCTTTGACATGGAAATTGTAGAGAAACATCACAATCAGAAGCTCGACGCGCCCAGCGGCACAGCGCTCGCGCTTGCGGACTCGATGAACGAGGCGCTCGACAATGCGTACTCCTACACCTACGATCGCAGCAAGGAGCGCAGAAAGCGCGACACCTACGAGATCGGGATCTCCGCGGTTCGGGGAGGGAATATTGTGGGTGAGCATGAGGTGTTCTTTGCCGGTCAGGACGAGGTGATCGAATTTAAGCACACCGCGTATTCCAAGGCGGTGTTTGCAAAGGGGGCTGTGGAGGCAGCAAAGTTTCTGAAGGGAAAACCGGCCGGACATTACGATATGGCAGATGTGATTGCGGACGCCGGCACGAAGTGAGATAGGAGAAGGTATGAAAAAACTTGCAAGGGTCATACTGATATTCGTGTTTACGTCATTTCTTATGGGAATGCCGGAGGCGGACGTAAGAGCATCCATGCTTGGGGAGAAAACTCTTCCTGCGGCATACATGAATGATATTGACGAGGTTAATGCGCGCTTTCCCGCAACACGGGAGCAGATATACAATGACTGTTGGTCCTTTTCGGCGGTGGGGCTTGCGGAGTTTGACATGATTGTTGACAATGCCGTTGTGGACCGCACTGTGGATTTCAGTGAGCTGGAACTGGACTATGCCGCCTATCATCCCATCGAGGACGTTTTTGGCGGTTTGAGCGGGGACAGAGTAACGCTTTTGCACGGCAAGGATTTTCTGACCCTGGGGGGAAACCTGAGCTTTGCAGTGCAGACGCTGCTTCAGTGGAAGGGGCTGACTGCAGAGTCTTTTCTGCCTTACGGGCAGGCCCGTAACCCGTTGACGGTCCGTGGGGATGAGGTCAGCCAGAACTGTGAGGTGCATCTTCAGAATGCATACCGGCTTAGCATGCATGGGAATCCGGACGGAGTGAAGCGCGAGATCATGAGGCACGGGGCTGCGGGAATCAGCTTCTATGCTGCGTCGGGCGTGTTTGAAAAAAGAAGGTATGCAGGCTCGGGCACCTACGGGGGGCGAACGGTTCCGACCTATTACTGCTATGATCAATTGAAGCTTGCAAATCATGCGGTCAATATTATCGGCTGGGATGACAATTTTCCCGCGGATAATTTTGCGAAGCCGGCGCCAAAGGACGGCGCATGGCTGGTTCGCAACAGCTGGAGCACCAGCGGCACTTACAACACGGATACGTCTGCTTATTTCTGGATGTCCTACTGTGACAAGTCGCTGGGGGATGAGGTATGGATTCTGGATTTCGAGGAGGCGGACAATTACGATTTTAATTACCAGTATGACGGCGGAGTCCTTTGCAACAGCATCCGCTCGAGTCTGGATTATGCCGCTGTGGCCAACGTGTTTCAGGTGAAGGGTGATGAACGAATCGCTGGATGCGGTTCTTTTTCAGGCGATGGAAGACGCAAATGTTTCGTATACCATTCGGATTTACACAGATCTGCTCGATCCTGCAAAACCGAACAGTGGTTACCTTGCCGCCACTCTTTCCGGGAAGACTGATTATGCGGGCGCACACACGATTCCGTTAGAGAAACCCGTACCGCTCGCTAAGGGTTCGCTGTTTTCGGTGGTTGTGGAAGACGTCAGCGTGGACGTGGAATGCGGGATCACAATTCGGTACCTGGATTACAAAACTGAGGTTTCGCTGGAGGATGGGCAGAGCTTTGCCAAGACGGCGGATGGCTGGATAGACATGAAGCAGTCTCAGAATTCCTCGCGTATAAAGGATTGGGGCGTCGAGGTCCAAACCGGAAACTGGTGCATCAAGGCATACACCAGCGCACTCGGAGGAGATAAGGTCGCGAAGGTCGGTAAACTCAGGAAAAAAGAAACGGCCGTAAACAGTATCACTCTGAAATGGAACGAGGTGTCCGACGCATCCGGCTATGAAATCTTCCGTTCTGCCAGCAAAAACGGCGGGTACAAGAAGGTTGCAACCGTAAAGGACGGCGAAAAGACGACATACAAGGACTCCGGACTTAAAAAGAACACAATTTACTACTACCGCGTCCGGGCGTATCAGAAGATCACGGCGGTGGACGCGGATGGAGCAGTGGAGAAGGTCACTACGGTCGGAAGGATGTCCGGTGTGACTGCGGTGAGGACGAAAAAAAGCGGAAAGGGATAAAAAGTATGACAATACTGATTCAAGGCGGACATGTGTTCAATCCTGCCACTCAGATGGATGAGAAGGCGGATGTCTATGTTGTGGACGGCGTGGTGTCTGAAATTGGGAAAAATCTCGAGAAAACAGCGGACCGTGTGATCAAAGCGAAGGGCTGCTATGTAATGCCCGGCTTTATCGACATGCATGTGCATCTCCGTGATCCCGGCTACGAGCAGAAGGAGGACATTTTCAGCGGGATGGAGGCAGCGGCCCGCGGCGGCTACACGACGGTGCTCGCCATGCCAAACACCCGTCCGGCGGCGGACTGCGTGGATGTGGTGAACTATGTGCACCGCAAGGCGGCAGCAGGCGAGTGTATCCATGTGCTTCAGGTCGGGGCCGTCACAAAGGGACAGAAGGGAGAAGTGCTTGCGGATATTGAGGGCATGGTAAAAGCGGGGAGCCCGGCGATCAGTGAGGACGGAAAATCGGTCATGAACGCCCGGGTTTACCGCGAGGGAATGCTGAAGGCGGCGAGTCTTAACATTCCGGTGCTTGCCCACTGCGAGGATATCCATATGGTGAACGGCGGAGTCATGAATGCGGACAAAAATGCGGAGATGCTCGGCATGCCGGGGATCACGAACGCGGTGGAGGACGTGATCATAGCGAGAGACATCATGCTGTGTAAGGACACCGGTGCGTGGCTGCATCTATGCCATTGTTCCACGGAGGACTCGGTGGAGCTTGTGCGTCTGGCGAAAAGCCGCGGGCTGAAAGTGTCTGCCGAGGTGTGCCCGCATCATTTCACGCTGACATCCGACGATATCAAGGAGTATGTTCCTACCATCGACGCGGGGATTCTGGTTCCGCAGGATACGGATGCGGACACGAATTATAAAATGAATCCGCCGCTTCGGACAAGCCGGGATGTGGAGGCACTCCGGAAAGGGCTTAAAGACGGGACGATGGAGGTGATCTCGACCGATCACGCGCCCCACACCTTCGCGGAAAAGAATACGTCCATGAAAAAGGCGCCGTTCGGCATTGTCGGCTTGGAGACTGCGGCCAGCCTGACGTACACGGTGCTTGTGCTGGGCGGATATCTCACTCCGATGCAGATGGCAGAGAAGATGAGCTATAACCCTGCGCGGATCGTTGGACTTGACAAGGGGGATATCCAGCCGGGAAAGGCTGCGGATCTCGTGATTTTTGACCCGGACGAGACCTATTGCATCGACAAAAACGACTTTGTCTCGAAGGGGCGCAACACGCCGTTTCACGGAAGAGAAGTCACCGGCCGTGTCAAGTACACGATCTGTGACGGAAAAATTGTATATGAGGAGCAGAACAGACGATGATCAACAAATTAATTGAAAAAATTAAAAAGACTAACGCCCCGATTGTAGTGGGGCTGGACCCGATGCTGGACTATGTGCCGGAGCATATCAAAAAGGCGGCTTATGAGCAGTATGGGGAGACTCCGGCGGGAGCCGCGGAGGCAATATGGCAGTTTAACAGGGCGATCGTGGATGCGACCTATGACCTGATTCCGGCGGTAAAGCCGCAGATAGCAATGTATGAGCAGTTTGGCGTGGAGGGTGTTGTGGCGTTTAAAAAGACGGTCGATTACTGCCATGAAAAAGAGCTGGTGGTGATCGGGGATGTCAAGCGCGGCGATATCGGTTCCACCTCTGCGGCGTATGCCTGCGCGCACCTTGGCTCGGTAAAGATCGGAGGAACATCGTATGCCGGATTTGACGAGGACTTTGCCACGGTAAACCCCTATCTGGGGACGGACGGGATCAAGCCCTTTATCGAGGTGTGTAAGGAGCACAAGAAGGGAATTTTTATTCTGGTGAAGACCTCCAATCCCTCCAGCGGGGAGTTTCAGGATCGTCTGATCGACGGAAAGCCGCTGTACGAGCATGTGGGCGAGAAGGTGGCAGAGTGGGGAAGTGACTGCATGGGCGACGATTACAGCTATGTGGGAGCGGTTGTGGGCGCGACCTATCCGGAGCAGGGGAAAATTTTGCGGGCGGTGATGCCGAAGAGCTTCATTCTCGTGCCGGGCTACGGGGCGCAGGGCGGAAAAGGCGCGGATCTCGTGCACTTTTTCAACGAGGACGGTCTTGGCGCCATTGTGAATTCCTCCCGCGGGATTATCGCAGCTTACAAGCAGGATCAGTATAAAGAAAAGGGAATCACACCGGAGAATTTCGCGGATGCGTCACGGCTCGCCGTAGAGGATATGATCGCGGATATCGCGGGTGCACTAAGAACCGATCGTTCGTAGGATTATGGAGAACGAAACCATACATAGAAAGGGGAGTGGCATTTGCCGCTCCCCTTCTTTTTGATGATCCCGGAGCTGGAAATGCGCACAAACAGTTTTCGCAGGATGTCGGAAACCTCCTCCGTCATCCGGTCTGTCAGAACGATCACCTTGGGTTCCGGACAAGAATCATCGAGTCTGACTTCTATTTGCATATGACTCACCTCCCTTGTGGCTATAGTATAAGGAATTCGAAAAGCAGATTCCACTCATTTTGAATAAGTGGTCGAAATCGAGCCATGGGTGGTCGGAAAATTCGGTTGCGGAACAAAGGCAGTTCTCTTATAATGAGAAGTGAATTACGGATTTGAGCTGAGAACTCCTGATGACGTATCAAGAGAGAAAGACGGGTGATTACACATGGGAAAAACGATAGAAATTGCCGAGGTGCTCGCACAGAGAGCGCTCGGCGGCCACATTTATGATCTCACGCTTAAGGTGCCAAAGATCGCAGCGTCCGCGCGGGCGGGGCAGTTTGTGTCTCTGTATTGCAGCGACAGCAGCAGGCTGCTGCCGAGACCCATCAGTCTGTGCGGGATTGACCGGGAAGCAGGAAATATCCGGCTTGTGTACCGGGTGACAGGAGAACACACGGGGACGAAGGAATTCTCCCGGCTCACGGAGGGGGATTCCGTGAGGATCATGGGACCTCTCGGCAATGGGTTTACGGTGCTGCCGGGGAAAAAGGCGTTTCTGATCGGCGGAGGCATCGGAGTGCCGCCGATGCTGCAGCTCGCAAAGGACATCCGCGCGGGAGTTGTGCAGGGGCTTGCGGGGCTTGAACCTGCGGAGATTCCGGACCTTCAGATGGTGATGGGCTACAGGGACCGGCAGACGTTTCTTCTGGACGAGTTCCGGGAACAGGGTGAGTGTCTGGTGGCCACCGAGGACGGCAGTGTGGGGACGAAGGGCAATATATTGGATGCCATCAGGGAGCATGCCCTGACGGCGGATGTCATCTACGCCTGCGGTCCGACGCCGATGATGCGGGCATTGAAAAGCTACGCGGCTGAACATGGCATGGACTGCTACATCTCCATGGAGGAGCGGATGGCGTGCGGCATAGGAGCCTGTCTGGCCTGCGTGTGCAGGACTGCGGAGAAGGATGCTCATTCTAACGTGAACAACCAGAGGATCTGCAAGGACGGGCCGGTGTTTGATGCGAGGGAGGTGGAACTGTAATGAATACGAGTGTGAGTCTGTGCGGAGTGACGTTAAAGAATCCGGTTATGACTGCCTCCGGGACATTCGGCTCCGGAGCCGAGTATGGGGAATATGTGGATCTGAACAAGCTGGGAGCCGTGGTGACCAAGGGGGTAGCATCTGTGCCATGGGAGGGGAACCCGACGCCGCGTGTCGCGGAGGTGTATGGCGGAATGCTGAATGCAGTGGGCCTGCAGAACCCCGGAATTGACCTGTTCTGTGAGCGGGATATCCCGTTTTTGCGGCAGTATGACACGAAAATTATTGTAAATGTCTGCGGGCATTCCACCGAGGAATATCTGGCGGTGGTGGAGCGTCTGGCAGAAGAGCCGATCGACATGATGGAGATCAATATTTCCTGTCCCAACGTGAAGGAGGGCGGCATTGCCTTCGGCACTGATCCGCGGGCGGTGGAGGCTATCACCGGAGAGGTGAAGAAATACGCAAAGCAGCCGGTCATCATGAAGCTGTCCCCGAATGTCACGGACATCGCGGAGATTGCGCGTGCGGCGGAGGCGGGGGGCGCGGACGCCCTCTCCCTCATCAATACGATCACCGGCATGAAAATCGATATTGACAGAAGAAAATTCGTGCTCGCCAACAAGACCGGCGGCATGTCCGGCCCTGCCATACACCCGATTGCGGTGCGGATGGTGTATCAGGCCGCGCAGGCGGTTCACATTCCGATTATCGGCATGGGCGGCATCATGAACGCGGCGGACGCCATTGAGATGATTTTGGCGGGGGCCTCCGCGGTATCCATCGGCACGGCGAATTTTGTTGACCCGCTCACAACGGAGAAGGTGATCGCGGGCATCGAAGCGTATATGCAAAAGTACGGGGTGGAGGATATCGCCGAGCTGGTAGGTGCAGTTTTATAAGGCAGGTCAGCTTTTCCGACAGATTTCTTATGACCGGCGGAAAACATAAATTGCGCCGTTCCCGCATATAGTATAGGCAACAGTATGATTGCGCCCATTGGCGCAGAAACGGAGTACTATGTGCGGAATTTCCGGTTTTTGCAATTTCCGACAAAACTATATAGGCCAGCAGCCCTTCTGGGAACAAATCCTGCATGATATGCACGGAAGTCTTTCTCACCGGGGCAGTGATGCATCAGGAATCTACCTGAGATCTCAGGTGGGGCTGGCCCATGCGAGACTGTCCATCCGGGACATCGAGGGAGGCAATCAGCCCATGGTGCGCACGATGGGCTACGGCTGGAGGGCGAGAGAGTACGCCATTGTCTATAATGGAGAGATCTACAATACTGACGAGCTGGTTCCGGAGCTTACGCGCAGGGGCTTTCACTTTCAGACCACCTGTGACACGGAAGTTATTCTCTATGCCTACATGGCATTCGGGGCAGATTTTGTCAATAAATTAAACGGTATCTTTGCCTTTGCCATCTGGGACGGACAAAGGCAGCAGCTCCTTCTCTACCGGGATCGGGCGGGGATTAAGCCAAACTTTTACACAATACAGAACGGCGGGCTGGTGTTCGCCTCCGAGCCGAAGGCTCTATTCTGCCACCCGGACGCAAAACCGGAGATCACGGTGGATGGACTTCGGGAGGTGCTTGCCATCGGGCCGGCGCGGACTCCCGGCATCGGTGTGTTCCGGGGAATCGGAGAAGTGAAACCGGGGCATTACATGATTTACAGCCGGGAAGGGCTCCGGGAAGTTCCCTACTGGGATGTGGAGACAAAGGAACACACGGATTCCTATGAGCAGACGGTGGAGAAGGTGTCCTTTCTGGTGCGGGACGCTATCACGCGCCAGATGGTATCCGACGTGCCGGTCTGTACGTTCCTTTCCGGCGGGATCGACTCCTCCATCGTGACTGCGGTCGCCGCTACCCACATGAAGGAACATGGAGAGGTTTTAAACACGTTTTCCTTTGACTTTACGGGAAACGATGTGTATTTTCAGTCCAACTCCTTCCAGCCGGAGCGGGATCTGCCCTACGTGAATATCATGCTGCAGCGGTGCCAGACCAATCACTCTTATCTGGAGTGCGATCAGAGCACGCTGGTGGATGCGCTTTACACGGCGGTGGACGCCAAGGATATGCCGGGGATGACGGATGTGGACGCCTCACTTCTGTATTTCTGCGCGCTGGTGGCAAAGCACAACAAGGTGGCGTTGACCGGGGAGTGCGCGGATGAGATTTTCGGCGGCTATCCCTGGTTCTATCGAAACGAGCTGATGGAGCGGGACGGTTTCCCATGGTCAGCGGACATGAGTGCAAGGACTGTATTTTTGGCGGAGGATTTCTGCCGGGATCTGGGGCTGGCGGAGTATTCCCATGCACGCTACGAGGATACGCTCAAAAAAGTTACCTACCTGCCGGGAGAGGATGAGGAGGCAAGGCGCCGCCGGGGCATTTCTTATCTGAATATCAAGTGGTTCATGCAGACGCTTCTGGATCGGATGGACCGAACCAGTATGTACTCCGGCCTGGAAGCGAGGGTGCCCTTTGCGGATCACCGGATCATGGAGTATCTGTACAATGTGCCGTGGGAGATGAAGTATCAGGACGGAGTGGAGAAGGCATTGCTGAGGGAGGCGTGCGCGGATCTGCTGCCGGAGGAGCTTCTGCACCGCAAGAAGAGCCCCTACCCGAAGCCCTATCACCCCGGTTATGAGAAATTGCTGGCGGAGCGTTTTACCGAGATCATCGAGGATAAAAACGCGCCGATTGCGCCTTTCATCGACGCGGAGAAGGCAAGACAGTTTGTGGCGGCACCCAAGGAACTCGGTAAGCCGTGGTTCGGCCAGCTCATGGCGGGACCGCAGCTCATGGCGTACTTTATTCAGATTAATTACTGGATGAAGAAATATCACCTGTCACTGTAGAAGGGAACTGCCTCTGGAAAAATCAGGGTGTTGGATTGTTGAGGATATGGGGGGCTGTAAAAAAACAGCCTTAAAGCAAGAGTCCTTGCCGTGTGAAACGCGGCAGGGCCTTTTGTTTATTATGATCGAATTATAACATTCTTTTTCGGCACACATTAATAAGCTTATCCTCGGATAAGCATCTATTGCAAATTTTATTGCCGCCCATTAGGCAGACTTTAGCAACCGTTGCTTTTTATTGTGGTACTTATAGAGATTGAAACCGCATGAAATTAATGTAAATTCCAAAGTAACCGATTTCTCACCTCTTCGGAATAATCTTTTATACGATCTGTCCCATTTGATGATCCCAAAAGTTTCTTCTGACTGTATGCTCCTGTTCATGCATAATAGCGCTCCGTGAATGGATTCCAGATTGTCGATGACCTCCTGATGAAATGATGTCAGTTCGCGATTCAGTCTTACGGTCCGGTTGCCGGATGAACGTTTACAGCATTCGGACCGGTATGGACATTCAGAACAGTCTTCACATTCATATATTTCTTCCGTACGACCGTATTTATTTTGATAAACATGCTTATTTTGCTTAAAGATGAACTTCTTATTATTGGGACAGATCAAGCTGCCTGAACCGTCTGTGCGGAAGTTGACCGCCCGGTAAGGATTGTTATGATACTTCGCATCCTTTGTTTCTTTCTCAAACATGGTGAACTTCATAAACTTTTCCATACCATGCTCTTCACAGTAAAGATAGTTATTGTATGAGCCATATCCAGCATCTGCAACAGGATACTTCGGATAATGACCGTAGGTTTCTTTAAACTTTTCCATTAGCGGTACAAAGCATTCCATATCAGATGCATATGGCTTTGCATCAATTACGGCGATATACTCATCGCATATAGCCGCCTGCATGTTGTATGCTGGAAGCAGCTGGTCATTTCCCATGGAATCACGTTTCACCCGCATGAAAGTGGCATCATGATCCGTTTTTGAATAGCTGTTCCGCTTCTCGCCGCAGATTTCGATACGGAAAGCGTATTTCTTTAACCGGTCCAGATATCCCTGCATTTCCTGATACTGTTTTTGGTGAATACTTTTGCGGCGGCCAATACCAGAAACGAACGCAGAAAAATCTAAATCTGTTGCAGCTGCATAGGCAGCAAGCATTTCTTCGACATATCCAACTGCATATTCCTCACGTTTTTCCAGTTTGACCCCAAGAAATCCAAGTACCTCTTCGTTCATCGAGTCTATGAGCCGGGATAGCTTCTCAAAAACTCTGCCAAGGTTTCTGAGACATGTTTTTTTCCAAACCCAGGTGTAGCGGTTGGCATTTGCTTCTATCTTGGTTCCATCAATGTAAGTATGTTCTAAATCTACATGGTCCTTCTGGAATATGTAAGTGTTGATGTCAACAAATATCTGCTCTATCGAGCCAGTAAGCTCATTGCGGATCAGATTTCCGAAAGTAACAAAAGAAGGTGCTTTCATGTCATCGAGAAGATACATGTATCGGATATCAGTCCGACAGAGCTTTTCAATTTCACGCAGGGAACTGATTCCATGTTCCATGAAAGCAAAGAGTATCACTTTAAGCAGTTTTTGTTCATCACATCTTGGACGACCTGTTTTGTAGTCCTTTTCTGCAAAATATTTTGTTAGGTCAATGTGGTCCATAACCTCGCAGAAAGTATATACCGGATCGGATATATCAATTAATTTTTCAATTTCCAATGGCAATTTCAGTTGTCTTGGTGTACAATTAACGTTGGTATTATTAGTTAGTCGCATAATTAATTATACCAAAAAATCGCTGAAGCCGCACGACCTCAGCGATTTTTCTTTAGGGGAGTTTTTTTACAGCCCCCATATTTTGGGTGGTAAACAGGGGCGGAAATAGTATAGTTGGTTAATTTGCAATAGTAAGTGATGGAAATGCTTGCCCTAGATATGCTATACTTTGCAGTAATTCTTTTATAAGTGCGCCCCTTCTCTTTCAAACTGCGCTGGTTTTACCATCATCTGTCCTACATCCCATAATACAGAAGTTATTCTTCTATCAAAGTGGGATGTTCTGAAGAAAATTTCGCATCTTCTCAGCCTCCTTCTTGGCGGCGGTGATGGCATCAACATTATAACTTCGAAGTTGTTCGCGAAGTTCCTCCATGTGCTTTTTCCACTCTGCATCCAGGTTGTCAGCTGAAGCATTGAATGCGCTCTGAGTATCGATCCAATAGGTGGTGATGTTTGTCAGAAGTTTATCTAGAACGCGTTCGTTCCGATAGGATTCAACCAACTTCTTAGCTGTCTTTTTCTTCCAAGTTCCAGAAAGGAATGCGAAAACGGTTATAGCCGCAATCGAGGCTAAAGCAATACCCAGCACAACAGGCCCCCCGATTGCGGAAACTGCACTTATGGCGGCAGCAGTACCACCTACGGAAATGCCTAATGTCGAGAGTAGACTGACCCCCTTTGCAATCAGGATGTAACCACCCAGATTACCACAGGATGCGGCCCAAATAGCCAAAGCACCATAGGTCGCTACGCCGGTAAGACCGGCGGCAAATGCCTGTTCCTTGCTAAATGGAGAAAATTTGAAGGAAACACTGTTCACAGAGATAGTCGTGCTTGCCTCAAATGCATCTAGGAACTCGTCAATATTGCTTGCTAGCTGTTTGGATTTCTTCTTTAAAACGGCATTGGTTTTGTCTTGTAAGAGTCCAGACACATAGGTACTAAAAATCTGGATATCTTCTTTCTTGTTCTTGACATCTCTTTGTTCTATCAGGGAAACAAGGTTGTCCACTGTAATGGTGCCTTCATAGAAGTCAGTAACTTCACGCATGCTCTCACGCTTGTATTTGTCAATCTCCTCGACTATCTTCTGCTTAGCCGTTTGGAAAGCAGCATGACGTTGTGGCTCTTTGCGGTCATATTCTTTCAGGGCTTCTTCGCACTTCTGGCGATCTTTCAGAAGCTGTTGGTACCCAGCAATCGCATTCTGAAGGGCGATGTCTTTGTTTGCCGCCCATTTTGTAATAATGTCTTTCGCTCTCTGTTCAATGACTTGAGGCAGTACTTCAATGAGAGCGCAGAAGTCTTTTTCAAAACGCTCACGAAGGAAGTGTGAATTGGAACTGTAAGGGTAAAAACGGTCTTTCAAGGCGTCAGGTCGTCTGCGCTCATCCCAAAAACCTTCCGTTAATGATTTTTCAAAGCGCTCACAGCCCGATAACAAGATGCTGTTCAACTCCTCGAGGTTTCCATTGTTGATAACATGGGCTTGAGATGCTACAATGAATAAATTTGCCAGTGGTCTTAGTTCTACATCGTCGTAAGAATAAATATCAACCAGAGAAGGAATGGCATCCTTAATGTAGGAAATATCTTCGCTGCGCATGAAACCGTTTGCGATGGAGAGGTACACCAGCACATCAGCTTTATCCTTTTCATGAAGGGAAAGATCGTCGTCTTCCAAACGATCGCCTGTGCCATAGCCGGGGAGATCTACAAGGTCACAGTTGAGCAGCAGACTGCTGTCAATAAATACGACAGCGGCAGTTGCCTTGCTTTCCGCAAAATGCTCGCCTTTACGGGTGCCGTAAGTGTTAAGCAAATCGTAGTTGCCACTACATAGCCTCAGGGAACGACAGTATGCTTCATCTCCAAGTCTGGTGTCATCCCAGGTTTCGTTGGTGACCCCATCGGACTGGAACACCCACACATCCTCGTCCATGTAGGAGGGACGGTCATTGACGTGCTTGATGTAAACTGCGATCGCGGTTGTCGGCGTCCAACGTGCAGGCATTCTTGCAGTTCCAAGCAATGTGTTAATCATAGTGCTCTTACCCACATCGGATCGCCCGATAAACGCCACCTTGGGTTTGCGAATAGTCTTTTCAACCAGAGCAATAAGCTCGTTAAGCTCCTTGTTATAAGCAACGCCAACATCGCTCTTGTCGATATAGTCAAGCAGTGTGTGCCGGATGAACTCAGCTGAACTCCAAGTGAAGTCCACGCTCAATGTTTGCATGTCGGGCTTGGGAAGGTTAATTAACTCATCTAGGGTCATTCCAAAATGGGTTGCAATGTTGATAATCACCTCAAGGGAGATCTGGTTGGGGTCGGATTCCATGCGTGATACCTTGTCCTGGCTGATTCCTACCTGCTTTGCAAAATCTTCCTGAGACATACCGTTTAGTTGCTTGGATCGGAAATTTTTCAAGTCAAAGATGATTCCGTTCATATTGACACCTCCTATAATATTTAGTATAGCTACACTATACCACATGAAAAACATAGAGTCAATATGTTTTACGCAAAAATGCGTAAAACATATTTAATTAATGAACAATCTGGGAGCTTGCATAAACATAGGGACTACAAGTGGTATAAATGTGCAATCAGTCAATAATTTATGACGTTTTACAATGACATGGGTGGAAAGTGTATTTCTATCCCTTGATAGACCTTATCTGAGCAATGTTTGGGGATGATCCTGCCGGTATTCGGTCTTATTGCCCCGGCTAAAAAGTGAGACAAAAGATGTTATTTAGGATAACACTGGCAAATGGGAGAGGTAACTATGTGTACAGGTCTGATGACGGATCCGTATCCATTATTGCAGGAAGCCAAGAGTCAGAGATTCTGATTAAGTCACGCTATGCGTTTGATAATATGGAGGTTTACAACAACATAAAAACAGCAGGAGATAAATCCAGAAATGGCAGAAGAAAATGATGGAATATTGACAAAATCCTATTATTGATGTAAAGTCATGATAGAAAAAATGAAAAAAACAATCATTTCATCTGCGGAGGATAACAAATTGATTATAAATAGGAAAGATATAGAATTGTATCTTTCAGAGGTAAAAGAAGCTGTTGAAAAAGACAGGTATCGACTTGACCGGAATACTAAAAGGCAGGACAACATAAATCTGTTTCTGGATTATGTCATTGATGAAGCAAAGGCGAAAGACATTATTCTAAGCCTTACAGTGATGGATTTTTCAGAGATCCTGCAGAATGAGCACAAAGGATTTGAACATGAGCGGCTCTATGTGTTTGGCAAGGATGTGACCCTTTTGGAAAGGAATGGGACGGAAGAGAAGACAGTTTCTTTGTATATTAAATTTAACAAGTTGGAAGACTGCTTTGTGATTGTTATTTCGTTCCATGAGCAGAAACATCCGTTTATGTATTATTTCAAATAACCAGGAGAAAACGGAGGAGATCATTATGGCAGAGAAGGAAAGAAGGGACTACTGCATTGGGTGCAGGAAGGAAACAGAATATCTTTTGCAGAAAAAGAATATTGTAAAATCTATAAGGGATAAGGAATATACTTTCGGGATCACGGTAGCAGTGTGCGCGGAATGCGGTGAGGAAATGAGCATTCCTGGACTGATCGATAAAAATGTGCAGGAAATTGATGACCAGTACAGATCTGTTGAAGGGCTTGTAACGATCGAGGATATTGAAAAGCTTATGAAGATCTATAAGATCGGAAAAGCCCCTTTATCTCTTACACTTGGTTTTGGTGAAATTACGGTTCCGCGATATCTGGAAGGGCAGGTTCCTTCCAAAGAATATTCGGACATTGTGAAGGCGGCTCTGGCATCTCCGACATACATGAAGGAACGACTTATGGAGAACCGGAGGAAGATTACGGATGCGGCATATAAGAAGGCGATGGCGGCAGCGGACGGCCTTGAAAACCTGTTCTCCGTGTCTGAGAAAATGCTCAGAGTTATTGCCTATGTGTTTGAAAAACTGGAAGAGGTGACGCCGCTGATGCTGCAGAAACTGCTTTATTTTATCCAGGGCGTTTATTCTGCGTTGTATGGGAACCCCATCTTTGTTGAGGACTGCAGGGCATGGATTCACGGACCTGTTTATCCGGAAGTCTATGACTTGTTTAGGGATTTCAAATACAATCCTATTGAGGATGCGCGGTTTGCTTTGCTTGAAGGCACTGTGGATGCGTTGACGGAAGAGGAAAAGAAGGTCATTGACCTTGTTGTGAATACTTTCGGAATGTATGGCGGGAAAGTTCTGGAGCGGATTACTCACAATGAGGAGCCATGGAAAAACGCGCGGAAGGGATATGGCGACAGTATCCCTTCGAGTGAGCTTCTGCCGAAGAAAAGCATCATGCAATATTATGAAACCGTAAATGTGAAATATGGAATTGGAACGGAAAATGGCTTAATGAACTATATTTACGATATGTTGAAAAAGGCATCGACGTAATTGAATACGACAAATTAGCCCTTTAGCCGGACGGATATGGATGGTTCGTCCGGTTTTTATTCTGCGATTATTTCAGTAAAATCTTCTATTCCTCCTCACCGCATAAAACGTTTTATGTCGATATCAATAACAGCGAAATTATAGCATACGATCAACCGGAGCACAATAGACGTTACATTAAGAACATTCTTCTTGCTGGTTTTTCCTTTTTGTGGTATGCTTTTTTAAAATTGTTTTTGGAGGACATTTATGAATACGAATGAATTAGCTGATTTATTATTTCCACATATAGCCACGACCAGGGAAGATATGGAGAAGCGGTTTCCGGAGCGCGACCTGCCAAAGGGAGCAAATGTGACGCGTATCGGACCGAGCCCGACGGGATTTGTTCATCTGGGAAATCTTTATAATGCAATCATTGCAGAACGGCTTGCACATCAGTCAGACGGTATTTTTTATCTTCGTATCGAGGATACGGATAATAAAAGAGAGGTTCCGGGCGCCGTTTCTACCATCATCGATGCAATGGCATATTTTGGCGTGAATTTTGATGAGGGTGCGGTTGCTGAAGGAGATAATGGGTCATACGGCCCGTACAGACAGCGGCAAAGAAAGGATATTTATCAGACCTTCGCTAAATGGCTGGTCCAGCAGGACAAGGCATATCCGTGCTTTTTATCAGAAGAAGAAGTCGCTCTTATTCGTGATGAGCAGAACAAAAATAAAGAAGACATTGGAATTTATGGAAAATATGCAGAGAAGAACAGGAATCTTGGGATTGATGAAATAAAAGAAAAGATAGATAACGGTGAAACGTGGGTATTGAGATTTAAGGGAAGTCTGAATTCTGACTATATAGCGGTCGATGATGCAATTAGGGGCCGGCTTGAAATGCCGAGAAACTTTCATGATTTCATTATATTGAAGAGTGATGGAATACCGACCTATCATTTTGCCCACGTGGTTGATGATCATCTGATGCGCTCTACGCATGTAATAAGAGGGGAAGAGTGGATACCGTCGCTGCCAATTCATATTGAGCTGTTTCATGAGTTTGGCTGGGAGCATCCAATTTATTGCCATACGGCAACCCTGATGAAAATGGAGGGCAGTAGTAAGAGAAAGCTTTCTAAGAGAAAAGACCCTGAATTGGCGCTCTCTTATTATCAGGAGGAAGGAATTTCGCAGGATGCTGTGTGGGAGTTCCTTCTGATGGTTCTCAATTCTAATTATGAAGAGTGGAGAATTGCAAATCCAATGAGTGATTACAGGGAGTTTTCCTATACGCTTGAAAAAATGTCAATATCAGGTGCGCTTGTTGATCTTGACAAATTAAAGGATGTTTCCAAAAATGTCATTAGCCAGATGACCGCAGAAGAGGTTTACGAAAAATGGTATCACTGGTGCCGCAATTATGATGAAGAATTTGCGGAGCTCCTTGAAAAATATAAAGACCGCACAGTTGCCGCACTTAAGGTTGGGCGTGGCGGGGAGAAGCCGAGAAGAGATATTGAAACATGGAAGCAGGCCTGCCAGTTCATGAGCTTTTATTATGATGAGAAATTCGAAATCGTTGATGCAATGCCGGAAGAATGTGATGAAGAGCTGGTACGCAGCTTCTTCCAGCGATATCTTGCGGGCTTTGATTACAATGATGATTCTGCTGTATGGTTTGGCAAAGTAAAAGAACTCACAGAAGAGTTTGGATTTGCTGTAAAGCCAAAAGATTATAAGAAAGATCCCTCCGCATACAAGGGCAGCATTGTTCATATCACGAATATGCTGCGTGTGGCACTTACCGGGCGTTCAAATGCACCGGATATCTGGGAAGTGACGCATGTACTCGGAGAAAAGACAGCGAGGGAAAGACTCTCTAAATGGTGTTAAGGATTAAAAAATGGTCACAGTGAAAAAAATAATGAGAACGGTTAGATCTTCTATGATCTTCCGCTTTCTCGGCACATTTATCATTGCGATGACGGCTTTCATCTTGTTGGCGTCCTGTCTGCCTAAAAGGATCTGTCAGGCAGTGGCCGTCTTCTGGGTGTTAATCTGTCTGATTTACACGATTTATTTGATCCGGAAACAGAAGAAAGTCATTCATCCGGTTCCGCAGGAGTCCAGATTGGATGTGCTGAAAAACTATGCGGAATATGATTTGGCTCATAAAGAAAAAAGATATTCCTATACGTTTGGGCTCGGCAATGAAGCTCCAGAAGTACTGGGAAAGTATGGATACTCCGAATATCTGAAGAATGTTGAGCCCATGTCTGATCTGCTGGCATTCCGATTATTGGATTTTGTATGCGACCATTT
>CAZWRT010000026.1:14416-35142 GCA_964636375.1 uncultured Lachnobacterium sp. | reverse complement strand
ACAATGCAAGTATTATTTTGAAAAGGCAGTGATAAAAATGATAAGCTATGACCGCTTATGGGCAACCATGAAAGAAAAGGGCGTTACCCAGTATGACCTCTATACCAAATATAACGTAAACCGTTCCCAATTAGACAGATTACGCCACAATAGGAATGTGCAGGTAAATACAATCGACAGGCTGTGCAATATTCTTCACTGTAATGTTGAGAACATTATGGAACATTTTGACGATGACAATGTGTTTTGACTATACTGAAAACACGGTCTGAATTGTAACTCCACCTGCTGATTATTTTTGTCCTGCGATGATTACATGATTACTTGCACCAAGCAACGATTTTTCTCTGCAAACACTATAGTGGTAATCACACCATATCTTAAACTCCTCATCAGTCCAGTTGTCTACCTTTTCTGAAAAATGCGCAGTCGCTCCGTCCTGTGCAAAATGGTCAATCACAGTAACGCCATGTTGTTGATATAATTGTTCCATTTCTTCATAAGTAGAGTAATAGGTATCTGTCCAAAAACATTTTTCGTCATCATGATGAAGCTCACCTGTCTGAATGATCTGTTTGGCAAGTTTTGCATCTAAAAAATCTTTATTTTGAGTGGCTACATATTGGAAAACATAGTATCTCGGGATATAGGCCGTAATAAGAAAGCCGCCTTTTTTCAGTACCCGCAAAGATTCTCTCATACATTTTCCCCTGTCGGACGCATCAACTAAATGATAAAATGGTCCCATATTTAACACGACATCAAAGCTTTCATTTTCAAATATACTCATGTCGGTTGCATCAAGAACCGCAGTTTCCATTTTGTAAGGCTTATTTCTCAGGGTGCTTCGAATAACCTCTATATGTCTTGGTGTAATATCTGTTGCAGTAACCGTATGCCCCTTATCTGCATAATAAAAAGAGTAAATTCCCGTCCCTGCCGCACAATCAAGAATGGTTTTCTTTCCTTTTATTATTTCGTCCAGAGCTTTTACCGTAGTTAAAAATTCAATTTTCCGGGCATTATTTGTGGACAATCTGTCTTCCTCGCGGTAATTCTCATAGCTTTCAATCACATATTTTCGCATATCGGCACCTCCAATAATCCCATTTGTGATACGTGTAGTGTAACAGAATTTTTTCAAAGCTGCAAGATAGTCAGCTACAATGCCGGAGAACAGAAGAATTATAATTTTCACTTGCATGTAAGCGGAATTAGGAGTATCCTTGTTACTGTTCAGGTTCGGCCTGACAGATTCCTTATGATAGCGCAATTGCGGGCGAGGTAAAATTGTGATATTTGGAAAGTACATGAATCGTTACTATATTAAATATGCTCCGGTGCTGCTTTTGGGACTTGCGGCGCTGGTTCTGGTGGACTATTTTCAGCTTATGGTGCCGGAGCTCTACCGCATGGTCATCAACGGTGTGAATGGACAGATCGTGCCCTTTAATATGGAAGTGCTCTTAGATGAGATCTGCCTGCCGATGATTGGCATTATCGTGGTTATGGTGATTGGGCGGTTTTTGTGGCGGATCTGTTTTTTCAGTTCGGCGATCCGCGTGGAGACGGATATGCGCAACCGCATGTTTGACCACAGCAAAAACCTGTCTCAGGAATATTACCAGGTGAACAAGGTGGGCAACCTGATGAGCCTTTACACGAACGATCTGGACACCATTCAGGAGTGTTTCGGTGACGGCGTGCTGATGTTTTTCGACGCTTTGTTTCTGGGCGTGCTGGCAATCATAAAGATGTGGAAGATGGACCCGCTGCTGACAGGCCTGTCCATGATTCCGATGGCGGTGCTGCTGGCGATCGGCACAATATTAGGCAAGGCGATGATGAAAAAATGGGAGGAGCGTCAGCAGGCGTTTTCTGATCTGTCAGATTTTGCACAGGAGAACTTTTCGGGGATCTCGGTGGTCAAGGCGTTCGTCAAGGAGCTGAAGGAGCTCATGGCGTTCCGGCAGCTCAACAAGCTGAATGAAAAGGTCAATGTGGCTTACACCCGCATTTCCACGCTCCTCAATATTCTGGTGACGCTCTTTGTGGAGTCGGTCATCTGCGTGATCCTGGGTTACGGCGGCTATCTGGTGTATCGGGATCAGTTTAACGCGGGGCAGCTCGTGGAATATATCGGCTATTTTACCGCGATCGTTTGGCCGATCATGGCGATCTCCATGCTGATCGAGAAGACTTCCCGCGGAAAAGCATCCTTAAACCGGATTACGGAGCTTTTAGATGCGCCGATTCAGGTGACGGACCGTCCCCAGGCGAGGGAGATCGAAAAAATCCGGGGAAAAATTGAGTTTAAAAATCTGACCTTCCGCTATCCGGACGGAGACTACGATGTGCTGAAAAATGTTTCCTTTACCGTGGAAGCCGGAGAGAGCGTCGGAATTGTGGGAAAGACCGGTTCCGGCAAGACGACGCTGGTTGATCTGATCCTGCGCACTTACAATGTGCCGGACGGGACGCTGTTCCTGGACGATATGGATGTCAACACTGTGACGATCCGCTCTTTGCGTGAAGGCTGTGCCTATGTGCCGCAGGATAATTTTTTGTTCTCTGACACCATCTCCCACAATATTTCGTTCGCCGTGGACGAGACGCAGGAGGAGGAAGTGGAGCTGGCGGCACAGCTTGCGGATGTGCATGACAATATCGCCGGTTTTAAGGAACAGTATCAGACTGTGCTCGGCGAGCGGGGCGTGACCGTCTCCGGCGGGCAAAAGCAGAGGATTTCGATTGCGCGGGCGCTGCTCAAAAATGCGGCGGTTTTGATTCTGGACGACTCGGTTTCGGCAGTAGATACGAAGACTGAGAAGGTGATTCTGGATAATCTGAAAAAATGCAGGGCGGGACGGACGACGATCCTGATCGCACACAGGATCTCCACGGTGGAACAGATGGATAAGATTGTCTTTTTGGATGAGGGCGAGATTCGAGCGGTGGGCACCTGCGAGGAGCTGTACCGAACCTGTGAGGAATTCCGCAGCATGGTGGATCTGCAGCGCTTGGAGGATGAGGCAAAGAAGGAGTAACGGATTTAAAGTGTCAGGGGGTGAGAGGTATGCGTGAGTATCTGCCGCTTTTGTTGGCGGGGGCTGTGATCGGGACGATCGCGGCTGTTCTGATCTTTGCCTACGCAACGGTGAAGGATAAAAAGGAGACTATGGGTTTTGAGCGCAACATGGGGGATAAAGAAATCTTAAAGCGCCTGCTGGCATATGCCAGACCATATCGGAATCAGTTTCTTCTGGTAGGGCTTTTGATTCTGTTCTCCATTGCCTACGACATTCTTTCCCCGCAGATCATCGGCTATATTGAGGAGCTGGTGGTCAGGGATTTTCCGCTGAAGACCCTGTTCATTTCCGTGGGGGTCTACGGTGCGCTGCTGCTTTTTTCTATGGGGAGCTCCTATCTGCAGGCGATCATCCTGCAGAAAACGGGACAGCGCATTATTTCTAACCTGCGTGAGGATCTCTTCACCCATGTGGAGTCGCTGGCGCACGGCCAGCTTCACGAGATCCCGGTGGGAAAGCTGGTGACCCGCGTGACCAACGACACTAACGCCATTTCTATGATGTTCACGAACCTGCTGGTGAATCTGGTGAAAAACTGTTTTGTCATCGTGGGAATTCTGACGGCGATGATCTGCCTGAACTATGAGCTGACCTTGATGGTGCTCTGTTTTGTGCCATTTATCGTACTGTTCACGGTGATCTTTCGGAAGTTCTCCAGACGGGCTTACCGCAAAGTGAAGGACTGCACGACGGATATCAATACCTATCTGTCAGAAAATCTCTCCGGCATCAAGATCACGCAGGTCTTTAACCGGGAGGATGCGAAGATGCAGGACTTCATGCGCCGCAGTAACGCGCTGGGGAAGGCGAAGAGGGAGGAAATTCTGGTGTTTGGAATTTTCCGGCCCTTAGTCTATATGCTTTATATCAGCTCTGTCCTGTGCCTGTTCTATCTTGGCGGGAGAGGATATATCCGCGAGACTTCGTTTCTGGGTCAGACCCTGACCGGCGGCACAATCGTTACTTTTTATATGTATATCTCCAAATTTTACAATCCGATCCAGAGCCTGGCGGAGCAGTTTAACTGGCTGCAGTCGGCCTTCGCCTCTGCAGAGAAGGTATTCTCTTTGATGGATATTGAGCCGTCGCTTACGGATGCGGCGGATGCGATAGAGCTTGACCAGGTAAAGGGTGAGATTGAGTTCCGGGATGTGTGGTTCGCCTATGTGCCGGATGAGTGGGTGCTGCAGGGAGTGTCCTTCCATGTGAATCCGGGAGAGACGGCGGCGTTCGTGGGCTCAACGGGCTCCGGAAAGACGACGATCCTGTCGCTGATCTGTCGGAATTACGAGTTTCAGAAGGGAGAGATACTAATTGACGGCATCGACATCCGCAAGATCAAAATCTCGTCCCTGCGCAGGCATTTCGGACAGATGCTGCAGGATGTATTTCTGTTTTCGGGGACGATCCGCAGCAACATTATCCTGCGGGAGGAGGGGATTCCGGATGAGAAGATCATGGAGGCCTGCCGCTATGTAAATGCCGACCATTTTGTTGACCGGCTGGATAACGGGCTGGATGAAGTAGTGAGAGAGCGGGGCAATAACTTCTCCGCAGGGCAGCGCCAGCTCCTTTCCTTTGCGCGGACGATCATTCACCGTCCGTCCGTGATGATCTTAGACGAGGCGACGGCAAATATTGACACAGAGACGGAGCTTCTGATTCAGGACTCCATGGAGAAAATGAAAAATATCGGCACAATGCTGGTGGTGGCGCACCGTCTGTCCACTATCCAGCACGCGGACAACATTATCGTTTTATCCCACGGAAGGATTGTGGAGCAGGGCAGCCATCAGGAGCTTTTGGGGGCTCACGGAAAATATTATCAGCTCTATACGCTGCAGCATCACCGTGAGCAGATGCAGGGTGCCCGCCAGCCCCGTGAGTAGATGCAGGTCAGTTTCCGCCGGTCCCGTGAGGTTCGGCCCCCCGCGATTGAATCACCTTGATCCACTTGCCGCTCTTTAATCGGAAGATACACCAGATGGCCTTAATTATCTGGTCGAGCTTTAGGAACACATAGATCCAGAATGCGCTCATGTGCCAGGCGAGTCCGGCCAGGGCGCCCAGCGGGATCGACACGATCCACAGGAACAGGATGTCCGCAACCATCAGGAACTTGGTGTCGCCGCCTCCGCGCAGCACGCCCTTGGTCATAATGCTGTTCATGGACTGAAACATGATGATCAGCGCGATGGCTGCCATGAGCTGGTAGGCGATTGCGCGGGTTTCCTCGGTAATGTTGTAGAAACTGATGACCGGGCGGCTGATGGCGAGGACGATAAAGCCGCCGATAGCACCGATGATCACGCCCAGCATGAGAAAGGTCCACGCCTGCTCCTGGGCTTTTTCTTTATTGCCTTCGCCCAGCGTGTGTCCGGTGACGATGCTGCCCGCCTGGCAGATTCCCTGAATCAGGACCGTGCTGAGCTGTTGGGTCACTACGGTGATGGAGTTGGCGGACACGAAGCTCTTGCCGATCCGTCCCATGACGATGGCGATGGCGGAATTGCCAAGTGCCAGCAATGTGTCAGAGACAAAGACCGGAAGGCTGACGGAGATGTAATCTCCCAGAAGGGAGCGGCACTTCATAAACAGATCCCGGAAACGGTAGGAGATTCGCTTGTCAAAAAAGAGAAAATATCCGCAGATCACAAGGAATTCGAAGATTCTTGCGATCAATGTTCCTAATGCGGCACCCTCGATCCCCATTCTCGGAGCGCCGAATTTTCCAAAGATAAATATGTAGTTGCAGCCGACATTGATGAAGAAGGCGCCGATCGAGGTTATCAGCGGCAGCCGGACCTGTCCCACGCTGCGCAGGGTGATCGTGCAGGTCAGGGAGAGACCAAGCAGCAGGTAACAGGGGATCATGTAGTGGAAGTACAGAACTCCTTGCGCGACGACGTCCGGGTCATCGATGTACATCTTCATAAGCAGGTCCGGAATGAAGATTGTGGCCAGCGTAAAGAGGAGGCCCAGTCCCGCACAGAAACGGAGCATGATGGTGACGACCGTTTTCAGGGACGGGATATCCTTCATGCCCCAGAAACGGGAGACCAGTACGCTTGCACCCATGCCGATGCCCATACAGCAGATATGGTAGAGCGTGACAAACTGGTTTGCCTGTGCTACTGCGGATATTGTAGTTTCGGCGAGTGTTCCAACCATGATATTGTCCATGAGGTTGACGCCGATGGTGATCATGGACTGCATCGCGATCGGTATGGCGATGGCTGCCGTATTCTTATAAAAATTCTTATCTCTCACAAATAGTCTCAAAATATGCTACCTCCCATTTTTCAACACTCTTTTTATTATAGCGCAGATTTGGGCAATGTCCAGTAACAGAAGTTTTTTTCTGAAATAAAATATGCGGGGCTGCCAGCGGCAGCCCCGACCCCATTTTCTTTTTTTCATCGGATCTATACATAATTCATACAGATTCTGTTATTTTGGTAATCTTCTAATTAAAGGAGAATTTGCATCAAGGCTCCTCCAATCGAGAATACATCAGTGACAAATAAAAACGTGTGCTATCTCTTTTCGGTGTCACCTCCCTTTTGTGCGCTGCGTGCCTTGTTCTCCGTCTGGGGAGGGCAGGACACGCAAAAAGCGCCGTAATCCTGTGGCTTATACTCAATAAGCAGCTGTAGATACATGTCTTTCGTTGTGATCTTCCTTTCGTGATAAATTAATTTTTTCCTGTCAAAATCTCATCAAAAAAACCAAAGTATGAGGAAGTTACTCGAAACGGATTTGGAAAGTAGGGTATGGGGATCACGCGTATCCCAAGAGCGCGGGACAGCAGATTGAGATCTTTTTTTGATCCTGTAAAGTTGCCCATGTATAAACAATCCTCCTCTCTGAACTGGTGTCTCTTGGCCTGTTCCATAAATTTTTGATACTGCGCCGTTTTCCAGGGACTTGCAGAGCCGACGACCAGCATGTGGTCGCACCTGAGGAACGCCGGAAATGTGTGGGGATTGGGACAGCCGAAGTCCAGCACGTAATATCTGCAGCGGCGATCCACAATTTTCTGCGCACAGGACACGGTCATATCCGGATAATAGGCTACCCGCTGGTGATGAAAGCATGCGCCGCTGTCCGATCTGCCCGCCAGGGTTCGGATCTCATGGCTTGTGTTCATCTCCAGATAGGCAGTATTCGAATAAAACTTACTGCACAGATAGTTTGCAATCGCAATGCACAGATGCGTCGTGCCGACGCCCGCGCCTGTCCCGCACACTCCTATCGTTCCAGGAGCCGGTATGCAAGGTTTCGCATGTATAAAAATGGTCCCCTGCCTCCTTTCCGGTAAGACAGCCATTCCGCAAAACGCCGTTTATCCGTACCGGGTCCGAACGGATCGGGGTCAAACGGATACAGATATACCGGAGCGTTGTGCTGTCTGGCATAGTAGGCGGCAGATGTCCGGTCGCACAGATTGGCAATGATCCGCAGGCGTTTGCCGAGCTGCTCCGGCGCAAGATCGGGCAGCGTGAGAGCGCCCCGGTGCCACAGTCCCCCTCCGCAGACAAGCAGAATCAGATCTGCCGCTGCCAGTGTGTCGGGAATGTCACAGCCGTAGTCCATGACTGCGATGTCCGCAGTCCGGGGTCTCACGTCGATGCCCTCCCCGTACCGGGGATAGCCCTTGAAACACTTGTAGATGTAGCAGCCCTCTTCCTCGTAGGCCCCGCGCATATGGGGAACTGCTTTGCGCAGGCTGTCCGAGTAGTTTTCCTCGTAGTACACAGTCCTGTGCCCCAGCGCGCAGAGCTGGGAGGTGAGGGCGATTGCAATGTGTGTGGCCCCACAGCCCGAAAAATCTCCGAGAACTGCGATGGTCTGCCTGAGATGCATCCTGCCGTTATTATCATTCGCCTGTCGAATCGCAGACGCCAGTTCATCCACCGTTTCATATCGATGCGCCGGATCTGCATTGGTTGCTTTTTGGATAATAGTCAGGATATTCTGGGAAAGTGCGGTGTCCACGTAGCCGGACATGAACTTCATAATCCGTCCGATGCTGTAGATATCGCTGGCCGGTGTTGCCGGACAATTGGCGGCAAGCTCCGGTGCGCTGAACGCAGCATTCCCAAAATGCCGGAAGTCGTCCCCGGAGTCTGCGAGAAAGGATGATACGCTGAAATCAATAAGCTTCAGCTGTAATCCGCATACCATGATATGCTCTGGTTTCAGATCCTGATAGAGGATCGGACTGGGACACAGAGTATGCAGATATGCAAAAATCTCGCATAGCTGTTCACAAAACTGAAAAAACAGGTTTCGGGAAATCGACTGCTGATGAAGCAGAAAATGAGATAAAGACTCGCCGCGGATATACTCTTCCACCAGATAATAGCAGGTTGAATCCTCTTCAAAATCATAAATCGTGGGGATACCCGGATGCCGAATGGTCTTTAGGACATTTGCTTCCGAAATTGCGAAGAGTGAAGGCGCTCCGGACCTCTTGGGAAAGACCTTAACAGCGCGTTCCAACTCTAAAGATTGATGTCTGGCAAGATAGACGGTTCCGTCGGAACCCTCGCCGAGCGTGCGTATCAGCTCGTAGCGGCCAGACAAAATAGTATTGTTTTTAATTGTCATATGCTCCTCTGGGGCAAAGGATGCATCTCATGCATACACTTATAACACACCTGTTTTTAAATTGCAAGTATTTTTAATATTTTTTTTATGAGTGCGAACTTTACAAGCCGTGAGTATTTTATTATAATAACTGTAACCAACATTTGATTGGCAAGGTGAGGATGTGAGCAAATGAAGCTTGAGAAGTTAAATGAGAATCAGATCCGCTGTACGCTGACAAAGCAGGATCTGGCAGATCGACAGATAAATATCCGGGAGTTTGTCTACGGTTCCGAGAAGGCTAAGGTGTTGTTTCAGGATATGATACAGCAGGCCAACTATGAGTTCGGCTTTGAGGCGGATGACCTTCCGCTGATGGTGGAGGCAATCCCTCTTTCCTCGGAGTCACTGATCCTTGTGATCACGAAGGTGGAGTATCCGGAGGAGCTGGATATCCGCTTTTCCCGGTTTTCCGAGCCTGATGAGGATGTGCTGTCCGGCGTGCCTGCGGGCAATGTGAATTTGGAGCTGAAGGGGGCAGACGACATTATCGGGCTGTTCAATAAGATTCGCAAGGAGCAGGAGCGCCAGAATAAGACGGAGGCTGTGAAGACGGAGGGAGTGGCGGACGTGACGCCTCCGCAGACGGTTGAGGTGATCACGGACATCACGAAGATGTTTGAGTTTACGGGAATGGAGACGGCGGAGCGGCTGAGCCGTGTGCTGACGGGCTATTATGACGGAGAGAACGATCTGTTTAAGGACGAGAAAAAAAATTTATTTTTGCTGATGGTTCACAAGAGCGGCCACACGCCGGAGGAGTTTAACAAGGTCTGCAACATCATCTGCGAGTATGGCAGGCAGCGCAATTACACGCCGGCGCTGCGCGCGTACTATCTGGAGCATGGGAAAAAGATTATCTGCGGCAACGCACTGCAGATGCTTGCAAAACTGTAAAAATCGAGTAGATATAAAAAGCTGCACATCCGGTTGGGGTGTGCAGCTTTTGGGTTACGAGTGACTGTTCTCCAAGAAATCGTTGATGTCGTTCACCAAATCATCCGGCTCAATGCCGTGCACCATGGCGGCTTCCGCGATCGTCTCCATCTGGGACGACGGGCAGCCCAAGCAGTGCATGCCGATGTTTAAAAGCAGCGGGGCAATGTTCTCGTCGATCTGGAGCAGCTCGCCGATCATGGTATCTCCTGTAACTTTTGCCATGTTTAGGTCCTCCTTGTGTGTGCAAATCAATAAGCCAGAACTCTTTTCCTGCAAGCAGGAACGATTTCTGTCTTTTGACCTTTGATATCATTATAATACCTTTTCCCTTTATTTGCAAATTATACTTGTCAGGTGGTTAAAAAAATTTCAGAAAGGACGATATATAAAACAGATAAGTTGACAAGGATCGTCAAAATGGTAGGCATGGATGCTCAAATAGTAGTTGCTGTGGAAAGGACTATAGTATGAAAATCAATCGAAACATGTCTGCTGTAATCACGAATTATCAGTTGCTGCGCACGGAGAACCGGCTGACTGCGTCTATGGAGCGGCTTTCCAGCGGTTATAAAATCAATCGTCCAGGAGATAATCCCGCAGGTTTGGCAATTTCAAATAAAATGAAAGCGCAGATTGATGCGCTTGATCAGGCACAGTCCAATGCAGTGGACGGCAAGTCCGTGCTGCAGATCGCGGACGGGGCCTTAAATGAGGTCAGCAGTATGCTGCAGCGCATACGCGAGCTGAGCGTGCAGGCAGCCAACGGCACGAACTCTTACAGCGACCGTAAGAGTATGCAGGCGGAGATCGACAAGCTGACTGAGGAGGTGGATCGCATTTCCTCCGACACGGAGTACAATACCAAGCCCCTTTTGGACGGTTCCTCGGATGTGCGCGTATACTCGGAACAGGCAACCAGAATGGCGGTGTCCGACAGTGTGCCTCCGAATACCTATCACATGGATATCGATGCGCCCGCGGAAAAAGGCAGGTTTACGCTCCCTGCGCCCGCAGCCGGCAGTGTAAACGGGACGGTCACGATCAATGACGTGACGATCTTCTACAGCGAGGGCATGGACGAGGTGGCCTTTTACGAGCAGCTGCGTCAGGCGGCGGAGCAGGCAGGCTGTGTGGCAAAAAAGAATGCGGCAGGCCAGTACGATATTGAGACAAAAGAGTACGGCTCCAAAGAGGAGATCGTCGTTGAAGTCAGCAAGAAGCTGGCGGAGTCATTAGGCATGGCAGACGGCGTGGACGGCGTAACCTTCAACGAGGAAACCGGTTTTTACGAGACGACGAAGGCAGGAAAGGATGTCGAGGTCACCCTGACCACGACGGAAGGCTTTTCCGAGACAGCTACAGCGACCACGAACGGAAACCGCGTGCGGGTGACTGATTTGGGCGGATTTTCCATCGATTTCATGATTAATCAGCCCGAGGATGGGACGGATCTTACGGAGGTCGAAATCGATGTAACGGACATCGGTGCGATGACGATCCAGATCGGTGCGAACCAGTATCAGGAGATGAATGTGCGGATTCCGGAGGTGTCCTCAAAGAGTCTCTATCTGGACAAAGTTGATGTGACCGTGAAAAAAGGCCCGGAGAAGGCAATGGAGACTCTGGATGAGGCGATTGCGACGCTGAACGAGATCCGTTCCAGGATCGGTGCGTTTCAGAACCGTCTGGAATATGCGTCGAACGGTCTCGCGGAGGCCGAAGAGAATATGACTAGCGCGTACTCCAACATTCTGGATACTGATATGGCGGAGGAAATGACGGAGTATACCCAGCAGAGTGTCCTGGATCAGGCAGCAATTTCTGTGCTCTCGCAGGCAAATGACATACCGCAGCAGGTATTGTCACTTTTGCAGTAGTGGGGGTGCGGCATGGATAACAGCTTGAAAAAAGACTTTACACGTCGCCTCAGCCAATGCAATCAGGGCGAGATGATTGTGATTATGTATGATATTTTCTTTGCATACACCAATGATATAGAGCTCGCGCTGGAGAATGGTGACCGTCAGGCGCTGAAGGCCTCGGTTCGCGGGGCTCAGAGGACGCTCGACGAATTGATCGGAGCTTTGAATTTCTCCTACGAGATCGCGAAAAATCTCCATGCACTCTACGTGTTCTGTAAAAATGAGCTTGCGAAGGTGCTCTATCAGATGCGTGCGGACGGAGTGAATGAAGCAAAGAAAATTATGGGACGGCTGCACGGAGCTTTCATTGAGGCGGCCGGACAGGACAGGAGCAGCCCGCTGATGCGCAACACCCAGCAGGTCTACGCGGGTATTACGTATGGTCGGGCCGTCCTGAACGAGAGTTATATAGAATTAGATAATCAGAGAGGGTTCTTCGTTTGAGGACCCTCTAATTTTTTTGCGCACTCAAGCAAAAACTTGTAGCGCGTCTGCACGGCTTTCGCCTGATAGATGTAGTAGTCGATCAGATCCGGCTCCACCACGTTTTCGAGATTGGCGTAGGCGGTGCGCAGCTCCGCGGTAGTGCGCTCAATATCGCTCATGAGTACAGTGTAGCCATCCGGGGGTTCCGGTGTTTTCTTAAAAAATTTCAAATTCTTCACCTGCCTTTTTCGGCCTTTTTACAAGTATAAGCAGAAATGGAAAAGTTATACAAAAAATTTGTGCTTGACAAATATTTTTTCGCTTGATATAATCCGTTTTACAACAAAAGAGGTGATGCATATTGAACGCGGTGCAGTTGGCATCGGAGCTGACCCTGTATGCGATCATAATCGTGGCAGTGGTTCAGGACTACCGTTCCATGAAGATCAGTAACCGGCTGATTCTCCTGGGACTTGTGCTATCGCTGGTGTTTGGAATTATTCTTGGGCGGACATCAGGGTTTCTATATATTCTTGGGAATATATTCTTTCCGGTTATCGTGTTATATCTTTTGTATCTACTCGGCGTGCTGGGAGCCGGGGATATCAAACTTTTTTCCGTAATTGGAGCATTTACAGATTTCAAAACGTTGACACAGTGTATGATTGCGTCTTTTTTTGCCGGCGCGGGAATTGCTGTTGTCAAACTGATTGCAAATCGCAGTTTGAGGGACAGTCTGTGGAGAAGTTTTTTGTATCTGCAGACGTTGGCAAGGGGGGAGCGCTATTCCTACCGCGAGGTTTGTCCGAAGGAGAATCTGATGCATTTTTCTGTGGCAATCCTCATTGGCCTTATGGTGGCAAGGGGAAGGCATCTCCCGTAGAAAGGAGGAACTATGAAACGTGTTCGGCTGGGAGTGTATATCCCGGACCGGGAGTATGCGGAACGGTTTACGAGCTGCCTGATGAATCATTATCGGCAGCAGCTGGAGCTGCATATCTATACCGAAAAGGAGGCGCTGCAGGCAGCAGCAGGAGGATTGGATGTAATTCTGATGGAGCCGTGCGGACTTGAGAATGCAGGGATTTCCTGCCCTATCGTCTGTCTGGGCGATGAGGAGAGTCAGGTGCGGCCCGGCACTGAGGAGGGCTGTGTGCAGATGGTGGAGAAATATCAGGAGGTGAACCGTATCGTCGATGAGATCATGCGGCAGATCGGCGATGAGGTGCGCGGAGTGCAGCACAGCGACAGTATCGAGAGGGTGCGGATGTGTGCGGTTTATTCGCTCTCGGAAAATGAGTACCAGATGCCGCTTGCGGTGACGCTGGCCTCCATCCTGAGTGAAAGGGAGCGCGTGCTGATCCTCGATCTTCAGGAAAACAGCGGATTTTCGCAGCTCATTGGGGAGCGGCAGGGGCAAGGGCTCGAGGAGCTTCTGGTCATGGCAGAGAGCGGAAGGTTTGCGTCGGGGCGGATGGTCTCCTGCATTGGGCATATGGAGCAGGCAGACTATGTTTATCCGGTGAAAAACACGGAGTGTCTGTGCGAGGCGGAGGGGACGGTCTACCAGAGCCTGATCCGGGTACTGGCGCGGGAGATGGGCTATCAGACCGTGATTTTAAGCCTCGGATCAAGGTTTGTCGGTTTCTTTGAGCTCCTGAATGAATGTCAGGAGATCTATCTGGTAAAGCCCCGCGGAGGGCTGGCACAGTGGCGTCAGAGGGAGTTTTTGGGAGAGCTGGAGGCACACGGGATGGAATTCGCGGAGAAACGCCTGCACGAGGTGGAGCTTCCCGTGCTCACGAGCCCTGCCATTTCCTGCGAACGGCTGGTAGAGCAGTGGAAATGGAATGAGTTTGGCGATCGTATCCGGAGCATGATGCCGGGGGTGATGGCCTGTGGATGAGTCTTGTGCGGCAATCCGCGAGCGCGTGCTCGGACAGATGGATCTTTCCCGGGACATGAGCGACGAGGAGATCGAGGCGCTGATCGGGGAGACGGCATCGTCGATCCTGCAGGGGCGTGTGTTCAGCATCCGCGAGCGCATCCGCATTGAGCGGCAGGTATTCAATTCCTTAAGAAAGCTGGATGCCCTGCAGGAGCTGATCGACGACCCGGAGGTTTCCGAGGTCATGGTCAACGGGCCTCAGAAGATTTTTTATGAGAAGGAGGGGCAGGTCTGCGAATGGAATCAGGGGTTTGCCAGCGAGGAGAAAATGCAGGATGTCATCCAGCAGATTGTCGGAAGGCACAACCGGGTGGTGAATCTGTCCAACCCTATCGTCGATACGCGGCTGGCGGACGGCTCGCGCGTGAACATCGTGCTCTCACCGATTGCGCTGGACGGCTCTGCCATCACGATTCGTAAATTTCCCAGGCATCCGCTGGATATGGAGGCGCTGATCTGCAAGGGCACCATCAGCCGGGAGGCCGCAGAGCTACTCGCGCTTCTGGTCGCGGCCCGCTACAGTATTTTAGTCTCCGGTGGCACGAGCTCAGGGAAGACGACGTTTTTGAACGCGCTGTCGCAGTTTATCCCGGAGGAGGAGCGGGTGATTACGATTGAGGACTCTGCGGAACTGCAGATCCTCGGCGTAAAGAATCTGGTGCGTCTGGAAACGCGAAATGCCAACATGGAGGGCGTGATGCCGGTCACGATCCGGGATTTGATCCGTACGGCGCTGCGGATGCGGCCGGATCGGATCGTGGTGGGGGAGTGCCGTGGGGCGGAGGCGTTTGATATGCTGCAGGCGCTCAATACCGGTCATGACGGGGGACTTTCTACTGCCCACGGAAATTCGGCGTCGGACATTTTAGGGCGTCTGGAGATGATGGTGCTCATGGGTATGGAGCTGCCGCTTGCCGCGATCCGTCAGCAGATCGCTTCGGGGATCGACCTGATAATCCATCTCGGCAGACTCTCCGACAAGAGCCGGCGCGTCGTGGAAATCACGGAAATCGACGGGATGGAGGACGGCGAGATCCGTCTGCACCAGATGTACCGGCTCGCGCAGACGGAGGATGACTGGAGGCTTGAGGCGAAGGACGGACTGCTCCACACGGAGAAACTTGCGCAGGCGGGGCTTATGGAGTCCTACGAAAAGTGGCGGGAGAGGGGAGAAGCGCATGGATTACCGCAGCTATCGGCTCACACTTAAAGAGCACGGGAAATGCCTTGCAGGAGCGGTTCTGCTCACGGCAGTGATTGCCTATCTCTTTTACGACAGTGCATGGGGATTTTTGATTTTTCCGGCTGTGTATGTGCTCCTGCGAAAACGCGGGATTGCGCAGGGAACCGCGCGCGTGCAGGCGCAGATCGGAAAGGAATTTCTGGATGTGCTGCGAACGGTGAGTTCGGCGCTCCTGGCCGGACTGTCCATGGAAAACGCGTGGCGGGAGGCCGCCAGGGAGATTGAAGGCTTATATGGGGAGAGCTCCATCATGGGGCGGGAACTGATCAGGATCAACGGAAAAGTCGGGATGAACATTCCGCTGGAGCAGCAGCTCGAGGAGCTTGCAATGCGCTCCGGCAACGCGGACATTGTGAGCTTTGCAGAGGTGTTCGCCTTCGCGAAACGGAGCGGCGGCAATCTGGTGACAATCATGGAGGGCACGGCAAACCATATCCGCGCGCGGTTCGAGACGGAACGGGAGATTCAGGTGATGGTGGCGTCCAAGCTGCTGGAACAAAAGATCATGAATGTGGTGCCGCTTTTGATTCTTGCGTATCTGAAGGTCACGTCGATTGGATTTTTGGACATTCTTTATGGAAATGTGGCGGGAGTGCTGTTCATGAGCGGATGTCTGCTGGCATATGGCGGGGCAATCCTACTGTCGGAGCGTATGTTGAGGATCGAGATGTAGGGGGAGTTATGGATAGAAAAAAGGTAATCGAGATCGGAGCCGTCTGCGTGTTGTTTCTTTTTTTGGCATGGTATGTTGAGCGCTCCGAGATGCAGGTAGGCGCCGGAAACCGGATTGTCCGTGCAAAACCCGGAGGGGGAAACACGGACGTAAACCTGATGCTGAGCGCGGAGGGGCTGTTCGAGGACTATCGCTATCCGCTGAGTGTCCGGGAGATGGCAGTCACGGAGGAGGAGGCCAGCGAGTATTTTGAGCAGGCAAAAGAAGAGATCGACAGGAGCTTTTTCGCGGAGGGCGAAGACGCAGACTGTGTCACGCAGGATGTCCGTATGGCAGAGAGGTATGTGGACGGGCTGGTTGAGGCGAAGTGGAGGCTGGACAGTTACCATGTGATGGAGGTGGACGGCTCTGTGATAGACGGTTCGATTCCGGAGGCTGGAGAGGTGGTGAATGCTGCGGCTGTGCTCACCTGCGGCGGGTACCGGGTGGACTATAGCTTCGGCTTTATCGTGTATCCGAAGGCCAGAACGGACGGAGAAAAGCTGCTGGCATCGGTAGAGTCCGCGATTGAGGCGCAGATGGCATCAGAAAATGGGGAGTTCGTAGCACTTCCGGAGGAGGTGGACGGCTACCGTCTGGTCTGGGAGGAAACGAAGAAACATTTGGTATGGAAGGTTCTGTTTTTTGAAATTTTGATTTTAATGCTTTTGCATTTCGTGAAACAGGAGCGTGCTCGAGAGCAGGAACGGCACAGAAGGGAGCAGATGAGGCTGGATTACCCGGAGGTTGTGAACAAGCTTTTAATCCTTCTGGGAGCCGGAATGTCCCTCAAGCAGGCATGGGATAAAATTTCCGCTCGATATTCCGACAAGAGGGAGAAAGAGACGAAATCTCCGCGCTATATCTACGAGGAAATGCTTGTCACCAGCCATGAGATTTCCGACGGTGAGAGTGAGCGAAGAGCTTATCAAAATTTTGGTGAAAGGACCGGGCTGGGGGTCTATCACCGGCTTGTGCGTATCCTGATTCAGAATCTGAACACGGGGAGTCGGGGACTCTGCCAGCTTTTGGAGCAGGAATCTCAGACCGCACTGGAGGAGCGCAAGGCGCTCGCAAGGAAACTGGGGGAGGAGGCCCAAACCAGGCTCCTGATCCCCATGATGTTAATGCTCGTAATCGTAATTGCAATAATTATGGTTCCGGCAATGCTTTCATTTAACACATAAGGAGGAAAAATTATGTTAGGATTTAAAAACTTTATTCAGGGCGAGGATGGCATTGGAGTAGTGGAAATGATACTGATTGTGGTCGTTTTGATAGGTCTTGTGGTGCTGTTTAAAGATAAATTGACAGCTCTTGTCACAGATATTTTCTCGACGATTACGGAGCGGTCCAGGGAGGTCTAGTTGAAGCGCGAAAAATGTCGCGGCAGTATTACGGTTTTTGCAGCGCTTTCCCTCATGCTCGTTGCGCAGCTCATTTTTATGCTGCTCGAGGCGGCCCGAAATGTGGAGTATCATAAGGTATTGCAGATGAATACGGATGCCGTGCTCGAATCGGCATTTGCGGGTTACTGCTCTCCTTTGTGGGATAAATACCGCCTTGTTGGGCTTTGCGCGGAAGATAATTCCGGGAATTTTTCGCTCAATAACGTGGAAGCAGAGCTCAGAAATCTGACGGCTGCGAACCTCGGGAGCAAAGCGAAAAGTCAACTTCTGGCGGGGGACAGCTTCATAACGGCAGAGATGACGGACGCGCAGTTTTCTTCGTATCTGCTGATGACGGATCGGCAGGGGAAGGTGTTTGAGAAGGCGGTTGTCTCTTATATGAAGAACAATCTTGCATACGAGGCGGCGCAGGCGCTGTACAGCAGCTACGAATCTGCGAAGGAGATCCGGGACGGCTATGGAAATGGGGACGCATCGATCGGGGAGGCGCTCGACTCTCTGGACAGTATTCGGAAGTCTGCCGATGAGGGGGCGCAGGTTTCTGATTCGGGCATTGCCGTTCCGGAGCACCCAGGACCTGTGATGTTGGGAAAAGCGCCGGATGGCGCCGATTCCGGTGGAAATTATGAGGGTGACTCGGAGGAAAATTTGCTGACGACCGTCGTGAAGGCAAAAAAACGCGGGATTCTCTCATTGGTGCTGCCAAATAATGCGGTGATTTCCGAGGCAGAGATAAATCTGGATCGCGCGGTTTCCGGGCGCACGCTGGAATGCGGGATCGGAGGGCGGGAGCTGTCGGGAAACTGGTACGATCAGGTGCTGATGAACCGGTATCTGACGCATTATCTGACAGATTACACAGATGAGGCGGCTGACCGCGGGCTCAACTACGAATTGGAATACCTGATTGGCGGGAAAAGCGAGGACCGTGCAAATTTAAAGATCGCGGTGGCAGAGATTCTGGCAATCCGCGAGGCGATGAACCTTGCAAGCATTGTACTCATGCCCGAAAAGCAGGCGGAGGCACTTGCTCTTGCGACGCTTCTGGCCGGAGTGACTGTGAATCCGCTGATTATTGAGGCGGTCAAGTATGGAATTTTGGCAGCGTGGGCGTTTGCGGAGAGCGTCTTGGATTTGCGTGCCCTGCTCGCCGGGGAAAAGGTCGCGATGATGAAAAGCGAGGTGGAGTGGACCTCGGATCTCGATGTGATTCCGGAGCTTTTGACTGGATTCGCCAAGGCAAAGAGTAGTCCCGGAGGAAAGAATTACCGCGACTATCTGAGCCTGCTCCTTTTTTTCCACAGCGCAGAAAAGCTGGCGATGCGCACGATGGATGTGCAGGAGGCGGCGATTCGGCGAATAACCGGATATGAGAATTTTCGGATGGATTGTGTCATTTGTGAGGCGGAAGTCTGCTGCACCTACTCCTATGTGCCGGTATTTGCAGGCTTTGTCACGCTCCTGGATGAAAGGTCTGACCGGCTCTGTATCCAGCGGGATGCGAAATACAGCTATCTGGAGAATTTAAACAAAAGGGAAAAGACCTAAAGAAAGGCAGGTGCAGGCGTGTGTCTCTTTGCAGAAAAAAGCACTACAAACATACAGGAAAAACTCTCCCTGAGCACGCACACAAAAATCAGACAAAGCGGCCGAGGCGGCATCATATCTCCCAAGCTAATATGATGACGGCAGGCCCGGGCAAGGGGACACGCTCCTGCACCTGCCACAAGGCATCCTATACGCTGGAGGCGGCGGTGATTCTGCCGCTTTTAGCAGGATTTTTTGCTTTTCTTCTCTTTTTCTTCCGTGTTCTTCAAGTGCAGACCGGGGTGCAGACTGCTCTGTACTGTGCGGGGAGAAAGACTGCGTGTGAGGCAGGTACAGTCGATTCGGAACCGGCGCTGCTCGTTTTGGCGGAGGCTCATTTCCGGAAGGAAGTTAAAAAATATGACGTTATCGACGATTTTGTCGCGGGTGGAACGAACGGAATTTCGCTCCTGACGTCGGATTTTACCGGAGATTACATTGAACTAAGAGCAAATTATTATATTAAATCACCAATTAATTTATTTAAAACTGGTGGAATATTCGCAACTCAGGAATCGAGAAATCGAAAATGGACAGGGGACGGAAAGAGCGGTGAGCAGGAAGACTATGTGTATGTGACGCAGAGGGGGAGCGTCTATCACCGCAGCCGCTTTTGCCATTATCTTGATTTGAGTATCTGCGCGGTCAGCTCCGAGACAGTCTCAGAACTGCGAAATAAGGATGGGGGTATCTATTATTCGTGCCCGATGTGCGCGAAAAACGGCTCAAAATCGGAATTTGTTTATGTCACGGACTATGGAGAACGATACCACAATCGTCTGTCATGCAGTGGGCTCAAACGGACGATTTCTCTGATTCCGATGTCGGAGGTGCGCGGAAGAGGACCTTGTTCGAAGTGTGGTGAGCATGAAAATAAGGAAAATAAAAATTAAATGTAAAAATAATTATAGGGAAACACATGGAAATAATGACAACTATAAAATATACAGTGGGTTTTGCAGGACTTTTGTATCTGGGAGTGGAGGACATTCGAAGGAGGGAGCTTGCCAGCCTGCAGATTTTAATCATGGGTGCGCTTGGACTGGCACTGTCGTTTTTGTGCGGTGCATGGAAGGGACCGGGAATGCTGCTTTCGTATCTGCCGGGGATGGTCTTTCTTTTGATTGCATATGTCGGCAGAGAGTGCATCGGCTATGGGGATGGTCTTGTGATCCTGTGTCTGGGCGCGTATCTTTCGCCGGGACAGATTTTTGAGCTGTGTATGGCTGCGCTCACGCTGGCGGGGCTTGTGGCACTCGGCCTTATGCTTGTGGCGCATAAGGGGCGCAGGGCTACTCTGCCGTTCGTGCCCTTTTTGCTGGCAGGTTATGTGATACTCATGGTGCGTGAAACCTGCTGCGGCGGATAGGAACGGTGAGCATGGAAGTGATGAACAGGCAATGGAGAATGTAGAAATGATGGACAGGCAATGGAGAATGTGAAAGCGATGGACAGGCGGAGTAAGGTACGAAAATTTGCGGGAAAATGGCTGCGGCGCCGCTGGAGAGCTGTTTACACGGTGGAGGCGTCCCTGATCGGACCATTGGTGATCGCTGCGATGGCGCTCGCAATGAAGCTTGGGATATCCATGTATCAGGAGATTAAAACGGAGACGGAGCAGGAAAGTATCGCAGATATGTGGGAGGTGGACAATTTTTACACATATCAGGCGTTAGGAGAGGTGTTCGATGATTAATCGTGAAGTGATTTATGAGAGAAACATGACAGGCAGTTATATGAAGATTCCCGAGGGCATGAAGTTGCTTCTATGTATTCTTTAGAGTTTTCGACTGGGAATA
>CAZWRT010000026.1:0-14406 GCA_964636375.1 uncultured Lachnobacterium sp. | reverse complement strand
AGATTCCCGAGGGCATGAATGACGGGTTGGATGAGCGGCTGATGCTCAAGGGAAAGCTCAGGGGAACGCTGCCGGTGGAAAAGGCGTATGTTGACGGAGGCGGTCAGTATTGGTACAACATATCGGGCAAACAATCGCTCGATACATACTGTCGCATGAAACAGATCGGAATTGAATTTGTGGAGCGGCTGATAGTCAGTATCTGCAGTGAACTGGAGATTTTGGAGTGGAATCTGATTCACACGAACTGCCTGATGCTGGACCCAGAGCTCGTGTTTATCACCAACAGTAACCGGGAGTTTATTTTTACACTCTATCCGGGCAATAATACACAGATCGAGCTGGAATTCCAGCAGCTCATGGAGTATCTGCTGACCAGAATTGACCACAAGGATGAGGCAGCGGTGCGCACGGTCTATGGAATTTACGAGAAAACTTTGGAGGAGAGCTATTCCCTGACGGATATCCGGGATTTCATCACAGAGACGAGGAGCAGGGAAAGCGGTCAATCGGAAGAGGAGAGCCGTCCTCTTTTTCAGCCGGAGGTTCGGTCGCAGAGCCAGACAGGGAATCACGAGAGGGAACCTCAGACAGGATCTTACGAGCGGGAGTCTCAGGCGGGACGTTACGAGAGGGAACCCCAGCAGGGACGTTACGGGAGGGAACCAGAGAAGGACGTCAGTTTGCGAGGAAATATTTTGAGGAGTGTTCGTCTGCCTCAACAAGAAAAAAGGCAGAATAATCGGGAGACTGGTGTATTTCTTGCAATGCAGAAGGCAAAACCGGTGATTGGGGAAACAAAGGCTGGGGGAGATTTTATTGTAAATATAAAAAATTATCTAAAAACTTTCCTGGAACGAATCGAGGAAACGCTTGCGAAAGCGAAAAAGAAAGAGGACCAGCCGGTCGTGGTGTACCCCGAGGAGGAAATTTCCGTGCCGCAGGAGGAAATTTTTCCAACCGTGTGTCTGAACGGTTTTCGAGGTGCGCCGCGGGGGGTTCTGCTCTATCAGGGAGCGGAGCAGCTCGAAGACATCCGGTTGGAGTCGAAGGTGGTGTGGATTGGTCACGGACCGGAGGCGGACGCTCGGATTGTGCGTGACACCATCAGTCAGCTGCACGCGCGGATTGACCGTGACGGGGATCATTATTATATAGAAGATTTAAACTCCACCAACGGCACCTGCGTCAACGATGAGACGCTGGTATACAAGGAGCGCCGGCTGCTGAAGATTAACGATATTGTGCAGTTTGCGGATATTCGCTACCGTTTTTGCTAAGGAAAAAGCCGGGACTTGATAATATTCCTGCAATCGGGTATAATTATTGCCATGCTGTATGACAATATATGAAATAAGGAGGAATAGCATGAAAAGATTAGTAGCGATGTTACTTTGCTGCGTTTTGGCATTTTCTATGACAGGATGCGGCAACAAGGGTGATGATACCCAGAAGAATTCCCAGCCGGAGAGTACAAATACTCAGCCTGAAAATTCCGGAAACGATACCCAGCCGGGGGGAAATGATGCTCAGACCGGTGGGGACGCGCTGTCTCTGATGACTACCGTCTGGGACAACTTCCCGGAGGATAACAAATTCGCCTGCGTTGGTGGAAATATGAACGAGGATGCCGTTCAGGGCGCGGCAGGTAAGTTCGATGTTTCGGATACGGATGGAATGACTTATACACTGCTGATTCCGGCGGATGTACAGGCGAATGTGGATGATGCGGCATCTCTGATTCATATGATGAATGCCAACACCTTCACAAGTGCGGCTGTGCATGTGACCAATGGCGACGCGGCGGGCGCGGCGGACAAGATCAAGGATACCATCAAAAATAACCAGTTTATGTGTGGATTTCCGGAGAAGATTGCAATTGTTACGGCCGGTGACTATGTGATGTATGCCTTTGGGTCAGGGGATCTGATCGACAGCTTTGTTAACATAGCAGGAGAGAAGATCAATGGAGCAACCGTAGTCTGCAATGAAACGTTAGAGTAGGATCTATGTTATTTTCGAGCATTGTATTTTTATACTATTTTCTTCCGGTGGTGCTGCTGTTATATCTGGCAGCGCCCCGGAAACTGAAAAATCTTGTGCTGCTCGTGTGCAGCCTGGTTTTTTATGCGTGGGGTGAGCCGAAGTATGTTCTGCTGATGACGGTCAGTATCCTTATCGGATACGTGTGCGGAATACAGATTGAAAAGCACCGGGGCGGATTGTCGGGCAGAGTCTGGATGGCGCTGTCTGTGATCTTCAGTCTCGGTTTCCTTTTTTATTTCAAGTATGTTGACTTCTTCCTTGACAGCTTCTCCAAGGCGACCGGAATTTCGATAAAGCTGTTGGGGATCGCCCTGCCGATCGGAATCAGTTTCTACACCTTCCAGATGCTCAGCTACACGGTTGATGTGTATCGCGGACAGGTAAAAGCGCAGCGGAATCTGCTCAACCTGGCTACCTATATTGCAATGTTCCCGCAGCTGATTGCGGGGCCGATCGTGCGGTATTCGGATATCGAGCAAAGCCTGACAGAGCGAGCGCATACGGTTGAGCGCACGGCGCTTGGCATCCGCCGTTTTACGCTGGGTCTTGGCAAAAAGGTGATCATTGCGAACTCGCTCGGAGAGCTGTGCAACGTGCTGATTGAGCCTCAGGCAGCGTCTGTGCTGTCCTATTGGGCGTACGCCCTGACCGCCGCGCTGTTCATCTATTTTGATTTTTCCGGGTACAGCGACATGGCAATCGGTTTAGGGCATATCTTTGGCTTTGAGTTTCCGGAAAACTTTAACTATCCGTTCCTGTCCGGCAGCATGACGGAGTTCTGGAGGAGATGGCACATGACGTTGGGCGGCTGGTTCCGTGACTATCTCTATATCCCGCTGGGCGGCAACCGCGTGTCGAAAATCCGGCAGTTTGTCAATATTTTTATTGTGTGGCTGGCGACGGGATTATGGCACGGTGCTGCGTGGAACTATGTGATATGGGGGCTCTATTTTGCGGTGCTTTTGCTTCTGGAGAAATTTTGGCTGAAAGGATTTCTGGACAAGCATCGGATTGTGGGAAGAGTCTATTTTCTTGTGCTCATACTGTTCAGCTTTGTGATTTTCCATGCGGACAACATGTCTCTCGCAGGTTCACTGCTCGCCGGAATGTTCGGCGCGGAGGGGATCAGATTTGCGACTTCCTACGGCCTGTACTGTCTGCGGAATTACGCGGTCATCCTTGCGGTCGGCGTGCTCGGGGCTACGCCTCTTGCGGCGCGTGTTTATGCCAAATTGAAGGAGAATAAGGCGGGAGCAGCAGTCTGCAGCGTGGCGGAGCCGATTGGTCTTGCGCTGATTCTCGTTGTCGCTACGGCGTTTTTAGTGAATGGTTCTTATAATCCGTTCCTGTATTTCAGATTTTGAGAGAGGAGGCAGCCATGAATCAGCGAAAAACAAATATAGTTACCATTGCCGTTATGTCTGTCCTCCTTTTCGGACTGGCTGTTTTCGCGTGGGTAAAGCCTGCGGATGAATATTCGTTCAGTGAGAGAAGGCGTTTGAGCGAGCGGCCCGCGCTTACGGCAGAGAGCCTTGTTGCAGGCGGAGACAAAAGCTTTATGACAAAGTTTGAGGACTACGCGACAGACCAGTTCCCGTTGAGGGATGAATTCCGAACGGTTTATTCCGTAGTCAGCCTGTATGCGCTGGCGGAGAAAGAGATCAACGGCATTTATCTGATGGATCGCCACGCAGTCAAGGTCGAATATCCGTTGGATCAGGTGTCCATCGACTGGGCGCTGGAGCGTTTCGCGGATCTTAATGCCCGTTTCTTTCAGGATCGGCCGGTCTATCTGTGTGTGATACCGGACAAAAATTACTTTCTTGCCAAGGAGAGCGGACATCCGTCTCTGGATTACGAGGCATTGTTTTCAGAGCTTAAGGAACAGACGGCAGATTACGCGAAATATGTGGATGTGACCGGACTTTTGGAGGTCGGGGATTACTATTATACGGATACGCACTGGAAACAGGAAAAAATCACGGACGTGGCGGAATATCTGGCGCAGCAGATGGGAGCAACGGCATATGATTCCTATCGCACCATGACAGTGGATGCGCCTTTTTACGGGGTCTACTACGGGCAGGCGGCGCTGCCGCTCGCACCGGACAGTCTGACCTATCTGATCAATGATGAGATGGAGGGCCTGGAGATCCGGTGCCTGGACAACGGTGTGCCGGAAGTGAATCCGCTGTATGATCTGGAAAAGGCGGCGGGGAAGGACGGCTATGAGCTGTTTTTGTCCGGCTCGAAGGCCTTGATTACCATGGAGAATCCCAATGCGGCATCCGATAAAGAGCTGGTTATCTTCCGGGACTCCTTCGGCAGCAGCCTCGCGCCGCTTCTGACCCACGGATACCGCAAGGTGACACTGGTGGACATTCGCTATATTTCCCCGATGTATCTGGGAAATTTCGTGGATTTTGAGAATGCGGATATTTTGCTCCTGTACAGCACGACACTTCTGAACGACAGCCGGAAACAGTTGATGAAGTGATGCAGTCGTATTATTGCGGCGGCGGAGCAATTTCTTTGAGCTCCGTCAGTGTGTATTCGCTGGAATCGCAGCACAGAGAGAGGATATATTCATTCAGCCGGAAGGTTGCGAGCCGTGAGGTGAGAGCAGGGTCCTCCGTGACGTCGAACGCGCGCAGGTCAACCGTCAGCCCGCTTCCGGTGAATTTTGTGAAGGCTTCCTTACGGGTCCAGACCTCACAAAAACGATAATCCGAATCAGAGACCTCCCCTGTGACATAGGAGGTCTCTTTTTCTGCAAAAAAGCGCTCTGCCAGTCTTCGCGCATTCCTGTGGGGGCGGCAGGGCTCGATGTCAATCCCCACCGGGGACTTTGCCACAGCCAGCACAAAAGCGTTCCGTGTGTGCGACCAGTTGAAGAAAAAGTCTTCATGTCCGGCGAGGAAGGGTTTTCCGTGCTCAGCCGTTGCGAAATGGAGCGCGTTGTTGGTCAGAGAAAGGCGCTCGCAGGCGATCTGCCGGAGGAGCAGTTCCGGGCATAAGCATAGAATTCGATTCGGGACGGAGGAAATTCGTAAGGCGCGCTCTGCCCGCTCCTTAGAGACGAGCGGCAGAAACGGCTCGTAATCCGTCCAGTCCGCATTTTCCGGCAATTGATAAAAATAAATGTCTGTCATATCGTCTCCTCAGCGGTGGGGGAGGGCAGGCGGATGATGGTTCCGCCCAGCGCCGCCGCCTCGTCTGCATCGTGAGTCACGGCCAGAAGCGTGCGTCCGCCCTTTTCTCGAAGGACATAGCGGATGACCTGCTGTTTGGTGGCGGCGTCCAGTCCCGTAAATGGCTCGTCCATAAGCAGCAGATCGCTGTCGGAGAGCATGGCGCGCGCAATTGCGACGCGGCGTTTCATGCCGCCGGAGAGCTCGGACACCCGTTTGTCCGACATGTCGAACAGCCCGACCGCGTCAAGATGTGCGAGGACAGCGGCTTCGCTCACGGGTGCGTGGTTTGGGTAACAGCCCCGGCAGCAGCCGAGTTTGACATTCACTTTTGCGGAGAAATCCTCACACAGGCGGTCCTCCTGAAAAACCATGGAGATCCTTTGACCGTCGGTCCCGGTGATCCTGCCCGCGCATGCCGTGAGCCGGCCGGACAGAAGGCGAAGCAGAGTTGTCTTGCCGCAGCCGCTCTCACCCATGAGGCACAGAATTGATCCGCCGGGAACATCCATAGAGAAATCCGTGAATACCTCGCGCTCCCCGAAACGGAAACATATTTGTTCTATTTTAATATCCATAACAGACGCTCCAATTTTCGATAGAATAACCTGCACAGCCCGACCATCGCTTTTTCAAAAAGGACGCTGACAATCACGACAACGATCGACCAGGCGAACAGCTCAGGGGTCGCCAGATAAATTTTTGCCGTGTAGAGCATTTTTCCGATGGAACCCGCAGGGGTTCCGATGACCTCTGCCGCCACACCCGCCTTCCACGCCATGCCGATGGAGAGTTCCAGCGCGGACAACAGATAGGGGCGGATCTGTGGCAGATCAAGCGCGAGAAAGCGCTTTCCCATGGGGATTTCATACAGCTTTGCCATTTCTGCCAGCGCCAAGCTGCGGTTCCTTATGCCTGCCAGCAGATTCGTGTAAACCGTGGGGAACACGATCAAAAAGCAGATAAAAACAGACAGGTTGCGCGAGGTCAGCCACACCAGGCAGAGAATGATAAAGGACGCAACAGGCGTTGCCCTGATGACTGCGATGTACGGCCATAGAAGTACCTCCACGATGTGAAAGCGCGCGCTGAGTACTGCGAACACACTGGCCGCGCAAAAACCCAGCAGAAAGCCAAGGGCGATCCGCGCGAAGGAAAACCAAACGGTCCGCAGAAAATCCGGCGTGGTCAGAATCTGCCCGAGCGCCGTCACCACCTCGGGCGGTGAGGCGAGCAGAATGCTTTGGTCTAACAGCATGGAGGCAATCTGCCATACAAGAAGAGCGGCAGCGATCGCTGCCGCTTTTTCTGCCCGGCTTTTCCATTTTTTTTCAGAGAATTTTCTTTCTGATGCCATATTACTGCGCGCCGTAATAGAAATCGTCTGTCGGGAGCGCACCGCCGACACTCTGTGGGTTTTGGTCATATAGAATCTGCAGATATCCGCTCACTGCCGTCTTCATGTCCGCCCCATCCAGATAGGTAATGTTGCACTGGGGCAGTGCCTTCTGCGCGATCGGCGCTTTTACGATATCCAGCGCTTCAATCATCTCGGAAACCTCCTCGACATTCGTGTTGGCATAGGCGGTCGATGACTTATACTCGGACAAAAATGCAGTAACCGCCTTCGGATTATCATCCAAAAATGCGTTGCGCGCGATCAGAACACCGGTCACGAGGCTGCTCCCGTTGTTCAGCGCGTTCCACTCCGCGTTCAGGTCGAGTGCCACGTTCAGCCCCTCCACGTTGGATGAGGCCACAGTGACGAAAGGCTGCGGGAGCATGGCGATCACTTCCTCGTCCGTGGATTTCATGATCGAAACGATCTCCGTGGACTCTGATTTGAATTCAAGCGTCACATCCTTGTCCGGATCGAGCCCGTTCTGCTGCAGCAGGTATTTCAGTGAGTATTCCGGAGTTGTCCCCTGGCCGGTCGCATAGATCGTCCGGCCCTTTAAATCGGCGAACGAATGGATGGAGTCCTTAGTGTCCACAATATAGAGGACTCCCAGCGTGTTTACAGCGAGAACAGAAATTTCACCGTTTGTCCTGTTATAGAGCACGCTTGCCAGATTGCTTGGCACAGCGGCCATATCCAGATTTCCCTGAATCAGGGCGGAGGTCAGCTCGTCCGCTGCAACCGCCAGTGTATATTCTATCGCGCTTGCGGAGTTCCCATCCCTGGCGTCGGTCAGGAGTTTTGCCAGTCCCATGGAGGTAGGCCCCTTCAGACCGCCAAGGCGTATCGTTACGTCGGTATCTGTGGATGAGCCGCAGCCTGCAAACAGAGTGAGTGTCATCACGGCCGTCAGCACAAGCGCTATCAGTTTCTTTTTCAAGGTAATCATCCTTTCTGTTTTTTAAGATAGTATCATTCTAATCGAAAAAAAGCAAGATATTCGCTTTTTATTTGCATGAACGACGATCCTGTGGTAGAATGTACCCCGGAATGCTCATAGTATATAGAACAATGGGCAAAAGGGAGGAAAATTTTATGAAAAAGAAACTGATGGCACTTGTGATGGCTCTGACGCTGACGGTCTCTGCGACGGCGTGCGGAACCCCCAAAACGGATGGCACGGTCTACAAGGTGGGAATTGTCAATTACGTGGATGACGCTTCCCTGAACCAGATCGTGGAGAACATTGAGAAACAGCTTGACGCAAAAGGGAAAGAGCTTGGCGTGAAATTTGATTACGCGAATCACTATGAGAACGCGCAGGGGGATTCGTCGGTCTTAAATCAGATCGCGGCGAATCAGATCGCGGACAAGGTAGATGTGATCGTCGCGGTCGCTACACCGGTGGCGCTGGTGATGCAGGCAGCGACGGAGGATACCGATATTCCAGTGATCTTTTCCGCAGTGTCCGATCCGGTGGGAGACGGATTGGTCGCGACCATGGAGGCACCCGGAGGCAATGTGACCGGAACCTCTGACGCGCTGGATACACAGACAATCATGAAATTGATCAAGGCAGCAAACCCGGACCTGGGCAAGCTGGGACTTCTCTATGACACCGCACAGAGTTCCTCAAGACAGGCAATCGCGGATGCAAAGGCGTGGTGCGATGCGAACGGCGTTACCTATGTAGAGAAGATGGGCTCCACCACGGACGATGTGATTCTTGCGACACAGTCTCTGATTGCGGATGGCGTGGACGCAGTATTTACTCCGTCCGACAACACGATTATGACGGCGGAGCTCTCTATCTATGAGCTGCTTGAGGAGGCGAAAATTCCGCATTTCGGCGGCGCAGATTCCTTCGCGCTCAACGGTGCATTCTGCGGATACGGTGTGGACTATGCAAACCTCGGCATCGAGACCGCGGATATGGTTGTGGACCTGCTGGTGAACGGCAAGGATACGGCAACCATGCCGGTGAAGACCTTTGACAACGGAATCGCGACGGTCAATACCGAGATTTGCGAAAAGATGGGTTATGACCTTGACACGATCAAGACTGCTTTTGAGCCGCTCTGCAATTCGTTCAGGGAGATCCAGACCGCAGAGGAGTTTGAATAATAGGTATTTGAGAGTGAAGGAGACTTAACATGTTCATTACGTGGGCACTGATCCAGAGTGCACTGGAGCTGGGGCTGATCTATGCGCTGATTGCGCTGGCGCTGTTTTTGACCTATTCTATGCTGAATGTTTGTGACCTATCCACGGATGGCTGCTATACCATGGGAGCTGCCGTGGGCGCAGTTGTCGCGACGGCAGGGCATCCCTTTCTGGCATTTCCCGCGGCGATTGCCGCCGGGATCTGCTCGGGGGCCATCAACGCCTTTTTACAGACCAAAATGAAGGTGGAGAGCATGCTGGCAGGAATTATCGTGAATACGGGACTGTATACGATCAACATTCTCATCATGGGCAAGGCAACGCTCAGCTTAAACAGCACGACCACGGTGTTCACGATGATGAAGAACGCGCTTGCGGATACGGTGCTTGCGGATTACTATAAGCTGATTGTTGCGTTCATTTTTGTGGCGATTCTTGCTGTGCTGCTGCTGTTATTTCTCGGGACGCGTCTGGGATTGTCGATCCGCGCCACCGGAGACAACATTGCCATGGTCAGGAGCTCCTCGATCAATCCGGTCTTTACTACCACGGTTGGACTGTGTATCGGCGGGGCGATGACGGCGCTGGCGGGATGTCTGCTCGGCGAATATCAGAAGTCCGTGGATATCAACATGGGCACCGGCATGGTGACGGTTGCACTTGCCTCTTTGATTATCGGGGAGACCCTGGTGGGAAGGCGCTCGATCGGCATTCGCGCGGTCGGCGTGATTTTCGGCTCGTGTCTTTACCGGGTTATTGTTGCAATCGCATTGCGCTTTTCGCTCCCGGCATCGGCGCTCAAGCTGGTGTCGGCGGTGATCGTCGCAGTCGCGATTTCCATGCCTGCGATCAGGGAGATGGTCGCGCTCCGGCGCACCAGACGCGCGGCGCTGAAAAGGCATGAGGAGCTGATGAGAGAGAGGGGGCGTGGTGAATGTTAGAAATGATCGATGTCTCCAAGACCTTTAATCGCGGGACCGTCAATGAGCGGGTAGCTCTGGATCATTTGAATCTGAAGGTGGAGGATGGGGATTTTATCACGATGATCGGCTCGAACGGCGCGGGGAAATCCACAACCTTCAATGCCATTTGCGGCAATTTCTATGTGGACGAGGGTTTTGTGGAGCTGGACGGTGAGGATATCACTTTTGTGCCCGAGTACAAGCGATCCAAATACATCGGGCATCTGTTTCAGGACCCCATGAAAGGGACGGCGCCCCACATGACGATTGAGGAAAATCTGGCGATTGCATATTTGCGGGCATCCCGCGGACAGCACGCGTTTCTTAGCCGCGTGAGCAGAAAGGATAAGGAGCGATTCCGAGAGGCTCTCTCCAGGCTGAATATGGGCCTTGAGGACCGGATGAAAAATCCAGTGGGGCTCTTGTCCGGCGGGCAGCGGCAGGCGTTGACGCTTCTCATGGCGACGCTTGTCACTCCGAAAATACTGCTTTTGGATGAGCACACGGCGGCGCTGGACCCCCAGACGGCGGAGAAGGTGCTCTCGCTCACCAAAGAGATCGTGGAGGAGCGCCGCATCACCTGCATGATGGTGACGCACAATATGAATCAGGCGCTCGAGGTGGGCAACCGCACGCTGATGATGAACGATGGGAAAATTGTTCTGGATATTAAAGGCGAAGAGCGGAGCAGTCTGACGGTTCAGATGCTCCTTGAGAAGTTTGCCGTGGGTGCTGGCGAAGAGCTGGACAACGACCGCATCCTGCTCTCCACCGCAAAAGAAAAGCACCCTTGACAAATTATGATCTAATACCTGCAAGTTTTCCGTTTTCATAAACGGTATAAATCTTTAATCCGTCCTCACGTTGCTCAGAAGAGCCGAAGGTGAAAACGCTGCCATCGGGGTTGATATCAACAAACTGATTGACAAGCTTACCGTTGTAATATAAATTTCTCTGTACTCCACCTGCCGTCTGGATTTCACGATAAGTGATGCCATACGGCTTATATTTATCGAACAGATCCGGAAGCGGCGTTCCCTGGTCGGTTTCGGTTCCGTTCGCGACGGTGGTCTCTGCAGCCTGCTGCTGTACAGCCTCACCATGTGACCGGACTTCTCTCAAGCCGGTTAATTTTCCGTTTACATAAACCGTCTCCAGGTCGATGGCATTCGGTCCAAGGTACAGTCCATTAAGGCTGTTGGCGAACCAAGTGCCAGTTTCCGTGTCATATAAGCTGTGCACTGTCTTGCCCTTCCATTTCATAACCAAACCGGTATTCGAGTCAACGTTAAGTTCATAGGTCAGACCAAAGGGAGTATATCGTTTCAGCATTTCTTCCTCGTCTGACAACTGCTTGGATACTACTATGGTTTCCGTCACCTGCTCGACGGAGGGGATGACATACAGTTGTATCAGCCTGTCGGCCTCTGTGTCTGAAAGCAGTTCAATTCTGAGAATTGGACCGAAAAGGTTTGTGCTTCCATCCGGATTTGGCTCTGCCTGCCGGACTGTGCGCAGGCTTACAGTGCCATCTTCGCGGTAATAGTTACATCTGCTGCAGACACCGCCATCCCCAATATCTACACTGTCCTGGAAATAACGGATTTTCTCTCCTTTGTAGTAAAGTGCATTTTCTTTCTTGTCCAGCGAGATGTCAAAAGGCTGGTATTCCTCATATCCTTCATATTCATATGGAGAGATTTGATCTGCATCGTAAATAGAGTAAAAATTGGAAGCATTCGACATGAGAAGGGTATCCTCCGAACCGTCCACTGTTTTGGAGACCAGGCAGCCGTTTTTGATCTGCTCCAAAATATCCTCATACATGGCAATGGTTTCGTCGATGACTTCCTGTGTCCAGATAAAATCTCCGCGACCACCTGTCCAGCCTTTTTCTCCCAGCATGGACTGAAGCTCCTTCTTTTCATTTTCAAGCCATTTGGAGTATTCTTCGGCGGTCCACCACTCCACAACCGGTGTGGAATCAGGTTGTTTTTTTGCCGGCTCTGCGGCGGAGGTCGCAAAGGTGGTAGTTACACTGATGAATAAACCGGTTGCAGCAAGCAGCGCCGGAATGGTTTTTTTCTTATTTTTCATAATGGCAGTGATCCTTTCTTCAATTGCATTTTTGCTAAAGCTGTTACAGAATGGTGCGAGACGGCTCTGTTGTTCTTCCATGCGGATGAGAGCCATCGCATACGATGATTTTTCCTTGTTCCCAAACCGGCGGATAACTTCCTCATCACAGCTGAGCTCCATATCGCGGTTAGAGAGAATGTACATGAGCCAAACCATTGGGTTAAACCAATGAATACAGACTGCGGCTATCATCGCCAGCTTCATAACTGAGTCAAAACGCCGAATATGCACATATTCGTGGGTCAGCACATAGTTCAGGGTACTTTCATCTGTCCAGTCGATCGTCTTGGGTATCAGTATGACCGGATGCAGCACACCATAGGTCAGCGGAGCAGAAATACGGTCTGACGATCGCAGCTGAATAGGACGGCGCAGTTTATGTTCCTCCAGCCAGATGTGTGCAAACTCGTGATCTATAGGCAGTGACATACGAAATTCCCTGCGGCATTTCAGGTAAGCCGCCGCAAAAAACACTCCACAGGCCAGCGTGCCGGTTAGCCATACGAGCATCCACGGGTCAACGGTGAAGGTCTGCGCCGGCACAGGAATCGAAGGAGCCGCCACAGCGATCTCATCTCTGTTTACATTCGACACGATATGTAAAGGTAACTCAGAGGGAGCATTGTCGGCTGGGGCTTTCGCCGTAATCAGTCCTGCCGCGATCGAATAAATACTGAACGCCGACGGCAGTGAAAAGGGCAGCAGGAGCCGCAGTAGCACCATATCCCATAATGCCACAAAGGTTATTTTCGGAAGTTTGTGTAAACCCACCGCCCGAATCACGATGATGGCTAAAATCATCAGAGCGCCGGAAATGCTCATTTGCAACAAGTTCATTGCTCTACCTCCTCCCAGGTTTCTACCATCTGCTTCAATTCCTCGATCTGATGGGAGGTCAGCTTTTTTCTGCTCAGCAGGGCGGCAAAAAGCTTGTCGATCGAGCCGTCGTAGAGCTTGCCAATCAGCTCATCGGTCTCTGCCTCCTGAACCTCCGGCTTTGAGACAAGGGCGTGGCACAGGAAATTCGGCTCCGAGCGTGCGATTGCCCCCTTTGCAATGCATTTTTTGATCACGGTATAGGTGGTATTCATGTTCCAGCCAATCTCTGATTTGAGAATATCCGAAATTGCTTTCGCAGTCAGATCACCCTCCTTCCAAAGTACAGACATTACTTTCAGTTCTGAATCAAAAAGCTTTACAGCCATGATATGGGCTCCTTTCCTTGTAAACTATTGCAATAGTTTGTAATGCTCATACTATCACAGTAGTTTCTACTTGTCAAGACTATTGGAGTAGTGTGAATGTGAAAAATCTGTGAACAAACAGGCTGGAGCTGGTATAATATGAGTAAAATCCAGAAAATTTTAAAATCATCCTGCGTAGGGTATTGCTTGTGACGCTGCGTAATGAAATAAAATGAGGGCGAAAGGAGGTAAATGCTGTGTCAAAATACACGACTGGAGAAATGGCGAAGCTCTGCGGCGTATCCGTGAGAACGGTGCAGTATTATGATACCCGTGGGATTTTGACGCCCAGCGAACTCTCCGAGGGCGGCAGACGGCTTTATTCAGAGGATGACCTCAGGCGAATGAAGATCATCTGCTTTCTCCGTGATGCGGGGATCTCAATCAATGGGATAGGAGAATTATTGTCTGAAGACAATCCCGGCAGTGTTATTTCTGTTTTGCTTGAGCAGCAGGAGCAGATTCTCCGGGAGGAAGTAAGTGAAAGGCAGGCAAAGCTGGATATCATCGATGGAATGAAACGAGAGCTGAAGAGCGTGGAAAATTTCTCCGTTGAATCTATCGGTGATATAGCTTATGCGATGGAAAATAAGAAGAAAATGAGACAACTGCACATTATCCTGCTGATTACATGTATTCCTCTCGGCATGATTCAGTGGACAGCTATCATTCTGTGGATCGTCGCGGGAATATGGTGGTTTTTTGCTGCGTATGTCTTGATAGCGATTCCGTATGTGTTTTGGATATCGAACTTTTATTTCAAAAGAGTTGCGTATATCTGTCCACAGTGCCATGAGGTATTTAAACCTAAATTCCAAGAGGCTCTTTGGGCGAGGCATACTCCTACACTCAGAAAATTGACCTGTACCTGCTGCGGGTATAAAGGCTTCTGTGTGGAAACTTACGGAAAGGAGAAAAAAAAGAATGGATAAGATTATGGAAGCTCTTCCCTTTTTGATTCCGCTGATAATCGCAGAGTTTGCTCTGCTGGGTTATACACTTTATCACATTCTGACCCATAAGCATTATAAAAGAGGCAATCGAACTCTGTGGATCGTTGTTGTGATTATCGGCATGGAGTTTATAGGCCCGATCCTGTACTTCCTGCTTGGGAAGGAGGACGACTGACATGGATGTGCTGGCAATACAAAATCTAAAAAAGAGCTTTGGCAGCAAAGAAGTGCTTAGCGGACTTGATCTGACTGTGCCTGAACACAGCATTTTCGGTTTTATCGGTAAAAACGGCGCAGGAAAAACAACGA